>NZ_KV804548.1:64313-81461 GCF_001811325.1 Eikenella sp. HMSC071B05 | reverse complement strand
CCGTAACGTGTGTACTGTCTGCGGCTCGCCGCTTTGTCCTGATTTTTGTTAATCCACTATAAATATGCCGCTATTGGCGTGCAGTGCGGGCTATCGGCAAGATGTGCGGTTGGATGGGGATTATCCGGCCTGCATGGCGGGCGGCGATGTGCAGGCGCAGGATGGGTTGCCGGGCGGGCCGGTGTTCCGAGATTAGCGCGGGCTGGCGGTTTGCCGGGAAATCCTCTATACTGCGCGCACTCCTGTTTTGCGGGTATCGTCTAATGGTAAGGCACCGGCTTCCCAAGCCGACTATGCGGGTTCGATTCCCGTTACCCGCTCCAATTTCTGTCCCATGCTGTTTCCCGGCATGGGATTTTTGTTGGCTTGTTTGTTAAGAAATGTTTGCTATTCGGTGTGCGGAATGCAGCGGGGATGGCTTTGCCGGGCAGGATATGTAGGATAGAATTGGTTGCGACAAGTTAAAAATTTATTTTTATATACAGTTTGTTGTGTTAAATAAAGGCTACCTGAAAATAAAATCCGTTTTATTTGCGGGATAAATTTTGGTAAACTCAGCGCTCCTTTTTGCATACATAAGTTTACTTTGGAGACCATAATGAGCTTCTTTGCTCAACATGCGCAGTTTTTTATCCAGTTTGCCGTGGTGCTGTTGTGCATCTTGGCCGGCGCCCAGGTGGGCGGTATCGGCTTGGGTGTGTTCGGCGGTATCGGTTTGGCAATATTGTCGTTCGGTTTCGGCTTGGAGCCCACCAGCCCGCCGATTGATGTGATGCTGATGATTATGGCGGTGGTGTCGGCAGCGGCGGCCATGCAGGCGGCCGGCGGTTTGGACTATATGATTAAAATCGCCACCCGCGTGCTGCATAAAAACCCGAAATACATCACTTTTATCGCGCCGATGGTTACCTACACCTTCACCGTTTTGGCCGGTACGGGGCATGTGGCCTATTCCGTGCTGCCGGTGATTGCGGAAGTGAGCCGCAAAAACGGTATCCGCCCGGAGCGCCCGCTGACCATGGCGGTGATTGCTTCGCAGTTTGCCATTGTGGCCAGCCCGATTGCGGCGGCGGTGGTGGCCTGCGTGAGCTACCTCGAGCCGCAGCATATTACGATGGCAGACGTGCTTAAAGTGAGCGTGCCTTCCACCATCATCGGCATCGGTATTGCCTGCGTGTTGGTAAACCGCATGGGCAAAGAGCTGAAAGACGATCCGGAATACCAACGCCGCCTGAAAGACCCGGCCTACAGCAAGCTGTATGATACGGAAACCGTTGCCGCCGATGCGCAAGTGAGCGGCAAGGCTAAGATTTCGGTGGGGATTTTCCTGTTTGCCGCTATTTTGGTGGTGTTGCTCGGCGCGATGCCTTCGCTGCGCCCGGTGTTTAACGATAAGCCGATGGGGATGGCACACACCATTGAAATTGTGATGCTTTCCGCTGCCGCGCTGATTATCCTCACCTGCAAGCCGGATGGCAATGCGATTACGCAGGGCTCGGTGTTCCATGCCGGTATGCGCGCCGTGATTGCCGTGTTTGGCGTGGCCTGGCTGGGCGATACGCTGATGCACGGGCATTTGGACGAAGTGCAGCAGGCGGTGTCCGGCCTGGTGCAGAGCGCACCGTGGGCGTTTGCCTTTGCGCTGTTTGTGCTCTCTGTGTTGGTGAACAGCCAGGGCGCCACGGTGGCGACGCTGTTTCCGGTGGCCATTTCGTTGGGCGTGCCCGCGCCGATTATCATCGGCACATTCGTGGCGGTGAACGGCTATTTCTTCATTCCGAACTACGGCCCGATTATTGCCGCCATCGATTTTGATAGCACGGGCACGACGAAAATCGGCAAATATATTTTCAACCACAGCTTTATGCTGCCCGGCTTGTTGAGCATGGGTTTCAGCTTGGCCTTCGGCCTGCTGTTCTCCAAGATGTTCTTCGGCTGAACGGTTTGATTGGAATATATGCGCCCGGGCTTTGGCTCGGGCGTTTTGCTTTGGGAAAGGCTACCTGAAAGGTTAACTGCCTAAGCGCTCAAGCAGTTTGTTTTGATTTCGTTGGGATTTCTGCTTTCAGGTAGCCTTTTGTGGTTTGCTGGCCTTGCCGTTATTTGATCGCCATCAGCCTTTGATAAAGCTGGGTCATCAGGCGGCTGGTGTGCGGGTCTTTGGGCAGGATGACGAAGCTGTTGGCCATGGCTTCTTCGCTGGGGAAGATGGATTCGTTGTTGCGGTAGGCCTCGGGCATCAGCTCGCGGGCCGGCTGGCTGGCAGGGGCATAGGTCACGAAGCTGCCGTTGGCGGCGGCCACTTTGGGGTCGAGGGTGTAGTTGATGTATTTCAGGGCGTTGGCGGGGTGGTGCGCGTCTTTGGGAATCATCAGGGAGTCGATCCACACTGCCAGTCCGTTTTTCGGCACGAGCACTTGGATGTCGATGCCGTTGCCGGCTTCGATGGCCCGGTTGCGGGCAATGTTCAAATCGCCACCATAGCCCACGGCCACGCACAGGTTGCCGGCAGCGAGGTCGTTGATGTAGGTGGAGGCGGTGAAGATGCGGATGTCTTTGCGTACGGCACGCATCATGTCGGTGGCCGCTTGCAGGTCTTCAGGCTTGGTGCTGTTGGGGTCTTTGCCTAAGTAGTGGAGTGCCAATGGATATTGTTCGAGCGGGCTGTCGAAATAGGAAATGCCGCAGGATTTGAGCTTGGCGGTGTATTCAGGATTGAACACCAAATCCCACACGTTTTCGGGCATGGGTTTACCACCCAGGGCTTTTTGCACCATTTGGGTGTTGATGGCCAGCGTGTTGATGCCCCAGAAATAGGGTACGGCATATTTGTTGCCGGGGTCCACTTGCTCCATCAGCTTGAGCAGGTGCGGGTCGAGATTGCTGTAGTTGGGGATTTGGCTTTTATCGATGGGCTGGTAGGCGCCGGCTTGGATTTGGCGGCCTACGTTGGAAATGGAGGGTACCACCAAATCGTAGCCGCTGCTGCCGCTGAGCATTTTGGCTTCAAGGGTTTCGTTGTTGTCGTAGTAGGCGGAACGGATGGTGATGCCGGTTTTCTCGGTGAAGGCGGTGAGGGTGGCGGGATCGACATAATCTGCCCAGTTGTAGAGGTTGAGCAGGTTGGCGTTATCGTCTTCGGGGGCGGAGGCCTCGCGTTGGGCTTGGCCGCCGCAGGCAGCGAGCAGGCCGGCGCAAATGGCGAGCAAGAGCAGTTTCTTCATTGTTATTCCTTGGTGGGCGGGGAGGGAAGGGTAAGTAGGCGCAAGCAATCTGATCATTATAGCCAAACGCTTGGCTCCTTCATACCTCGTGCTAGGGAAACGGCGCGGCTGCGCGGTTGGGGCAACTGTGCTGTGCGGCAAGTATTTTTCAATATTGCCAACAAATTGGCACTTTGTCGGCACTAAATTAACGCAGCGGCATTTTCTGCCTGCTTTTCAGGTAGCCTTCCGGCTATGGAAAAAGCACATGTTATAGAGTATCATGCCGCCCGTTACAACATAACATTCAGCACACACTATGCACTCTTGGTTACTTCGCGGCGCCGGCAGCCGTTTGCTTTTGGCCGTATCGCTCATCGCCCTGATGCTGGGCGTGTTTGCCTGGACGGGCGCCGCATTATGAGCATCGTGTTCGACAACCTCACCGTGAGCTACCGCCACCATCCCGCCGTGCACCACATTTGCGGCGAATTCGCGCCGGGCAGCATGTGGGCGGTGTTCGGCCCCAACGGCGCGGGCAAATCCACCCTGCTCAAAGCCATCATGGGGCTGTTGAAAACCAGCACCGGCAGCGTGCAATGGCAAGGCCTCGCCCGCCGCGATATCGCCTATCTGCCCCAGCAGTCCGATATCGACCGCAGCCAGCCCATTTCCGTGTATGAGCTGGCCGCCATGGGCTTGTGGTATGAAATCGGCTTTTTCGGCGGCACCAAACCCGCACAGCGCGAACGGGTGCACGCCGCGCTCGAGCGCGTGGGCATGGCCGATTTCGCCCGCCGGAGCATTGGCCAGCTTTCCAACGGCCAATTCCAGCGAGTGCTGTTTGCTCGCATGCTGGTGCAGGATGCCAAATTCCTGCTGCTGGACGAGCCCTTCAATGCCGTGGACGCGCGCACCACTTATGAATTATTGGAAGTATTGCGCCAATGCCACCAAAACGAAGGCCGCGCCGTGATTGCCGTGCTGCACGATTACGAGCAGGTGCGCGCCTACTTCCCCCACACCTTCCTGATTGCCCGCGAAAAAATCGCCAGCGGCGCCACTGCCGAGGTGCTCACCGAAGGCTACCTGAAACAGGCCGCCGAAGCCATGCACCGCACCGAACCGCACGAATGGTGCGCGGCTTGAGTTTTCAGGTAGCCTGAACGCCATGTTTGCCGCCACCGTTATTTTCTTTCGAAACCGCAGCGAAGATTTTCCCGTTGAAGCGTTCCCGCAGCGCATCCGCAGCCGCACACACTTCCCCGCCGAAGGTTACCGCCCGCACTTCGCGCCCAAAGGCAGCCGCGAAATGCTCGGTATCGTGTTTGCCGCGTTCGAGCACACCCGATTCGGCGAGCCGCTGCAAGCCGGGCTGGACTACCTCTACCCCGACCGTGTGGATTATTCCGCCCTACGCCCCGGCACGGAATTTTGGATTATGGAAGGCGGCACCGCCGTGGGCGAAGGCGTAATCATTGCCAACGGCCAGCCGCCTGCCCAACAGGCTACCTGAAAGCATGAGTTTCCCAGAAACTAAACAATAAAACCTAATCTACTAACCGAATAAGCACACGCCATGACCCTCTCCCAGCTCCTGATCGAACCCTTTGCCGACGATTTTATGCGCTATGCCCTTGCCTCCGTGCTGTTTCTGGCCGTGGGCGCGGCGCCGGTGGGCGTGTTTTTGGTGATGCGGCGCATGAGCCTGGTGGGCGATGCGCTCGGCCACGCGGTGCTGCCCGGCGCGGCGGCGGGCTATATTGCCGCCGGTTCGCTCAGCCTGCCCGCCATGAGTCTGGGCGGTTTTGCCGCCGGGCTGGCGATGGCGCTGCTGGCCGGCTTGGTGAGCCGCCACACCAATTTGAAGGAAGACGCAAATTTTGCCGCGTTTTATCTGGCCAGCCTGGCCTTGGGCGTGGTGCTGGTGAGCAGCTACGGCAGCAATGTGGATTTGCTACATCTTTTGTTCGGCTCTGTACTGGCGGTGGATACGCCGTCACTGATTTTGGTGTTGTGTGTGAGTGCGGTGTCGGTGTTGACGCTGGCGCTGATCTACCGCCCGCTGATGCTGGAGAGCATCGATCCGCTGTTTCTGCGCGCGGTGAACGGGCGCGGCGGGCTGTGGCATGTGCTGTTTTTGATGCTGGTGGTGCTGAATTTGGTGGCCGGTTTTCAGGCTATCGGCACGCTGATGTCGGTGGGCGTGATGATGCTGCCGGCGATTACCGCGCGGCTGTGGTCGCGCAGCATGGGCGGGCTGATTGCGCTTGCGGTGCTGATTGCACTCGCTTGTAGCTTCTGCGGTCTGCTGTTTTCCTACCATGTGGATATTCCCTCCGGCCCGGCGATTATTTTGTGCCTGGGCGGCGTGTATGCCGTGTCGCTGTTTATCGGGCGCGAGGGCGGGATGCTGCCGAAATGGTGGCGCGGCAGGCATTTGCGGGCTTGATTGGCTGGGCCAGCCAAGAGAGGCTAATAGGTTTAAAGGCTACCTGAAAGCTTAAGCTTCCATAAAGCTAAAATTGTTTTCAGGTAGCCTCACGGACGAGCCGGAAGGCTCACATGACAAACAACCATAAGGAGTAAAAGATGAATTTGAAACATTGGAAACTCGGCCTGATTGCCGCGCTGTTTTCCGGCAGCCTGTATGCCGCGCCGGTGGAAGTGGTGTCGAGCTTCAGCATTTTGGGCGATGTGGCCAAGCAGGTGGGCGGCGAGCGCGTGAACGTGAGCAACCTGGTCGGTCCCGACCAAGACGCGCATGCCTACAATCTTACCAGCCGCGATATGCAGCGCATCCGCAATGCCAAACTGGTGTTGGTGAACGGTTTGGGCTTTGAGCAGGCTGCGGTGATGCGCGGCATCCGCCAAAGCGGCGTGCCGTTTGCCGAGGCTACCAAAAACATCCAGCCGATGAAGGCCGAAGACCACGACGATGATGATCACGACCATGACCACCACGGCCACGGACATGACCACGGCCACCATCATCACGGCGAATTCGACCCGCACGTGTGGAATGATCCTGTGCTGATGAAAACCTACGCCCAAAACGTGGCCGACGCGCTGATTAAAGTCGATCCGCAAGGCCGAGCTTATTATCAGCAGCGCCTCAGCGGCTACCAAGCCCGCCTCGATGCCATGCACCAATGGGCGCAAACCCAATTCAACAGCGTGCCGCAGGCACGGCGCAAAGTGCTCACCGGGCACGATGCCTTCAACTACATGGGCAAACGCTACCGCATCGAATTCATCGCCCCGCAAGGCGTGAGTACCGAAGCCGAGCCTTCCGCCCGCCAGGTTTCCGCCCTCATCCGCCAAATCCGCAGCCAGGGTATCCGCGCCGCGTTTAGCGAAAACATCAAAGATTCGCGCATGGTGGAACGCATCTCGCGTGAAACCGGCATCCGCGTAAACGGCAAGCTCTATTCCGACGCCCTGAGCCGCGGTGCTCCCGCTGCCACTTATGAGCAAATGTTCCGCTACAACGTGAACGCGCTGGTGAATGCGATGAAGCAGTAATTATTTGAAAGCATAGTAAAGGCTACCTGAAAACCGATTTTTTGGTTTTCAGGTAGCCTTTTATGATGGAGGAAGCAGGGTGGTAGGGTTTCAGCTCACGATGAAACTAGCCGCTTACGCTTAAATGGGCATCGTACGGTTCGGAATGTTCCGCCACGATTTGTTGCAAATCACGCATCAGGCGGTCGATGGTTTGGGCATATGCAACGGCATCGAGCCGGGAGAGCAAGTCTAACTCATCGAAACACGCAATGATATTCTGCAATTTCGGCGGGCAATAGGGCAGGATTTCATCATAATTTTTCGGCATGCGTAATGTCCAAATGCCTGCTTCCGGCGAAATGACGCCCGATTTGATGGCGTTCAATAAACCGAGCGCCAAGAAGGCGATATAGAGCGTGGGATTGGGGGTGCGGATATGCAGGGTCGGCATGATGATTGGAGAGTTTGGCGAGTAGCCAGGCGATTAGTTTGGCGCAATCATAGCCAAATTAGTGCGCCGGATAAAGTTTCAGGTAGCCTACTTGGGTATGGCAGGCTACCTGAAATGTTTTACTGCTTAACGCCCGGCTTTCGGCCTCAACTGGCTTTTGTGCACATAGCCATAAGTGTCGCTGTCGCTGCCGTGTACGCTCACATAATGCCAGTCGCCTTGGCGCTTGGCGGGGTGTTCGATCACGGTGGTGCCGTTGGGGATATGTTGCTGTATTTCGGCACGTTGGTTGGCATTTAGTCGCAGGTTGGCCGAGCAGTCGGCGCTGTGCACGGTATAAACATGGCGCAGGCTGACCTGGCTTTGGTGCACATAGCCGTTGATGATGCGCCGTTCCGCTGGCTGGTTTGGTCGCACGGCCAGCCGCACTCGGTACCACGCGCCACTTTTGCCGAGGATGGCGGCTTCACTTTGATTGTCGCAAACGGCAAGGATGGCGGCGCGGGTGTTGGGCTGTGTGCGGATATTGACTTCTTCGCTGTCGTGGTTGGTGGCCAGATAGCTGGCAGGTGTCGCACTGTCGGGCAGGCCGCAGCTATCGGGGGCAACATGGGCGGCGGCAGTGGCGGATAGCGCCAACAGTATGGCGGCGAAGGCGGCAGTTCGGGTATGCAGTGATGAAAGCATGGGTTTGCTCCGGAGTGGGGTTGTGGGAGGAAATGCGTTACGGATTTACCTGCCGCCATCATATCTAAATTGCTGTGCCAGATAAAGTTTCAGGTAGTCTGCGTGGCGATACAGGCTACCTGAAACTTTAGATATACATAGGCTGCGTTTATGCGGCTCTCAATAAGGGTGCAACATAATCCCGCCATTGCAGGGCCAGGCCGGCATTGATTTGGGTGAGATTGTCGAGGAAATAGAACAACGGCGGGTCTTGCAGGCCTTCTTGGCTGGCCAACTCTTCGTTCCATGCGGCTTCCCACAGGAAAAAGCCCATGGCCGCTTCTTGGCGGCGCAGATGGGGAATGCCGTTGAATTGGTTTCTTTGATGCTGCCAATGCTGCCTGCATTTTGCTGCCAGCTCGGCAGAGGAAAGCCGGCCTTGGAAAAAGGCGCGGGTCGCGGCAGGATAATCGAACAACATTTGGTGGCTTCGGCTGTAGGGGCGGACGTATTCCTCTAAAAAGCCCAGCGATTGCAAGACGATTTCCTGCACCGGCACGTGCTCGAACAGCTCTGCTTCATTGGTCCAATCTTCTACCAAAATGGTTTCAAACCCTGGGTATGCCTGCAACTCGGCCAGCTGTTCGGGCGTAATCGGCCGGATTGCGCCGATATCGTTTAAGCGCATTTGGCGGTATTGGGCAAATGCTTCCGGCAGGTTGGCATCATATTGTGCCAAAGCATGAAAAAAGGCGGACTCGTGCGTTTCTTGGGCGTAATCCGCGGCATAAGGCGCGAGGAAATTGCGTGCGGTCAGCAGGGTGGGCAAATCGCTGCCGGGCGGGTAGTGCGGAGTAGTATGGGTTTGCGTCCATTCGCTTTGGGGGCAGCGGAGATAGCCCCAAGCGCGTTGGTGGGCTTCGTAGAGTTCGCTTGTATCCCATCTGCTGCCGCTATTGAGCAAAGCGGTTTCAATAAAATCGAGGCAGATGCGTAGGTGGAGGGCGGCGGTCATGGCAGATTGCTCAATAGGGTAGGGCGAAAGCAGGCATGTGCCGTCAGGCTAGCTGAAAAGCGGGATCGTGCGTTTCAGGTAGCCTCTGCGGCCAAACAGGCTACCTGAATTATTTTGCCTGCTGTTCGCGCAACAATGCTTTGATTTCAGCCATTTCTTGATGCAGGCGCACCAGCTCGGCACTGCTCACCAAGATTTGGCCTGTTTGTGACGCTTCGGGCTGCTGTTCTGTATCTGGGTCGGTGGAATGTAGGTTCGACATGGTATCTACAATCACGGCCACGAATAAGTTCAGCATCACAAAGGCAGACACCAAAATAAACGGCACGAAAAACAGCCAGGCGTTTGGATAGGCTTCCATCACAGGGCGCACGATGCCCATCGACCAGCTCTCCAGCGTCATCACTTGAAACAGCGTATACAGCGATTTACCCAGGCTGCCGAACCATTCGGGGAAACGTTCGCCGAAGAGCGTGGTGGCCATCACAGCGCCCACGTAAAACAGAATGCCCATCAGTCCCGCAATCGCACCGATGCCCGGCACGGCCTGCAAGATGGCATCGGCAATACGGCGCAGCTGCGGCATACGGTTGATCAGCCGCAGCACGCGCAACACGCGCAGCGAGCGCAACACCGAAAGCGCGCCCGCATTGGGCAACAGCGCCACGGCCACCACGAGGAAATCGAAAATATTCCAGCCGTCTCGGAAAAACCGCCGCCCCAAAGCAATGAATTTCGCCGCCAATTCCACAATAAAAATAATCAGCGCGGCCATATCCAGCCAATGCAGCAACGCGCCGCAACGCGCCATTATGGCGGGCGAGGTTTGCAGACCGAGGATGATGGCGTTTAAAACGATGATGAGGAGGATGGCCAGCTGGGTGGTTTGGTGCAAAACAACGGCACCGATTTTTTGCCGCCAAACGGCAGGAGAGGTGTGTGTCATGATATACGTGAACGGATAAGGGTTAACAATTGGCTGCCTGAAAGCAGGCAGGATGAAATAAGATGATGGAAAAGCTTGTATGGCCGGCTTTTCCATCGGGCGTATTGTATCAAGTTTTTTGATTTACTGAAGCTTAATGATTTCAGGTAGCCTGCATGGTGGCGGAGGCTACCTGAAAATGGCAGTCTGCACTTTTGAGGCTGTCGGATTTGGAAATCTGGCCTACGGTTTTTTGCGGCGGCTGCCGTCTTTTTCCAAAAATACCGAGAAGTGTTTATATTTAGGTTCATCCGTCAAATATTTCTGGCAGGATTTCCTGATGGTCAAATGCAAGCCTCTTTTATCTGTAAACTGCTCCAAAGCAGCCCGAACTTGTGGTGCGAACCCCGCTATTCTGCGTTTGGTCAAACCCAAAACAATTACGCTTGAAAACAGTGGGTTTTCCCAGAAGCTAATATGTTTTTGAATAATTTCAATAAATTGGGTATCTAATTTATTCTCCCATAACGTCAAAATAAAACTTCGTCGCCCATCAGCATATTTTTCATTTTCTATCAGGCTTAAAATTGTATCGGAAACCTTTTTTGATGATTTCAGCTGTGGATAAACCTTTTTCAAACCCATCATCAATCGTAATGCTACGGTATTAATCCTGTATTCAAATGCATAGTTAAGCATTTCTGAATTGTCTTTTTCTTTAAAATGATCAAAAGCAAATTCGCAGGCTTCCAGAACCCATTCGGAAAGACTATCTTCATTAAAATCATGCTCTTCTGATATTAATCTATTCTCATAAGTTACCATTTTTTCAATAATTGATCTGTTTTGTTTGCTATCCATACTATTTTCCTTCCTAGCACTTTCCGTATGCCTTTAATTACTCAGCTAATGGTATTTCATTTAAATTCAATTTGTTGAATTGAAATAGGCTGCCTGAAAAAAAACAGCGGGAACAGTCCGTAAACAAAATCTTTATATTGATTGAAGGTATCGGACTCAAGAATCCTGCCTACGTTTGCTACGCATTTTATTTTTCAGGTAGCCTGAAAGGGATGTATGGGCAGCAAGTACCTATCCTACGCCCGCTGTTCTACGGCAGGGCTTGTTTATTCTTTGATTAACCATAAAAAATATTGAGCCAAATTTTCAAATATTTGTTCCGATTGCCCTGTATAGCACCATATTTGCGGTTCAACAGCATCAGGCGTTACCCAAACCAACAACACATAATCTCCATTTTCTCTATCTTCAATAGCAAATAATGAAAGTTGGTTATCTGGATACCGTTGAGGTGCAGAGCCTTCCCAATTTCTCCTCATTACATCAATCCATCTCCTGAAATATTTTGTTCTTATGGTTTTATTTATTTTCTCATGCCCTAAGAATTCGGCATCACAATCTTTCCAATTATCAGCAAATGCAAATCTTTCTTTCAACATGGGAGACAACGGCCGATTGAAATCGGTTTGTAGCGTTGGAATAAAATTGGGCAGTTCTTTCGGTTTTTGGATAATTTGCTTGTCAACATAAATATCTTTTTCTTTCCAGCCGAATTGCTGCATGCCTTCAATTATTTCCCTTCTCCTTGATTCATAGGAGGCGGCATATTGTTTCATTAATTCTGTCAGCATAAATCTACTCCTTAAAGTCTCTCTAATTTATGGTAAATGCAGCATAGGGCGGATATTGATACCCACGCAAATTTTCAGGCAGCCTGCAAGCAATACAGGCTACCTGAAAATTGTGCACAGCTTGAAAACCAATCAGCGTTCGATTTGCGATACGTCGCGCACTGCGCCTTTGTCGGCGGAAGTCGCCATCGCGCCATAGGCACGCAGGGCGGCGGAGACGTAGCGGTCGCGGTTTTCCGGTTTCCACGCTTTGCTGCCGCGCGCTTCCATTTCGGCGCGGCGTTTTGCGAGTTCTTCGTCGGACACTTTCAGGTTGATGCTGCGGTTGGGGATGTCGATTTCAATCGTATCGCCTTCGTGCACCAAGCCGATGGCGCCGCCTTCTGCCGCTTCGGGCGAAGCGTGGCCGATGGAGAGGCCTGATGTGCCGCCGGAGAAGCGTCCGTCGGTGAGCAGGGCGCAGGCTTTGCCCAAGCCTTTGGATTTCAGGTAGGAAGTCGGGTACAGCATTTCTTGCATGCCTGGGCCGCCTTTGGGGCCTTCGTAGCGGATGATGACAATGTCGCCGGCGACGATTTGGTTGCCCAAAATGCCTTCGACGGCTGCTTCTTGGCTTTCAAACACGCGGGCGCGGCCGGTGAATTTGAGGATGCTCTCGTCCACGCCTGCGGTTTTTACCACGCAGCCGCGCTCGGCGATGTTGCCGAATAAGACCGCCAAACCGCCGTCTTGCGAGTAGGCGTGTTCGACGTTGCGGATACAGCCTTTTTCGCGGTCGAGGTCGAGGGTTTTCCACATGCGGTTTTGCGAGAATGCTTGGGTGGTGCGTACGCCGCCGGGCGCGGCTTTGAAGCGCTCGATGGCGTGGGTGTTTTCGGGATTGGTCACGTCCCATTGTTCAATCGCGTCTTTCAGCGTCGGCGCATGGATGGTGTACACGTCGGTGTGCAGTTTGCCCGCTTTGTCTAGTTCTTTCAGGATGGCGAAGATGCCGCCGGCGCGGTGCACGTCTTCCATGTAGTAGTCGTGGTTGTTGGGCGCGGTTTTGCAGATGCAGGGGACGACGCGGCTCAGGCGGTCGATGTCGGCCATTTTGAAATCCACACCTGCTTCGTTGGCGACAGCGAGCAAGTGCAAAATGGTGTTGGTGGAGCCGCCCATGGCGATGTCCATGGTCATGGCGTTTTCAAATGCTTTTTTGGTAGCGATGCTGCGCGGCAGCACGGTTTCGTCGTTTTGTTCGTAATAGCGTTTGGTGATTTCGACAATCATGCGGCCTGCTTCGAGGAACAATTCTTTGCGGCCGGCGTGGGTGGCGAGGTAGGAGCCGTTGCCGGGCAGGGACAAACCAAGCGCCTCGGTCAGGCAGTTCATGGAATTGGCGGTGAACATGCCGGAGCAGGAGCCGCAGGTCGGGCAGGCGTTTTGCTCGACTTCTTCGACTTGCTGGTTGCTGACATTGTCGTCCGCCGATTCAATCATGGCATCAATCAAGTCCAAGCGGCGTTCGGGCTGGATGTTGGCCACACCGATGACCTTGCCCGCTTCCATCGGACCGCCGGAAACGAAGATGGTCGGGATATTCAGACGCATGGCGGCAATCAGCATGCCCGGAGTGATTTTGTCGCAGTTGGAAATGCACACCAACGCGTCAGCGCAGTGGGCATTGACCATGTATTCGATGGAGTCGGCAATCAAATCGCGGCTGGGTAGGGAATACAACATGCCGCTGTGTCCCATGGCGATGCCGTCGTCGATGGCGATGGTGTTGAATTCTTTGGCGATGGCGCCGGCTTTTTCGATTTCGCGGGCAACCAGTTGGCCCATATTGTGTAGGTGGACATGGCCGGGCACGAATTGGGTGAACGAGTTGGCAACGGCGATGATGGGCTTGCCGAAGTCGGTTTCCATCACGCCGGTGGCGCGCCACAATGCGCGCGCGCCCGCCATGTTGCGGCCGTGGGTGGAGGTTTTGGAGCGGTAGTCTGGCATGGTTCTGGTCCTGTTTAATGTGATGATTTATAGAATATTTGAGGCTACCTGAAAGCATGAACTGCAACGGAAGTTCAAACAGCTAAAGGCGGCATTTTTCAGGTAGCCTTTCGGTTGGGGCGTATTTTAGCTGAATAGCATGTGTTTGTTGCAAGTGCTACCGGGAATAGAGGTGAGACATTTATTTTTTATAATGCCTAACATTTTGCAATTTTATTGCATAAACTTCATTTCTAATATGATTCTAAACTGCTTTCAGGTAGCCTGAAACACAAATCAGGCGAATCTGTGCCCTTTTAAAATAGGTATTGCTGATGCCGGGATTGCCTTGCCGGGCGGGAAATGGTAGTTTGGCAGTCTCTTTACAAAATTTGTGGCACAAACTGCCAAGTTGAAGCGGGAGGAGACGGAAGTGAACGAAACCAAAGAAGCCCTATTGGAAATGCAACCGCGTGAGGCGGCGGTGATGGCCGCGCTGGTGGTGGCCGTGATGAGCATCACCATGATTCATTTCGGCTGGGTGCCGCATTTGTCGGTAATTTTGGTGCTGTGCGGGCTGCTCTGTTTCGGCAAAGCCAAAGGGTTGGATTTCGGCCGTATGCAGCTGAGCATGGCGCGCGGCGTGCTCTCCGGCATCGGCGCGATTTATCTATTCTTTTTCATTGGCTTGCTGGTGTCGGCGCTGATGGTGTCCGGCGCGATTCCCACGCTGATGTATTACGGCTTCGAGCTGATTTCGCCGCAGTTTTTCTATCTTTCCGCCTTCGTGCTCACTTCGATGGTGGGCGTGGCCATCGGCAGCAGCCTCACCACCTGCGCCACCCTGGGCGTGGCCTTTATCGGTATGGGCAGCGCCTTGGGTGCTAATCCGGCCGTGGTGGCCGGGGCGGTGGTGTCCGGTGCGTTTTTCGGCGACAAAATGTCGCCCATTTCCGACACCACCAGCATTGCCGCCTCCATTGTGGGCATCGATTTGTTCGACCACATCCGCAATATGATGTACACCACCATCCCCGCCTGGCTGCTTACCGCGCTGTTGCTCTGGTTGCTCTCCGGCCACACCGCTGCCGCCGATTTAAGCAGCGTGGCCGCCTTCCAAACCCAGCTGCAGGCCAGCGGCTTAGTGCACGGCTACACCCTGTTGCCCTTTGCCGTGTTGATCGTTTTAGCCATGCGCCGCGTGAACGCGATTTACACCATCATCATCACCATCGCCGTTTCCCTCGTGCTCACCTACCTGCACAGCAGCCCCAGCATAGAACAGCTCGGCGGCTACTTCTTCAACGGCTACGCGCCGCCAGAAGGCACCGATTTGGGCAATGTGGCCAAGCTGATTTCGCGCGGCGGCATCGGCAGCATGTTTTTCACCCAAACCATCGTTATCCTCGCCCTCAGCCTCGGCGGCCTGCTCAACGCCCTGGGCATCCTGCCCGCGCTGCTCTCCGGTATCGGCCATATGCTGGTCAACGCCGGTCGTGCCACCTTCACCGTGGCCGCCACTTCGCTGGGCGTAAACGTGCTCATCGGTGAGCAATACCTCAGCCTGCTCCTGGCCGGCAACACCTTCAAGCCCATCTACGAACGGCTCGGCCTGCACCCGTGCAACATCGCCCGCACCGTGGAAGACGCAGGCACGGTAACCAACCCGCTTGTGCCCTGGAGCGTATGCGGCGTGTTTATCCACCACGCCCTGGGCGTGCCCGTGATTGATTATCTGCCCTACGCCTTCTTCTGCTACCTCAGCCTGCTGCTCACGCTGGTGTTTGGCTTCACCGGCTTTACTTTGAGCAAGAACGAGGCAGCATAAACGGCACGACACTACAGATTGGAAAAGGCTACCTGAAAAGTGCAAGGCGGGTTTTTGCTTCGCACTTTTCAGGTAGCCTTTTGTGTTGGTTTGGCTAAACGGCGGGAAGAGATTGAGGCTAGCTGAAAGCTAAGCGCCGTACCGCACAGAGCAGTGAGAATCCGAGCACGGCGCAGTCGATGAGGCGGATCACTTGGGTGGCGGCGTGAGCCAATGGGATAGGCGTGGCGGTTTGCCAGAGTGCCCAGCCGCAGAGTGTCAGCAGGGTGCAGCTTGCCCAGAAGAGGCTTTTCTGCCGTTCGGTTTTGGTCGAGTGGTGCGGTCGGCGGCGGGCGGCGCAGAGTGCAAACAGCAGGCAGCCGCCCAAGCCGAACACGCCGCCGCCATATTGCAGCCATTTATAGGCCGGCAGGGCGAACACGGTCTGTTGCAGCGGGGCAAAATGTTGCACAAACCAGCCGGTCGGGTGGGTGAAGGCATCTAAAAACAGATGGGTAATCATGCCGAACAGGGCACTGAAAACAAAGGCAAACAGTATGGCTGCTATTTGGCGGCGTTTGTGCGGTGCAGCGGCTATTGCATGTTCAGGTAGCCTGTAGGCCGCATTGAGGCAGTCGGGCAGGAAGTCGCGCAAGGTGTGGTACCACAAGGCGAGATAGAGTGCGTAGAGGGCGAAACACAGCGGCAGGTTCGGCCACAGCAGATTGGCCAAACTATGCCCGCCCGGCACGGCGCGGCCGTGCAGGAAATACACGAAATCCGGCGCGAGGCTGCCGATAACCATGGCCGGGAAGTGGACGCGGCGGCAGTGTGCAAAGGGCAGCACGGCAACGGGGTGGGCAAGGGTGAAGGGCATGGCGGGAGAAGATGGGCAGGCGTGGCAAGAGGCTACCTGAAGCGGATTTTATAGTGAATTAAATTTAAACCGGTACAGCGTTGGCTCGCCTTGCCGTACTATCTGTACTGTCTGCGGCTCGCCGCCTTGTCCTGATTTAAATTTAATCCACTATATTGAAGCTGCGCTTTCAGGTAGCCTGTGTTGAATCGGATAGCGAAATGTGGGTATGCGGGCAAGAGTGGTAGGCAAAGGCTACCTGAAAATTGCCGTCAGCGTTTTTCAAACACCAAATCCCACACGCCATGGCCGAGCCGTTTGCCGCGGGCTTCAAACTTGGTTTCGGGGCGGTAGTCCGGGGTGGGTGCGTAGGCTTCGACGGTATTTTGCAGCTCGGGGAAGCTGCTCAGCACTTCGAGCATCTGCACGGCGTATTCTTCCCAGTCGGTGGCGAGGTGGATATAGCCGCCGCTTTTGAGTTTGGGCAGCAGTTTGGCCACGAAGGGGGCTTGAATCAGGCGGCGTTTGTGATGGCGTTTTTTGTGCCAGGGGTCGGGGAAGAAAATGTGGATGCCGCTCAGGCAGGCATCGGGCAGCATGGTTTCCACTACTTCCACGGCATCGTGGCGTATCACTCGGATATTGGCAATCTCCTGCTCGGCCATGAGTTTGCACAAATTGCCCACGCCGGGGCCATGCACGTCGATAGCGAGAAAATCTTTTTCAGGTAGCCTTTTGGCGATTTCGGCGGTGGCGGTGCCCATGCCGAAGCCGATTTCGAGGATTTTCGGGGCTTCCCGGCCGAAGGCGGCGTTTAAATCAACGGGCGCGTGTTGAAAGTCCAGGCCGAAGCGCGGCCAGTTCTCATCGATGGCACGCTGCTGGGCGGGGGTCATGTGGCCTTGGCGCAAAACGAAAGATTTGATGCTGCGCGGGTGTTGTTCGTGTTGGGCATCGGATTGGGTCATGTTGGGTGTCTGCAATGTGTGGATCAAATGGCGCTCTAGTGGATTTAAATTTAAATCGGGACAAGGCGGCGAGCCGCAGATAGTACAATAGTACAGCAAGGCGAGCCAACGCTGTACCGGTTTAAAT
>NZ_KV804548.1:31835-64213 GCF_001811325.1 Eikenella sp. HMSC071B05 | reverse complement strand
CAAGGCGAGCCAACGCTGTACCGGTTTAAATTGAATTCGCTATATATTGCCAGCATCGGGCGGGGCGCTCAAGTTTCGATGGCTTTCCGGCAAACACAGCGGCGGTGCTTTGTGCGATAATCCGCCAGATTTATTCACACTTCATACGGGATTAGCTTATGTCAAACGATAAAGCAAAGGCTTTGGCCGCCGCACTGGCGCAGATTGAAAAGAATTTCGGCAAAGGCGCCATCATGAAGATGGATGGCAGCCATCAGGATGAAAACTTGGAAGTGATTTCCACCGGCTCTTTGGGCGTGGATTTGGCACTGGGCGTGGGCGGTTTGCCGCGCGGGCGCATTGTGGAAATCTTCGGGCCGGAGTCTTCCGGTAAAACCACGCTGTGTTTGGAAACCATCGCGCAATGCCAGAAAAATGGCGGTGTGTGTGCCTTTATCGATGCGGAAAACGCGTTCGACCCGATTTACGCGCGCAAGCTGGGCGTGAAGGTGGAAGAGCTGATGGTGTCGCAGCCGGACACAGGCGAGCAGGCGCTGGAAATCTGCGATATGCTGGTGCGCTCCGGCGGTGTGGACATGGTGGTGATCGACTCCGTGGCCGCGCTGGTGCCGAAAGCAGAAATCGAAGGCGAAATGGGCGACAGCCACGTGGGCCTGCAAGCCCGCCTAATGAGCCAGGCCTTGCGCAAGCTCACTGGCCACATTAAGAAAACCAACACTTTGGTGGTATTCATCAACCAAATCCGCATGAAGATCGGCGTGATGTTCGGCAGCCCGGAAACCACCACCGGCGGCAACGCGCTCAAGTTCTATGCCTCCGTGCGCCTCGATATCCGCCGCATCGGCCAAATTAAAAAGGGCGATGACATCCTGGGCAACGAAACCCGCGTGAAAGTAATTAAAAACAAGGTGGCGCCGCCGTTCCGCCAAGCCGAGTTCGACATCCTCTACGGCGAAGGCGTGAGCCGCGAAGGCGAGCTGATCGACTGGGGCGACAAAGTCGGCATCATCAAAAAATCCGGCGCGTGGTACAGCTACAACGGCGACAAAATCGGCCAGGGCAAAGACAACGTGCGCGTGTGGCTGAAGGAAAACCCGGAAGTGGCCGCCGAAATCGAAGCGCAAATCCGCAAGGAAGTCGGCATCAATATCGAGATTACCGAAGGCCAACGCGACGACACCGACGGCGAACAGCCGGAAGAGTAGGCCGGTTGTAAAGGCTACCTGAAAATACTTGGCGAAAGGTTTTAGCTACGCAGAAACTTCGCTGCGCTAGGTTTTAGCTACGCAGAACCTTCGCTGCGCTACGTTTTCAGGTAGCCTTCAGTAGTGGATTAAAATAAAAATGATACCAGGCGGCGAGCCGCAAGGCGTACAGGCAGTACGTCAAGGTAAGCCAACGCAGTAGCATGGCGATTTTAATTCACTATAATTTTTCAGGTAGCCCTCATCCCAACCGTTTTAAACCCCCACCATGATTACCCTGCAACAATTCCGCGAACAAGCCGCCGCCGGCTACAACCGCATCCCGCTGGTGCAAGAGCTGCTGGCCGATTTGGATACCCCGCTTTCCATCTACCTCAAGCTCGCCAACCGCCCCTTCAGCTACCTGCTCGAATCCGTGGTAGGCGGCGAACGTTTCGGCCGCTATTCCTTTATCGGCCTGCCGAGCCGCACCTATTTGAAAGCCAGCGGCCGGCGGGTAGAGGTGTACCACAACAGCCAAATCGTTGAGCAATACGAAGGCAATCCGCTGCCCTTTATCGAGCAGTTCCACGCCCGCTATAAAGTGCCTGAAATCCCCGGTCTGCCGCGCTTCATCGGCGGTTTTGTGGGCTACTTCGGCTATGAAACCATCTACCATTTCGAGCAGCTTGCCCACCGCCTGAAACAGCCTGCGAAAGCCGACCCAATCGGCACACCCGATATTTTGCTCATGCTCTCCGAAGAGCTGGCCGTGGTGGACAACCTCAGCGGAAAAATCCACCTCATCGTGTATGCCGACCCCGCCGCCGACGAAGCAGGCTACCTGAAAGCCCGCGAGCGGCTTGAAGCCTTGCGCGAACAGCTGCGCCAAAGCGTTGCCCTGCCGCTCTCGCTCGGCAGCGCCCAAACCGCACCGCAGCACGAAACCGGCGAAGCGCGCTATAAAGAATACGTGCGCCGCATCCGCCAATATATTTTAGACGGCGACTGTATGCAGGTGGTGCCCAGCCAGCGCATGAGCCTGCCCTTTGCCGACAAACCGCTCAGCCTCTACCGCGCCCTGCGTACGCTCAATCCTTCGCCCTATCTGTTTTACTACGATTTCGGCGACTTCCACATCGTCGGCTCTTCGCCCGAAATCCTCGTGCGGCGCGAGCGCAACCAAATCACCGTGCGCCCCATTGCCGGTACCCGCCTGCGCGGCAAAACGCCGGAAGAAGATGCCGCTCAAGCCGAGAGCCTGCTGGCCGATGCCAAAGAAATCGCCGAACATGTTATGCTCATCGACTTGGGCCGCAACGACGTGGGCCGCATCAGCCAAACCGGCAGCGTGAAGGTAACTGATAAAATGGTGATTGAACGCTATTCGCATGTGATGCACATCGTGTCCAATGTGGAAGGCGAGCTCAAACCCGGTATCGGCAATATGGACATCCTCTCCGCCACCTTCCCCGCCGGCACGCTCTCCGGCGCCCCCAAAGTGCGTGCGCTGGAAATCATCGAAGAACTCGAACCGGCCAAACGCTGCATCTACGGCGGCGCCGTGGGCAACTGGAGTTTCAACAACGACATGGACTTGGCCATCGCCATCCGCACCGCCGTGATCAAAAACGGCACGCTCTACGTGCAAAGCGGCGGCGGCATCGTGGCCGATTCCGACGAAGAAGCCGAATGGCAGGAAACCCAAAACAAAGCCCGTGCCGTGTTGCGCGCTGCCGAGATGGTGCAGCAAGGGCTGGATGGATAGTCAGGAAAGGCTACCTGAAAAAGAATAGGACTACTTGAAAACGGAACGAAGCGAAATTTTCAGGTAGCCTTTTATCAGCCAATGGAACAGCCCAAACAAAAAACCTTCGTTTTGCAACGAAGGTTTTCAATTTGGCGGAAGCGGTGAGATGCTTTTGAAATTTTAACTATATGATTAGTAAATATTTCCATGATATGAAATTTCCAAGTACCACAAAAAATACCATGAAAATTCATTTCTGCCTGTGCAGAAATTCATCACGCATCCGGATATCATCAGCCTGATTATACAGGTTGTCGCGGCCTAGCTGAATCGGCGCCGGGATTTTCCCTTGACGACGATACCGCCAAATAGTCGGCGTGCTTGGTGGTTTTTTACCAGGGATTGTCCAAAGTTTTTTACTTCGGCCAACGGAATATATTCATCCATTTTAAATCTCCAATCAAATAATAATCTTGATGATGGACTGCTCGCCGTCCACCTCCTCCAGCCCATCTAAATTCCCGCAAGCCTTGCATGGTTAATTTGTACAATATCTGGCTAAGGTTCTCACTGGTTACGCCTTCGCTCGTTATCCTTGCTTCGCGGGTTTCGTACTCCAGCTTGCCGTGTATCTTCAGCCATATTTCAAACCGATACTTGCGCGGTTTGCTGAATATTTTTTACGCTTGGCTGGATCGGCAAAGTCGCCGAACATTTCAGCGGTCTCCTGGAACTCGCGGTAGGTATCTGCACCCACCAATGGGAAGGTGCAGTAGCCGCGATAGGGCTTAGACGGTTTCTTTTTTCTGTTCCGCCCCATTCACGTTCTCCCGTATCCATGCTTTGCAGCTAAACCAACCTACTTACTGTAATGAGAAAGCATAGGTAGGGTGCGTGAGCAAACTCACGCACCCTACCTAGCTACAATGGGAAAGATACCGTAATCGAAAGTCAAGAACTT
Source organism: Eikenella sp. HMSC071B05 (assembly GCF_001811325.1). Classification (NCBI taxonomy): domain Bacteria; kingdom Pseudomonadati; phylum Pseudomonadota; class Betaproteobacteria; order Neisseriales; family Neisseriaceae; genus Eikenella; species Eikenella sp. HMSC071B05. The sequence goes on along the minus strand of NZ_KV804548.1, from coordinate 60,318 downwards.
TTTAAAAACGCAAGCAACAGTAATGCAGCGATAGCCATCGGCTGCCGCTTTTTTGCAACAGTTTAAACTGCTGTTTTACGCTGGTTTGTGCCGATTCTCGTCAAACGGCTGACCTGTTTTAATCACGGCATAGGCGTATTTGACGATTTTGCACATCATCAAGATATAAACCTGTTTAGGATGCTTGCCCTGTTTTATCTTTTGTTCAAACCAAGGCCGCCACAGTTTAGTTCTTAGACAAGCTGCCCGCGCCGGATAGTAAAGCGCTTTCCTTACTTTCTTATCGCCCATCTTGGATATTTTGGCTTGTCGAACGCTTGTGCCTGAATCTTTGATTATCGGCGATAGTCCTAAATAGCTGATTAGCTTCTTTGAGTTCTCAAATTTATCTATATCAACCAAAACAGATAACAACCATGCGGCCGTTGTCTTTCCTACGCCGCTGATTGTTTGTAAAAGCTGTTGGTTGTAGCTTAACTCTTTATCGGAATCTATCAAGTTTTGAATAGCGATTTTACAGCTTTCTATCTCTGTTTTTATTGCGATTATTATTCTTTCTATACCTGACTCTATTACCGAATCTGATACGTCTTTTCTATTGCTTTCTATATTCAGTAATACATTTAGTTGTTCAATGCGCCTGCTTAACACTTTTAAAGTATTACGTTTTTCTGATAGAGGTTTCCATAATGGCGGATTTTCTTTTTCGCAATAATCGGCAATTAACTTCGCATCTTGTTTATCGGTTTTTTTCGTCTTAATCTGTATTCTGCGTATAGCTTGATAGAAAGCGGATTGATTACGCTGATTTTGATTCCTGAGTCATGCAATGCGCTGGCCAGCGGAAAGTAATAGCCCAGCCTTACAATGTAGATAATGCCTGTTTGGCAAAGATACCGTCAGGACTAGCCCCCGACGGCGTGAAATATATAAGGCTACCTGAAATTTCAGGTAGCCTTTTGTGTGTCTGCCAAACAGCCGTATCGTTCAACGAAGCGGGCGGATGCCTACGGCGTCGCGCACTTGGTCGAGCAGTTCGCGGGCTTGCTTGCGAGCTTTGGCGGCACCGGCCTGCAGGATGTCTTCGATTTGCGCGGGCTGGGCGGTGAGCTCGTGGAAACGTTCGCGCTTGGGGGCGAGCTCTTCATTCAGCTTGGCGCCGAGCAGTTTTTTGGCTTCTCCCCAGGAGAGGCCGTCGGCGAGCATTTGGGTGAATTCGGCGGTTTCGGCGGGGGTGGCGAAAGCTTTATAGATGTCGAACAGCGGGCTTTCGTCGGGAGTTTTCGGCTCGCCGGGCTCTTTGAGGTTGGTGATGATTTTGTTCACGGCTTTTTGCAGCTTTTTCTCGCTCTCAAACAGCGGGATGGTGTTGCCGTAGCTTTTGCTCATCTTGCGCCCGTCGAGGCCAACGAGGAGTTCAACGTTGTCGTCCACTTTGGCTTCGGGCAGCACAAACAGCTCTTTGAAGCGGTGGTTGAAACGCTGGGCGATGTCGCGGGTCATTTCTACGTGCTGGATTTGGTCGCGGCCTACCGGCACTTCGTGAGCATTGAACATGAGGATGTCGGCACTCATGAGGATGGGGTAGCTGTAGAGGCCCATTTCCACGCCGTGGTCTTGGTCGGTTTGGCCGGCATCGAGGTTGGCCTGCACGGCGGCTTTGTAGGCGTGGGCACGATTCATCAGGCCTTTGGCGGTGATGCAGGTGAGTATCCAGTTGAGCTCGGGCACTTCGGGGATGTCGCTTTGGCGGTAAAACGTGGTGCGCTCGGGATCGAGGCCGCAGGCGAGCCAGGTGGCGGCCACGGCTTGGGTGGAGGCGTGGATGAGCTCGGGGTCGTGGCATTTGATGATGCCGTGGTAGTCGGCCAAAAAGAGGAAGGATTCGGCAGCGGGGTCGGCTGCGGCGGCAATGGCGGGGCGGATGGCGCCAACGTAGTTGCCTAAATGCGGGATGCCGGTGGTGGTTACGCCGGTGAGGACTCGTTTTTTCATGGATGGCTTTCTGTGATTTGGCGGAAATAGGGAGGCGGCGCTGGGGCTACCTGAAAAATGGCAGATTATAGAGCAAGGGCGGGGAGTCGGTCATGCCTGCGGCGAAGTGGCGGGGAAATTTTAGTTTTACAGAAACTCCACTCTGCTAAGGGTTCAGGTAGCCTTTGGGGGGGGATAAAGGCTACCTGAAAAATGGGAAAATATCGCAGATTTAATAAGTTATCTTATTTTGCTCAACAAGGCTACCTGAAACTAATTTAGTTTCGTCTAGACATTGTTTTTAGGTAGCCTCTTTAAGCATCCATATTATCGGGATTGCTCAAATTGCTCTTGTGCCCAGCGTTGGCGGTTGTCGGGGGTGTCGGCAGGTTGAGCTTGCCCTTGCCGCCAGTTGCGGTAGGCTTCGGCATCGAAGGCGATTACCCGACCGCCCATGGCGGCGACTTCTCCGGCCACGCTTTGGCTGATGCGCCAGGAGGCTAGGTCGGGGCAGGCCTTCGGCTCGGGATACCACAGCACCACCACGGCATCACCGCCCTGCATTTTGGCTTCAATTTGCTCGGCGTATTGGTCGATGGCTTGGTATTTCTGGTTGAGGCGGGTTTCCACGGCACGAACCACGTGCAGGGGGATGGGGGCGGCGCCGTTTTCCCATTGCGCCCATTCTTCGGCGGAAGCGCCGTGGGGAAAATCGACATTGGCAGCAAGAGCTTGGCCGGCTTCGGCTTGGGTGAGGCCGAGGTTGCGGCGCAGGGCTTTGAGTTCGATGGGGAACATGGTTTTCCTTTTGGGTTGGTTATTTAACTTGCGCGGCCAAGTGTTCTATCGCTGCCTGTGCGCAAAACAGGCCGAAGGCGGCGGTAACCAGCATGCTCGCGCCGTAGCCTGCGCAAGACAATCCTTGCGGTGCGGCATCGGTTTCGCAGGCGGCGCCGGTTTGCGGCGGGGTGACGTTTTCTTCGGAATAGATGCAGCTTACTTTCATGCGCTCTTTCGGATCGCGCGGAAAGCCGTGGCGGCGGCGCAGGGTGTAGCGCAGGTTGGAGAGCAGCGGGTCGTGGGTGGTGCGGGCGAGGTCGGCGCGGCGGATGAGGGCGGGGTCGCGCTGGCCGCCTGCGCCGCCGGACACCACAAAGGCCTGCTTCTGCGCCACAAAATGGGCGGCCATGGCGGCTTTTACGCGCATTTGGTCGATGGCGTCGATCACAAAATCAAACGGCTCGGCAAAAAGCGTGCCCACGTTTTCCGCATCCACAAAATCTTCGATTTCATGCACGGTGCAGGCGGGGTTGATTTGCAGGATGCGTCGGTGCAGCGCGGTTACTTTGGGCAGGCCGAAATTGTCGGTAAGCGCGTGGAGCTGGCGGTTGGTGTTGGATTCGGCCACGTTGTCCAAATCAATCAGCGTGAGCCGGCCGATACCGCTGCGCGCCAGCGCCTCCACCGCCCAAGAGCCTACGCCGCCCACGCCCACCACGCAAACATGGGCTTGGGCAAAGCGTTGCAGGGCGGCATGGCCGTAGAGTCGGGAAATGCCGCCGAAGCGGCGCTCGTTTGGGGCGGGAGTAATCATCGGGATAAGTCAAAAAACAGGTAGAAAAAATGGCACATTCGGTGCATCGGTATTATACTGTAAACGTATCAGGAAGAGACCCGTCCGGCGGCTGTAGCCTCTGCGCGGAAGCATCGGAATAACGTTCACTAGGAGAAAGCTTATGTATCAACATATCGTGATTGCAGTAGACGGCAGCCGCACCTCCCAACATGCGCTCAAACAGGCCTGCGGCCTGGCTCAGGCCACTGGCGCGGCGCTCACATTGGTGCACGTGGCCAACCCTGCCGAATACGTGGCCACCGTTGCCCCCGAGTTTTTGCAGTATGAAAACTACGAAACTGCTGCCACCGAACAAGGCAACGCCATTTTGGACGCCGCCATCAAACAGGCGCGTACCACTTTGGGCGAAGATGCAAAACTCGGCCGCCACCTGCTCGTGATCAGCAAAAACGCACGCGATATGGCCAAAAGCCTGGTGGATTATGCCACCGAGCAGAAAGCCGACCTGCTGGTGCTGGGCACCCACGGCCGCACCGGCCTGATGCACCTCCTGATGGGCAGCTTCGCCGAAACCGTGATGCGTGAAACCCGCCTGCCGTTGTTGATTATCCGCCGTGAAGCATAAGGCTGAAGATTGAGGCAGGATTAGAGGCTACCTGAAAGTTTCAGGTAGCCTTTTGCCAATGGGGAAGGCAATGGAACGGAAACTTTATTACAGTTGGTGGCACTCCCTGGAGCTGCTGTTTTACGGCGGCTTTTCCGGGCTGTTTTGCGTGTGCTTGATTTGTTTTGCGCTGTGGGCCGATCGGGCTGTTTTGTCCGATATCAGCTATTGGTTTTTGCTGCTTTTCTCCCTGTTTTGCTGGCTGTTTTATTGGCTGCAATATGCCGTGGTGCTGCCGATGTTGTTGCGTAAGCTGGTGGTGCGTATGGACGAACAGGGTATTGCGGTGCATGATGCGCTGAATTTTTTCAACAAGCATCGCAAATGGTCGGCCAAGTGGGGCAATATTCAGGCGGTGGGCGTTAGCACGGAGGCATTAAAAAAGAACCACCCCCATCTCGGTATGTTTTTACGCCCGCGTATCGGAGCCATGATTCAGCGGCGTCATGTTGCCTATGGGGAAGAGCATCATTATGTTGTGGTGTCCAGCGGGATGATGCCAGGGCAGGAAAAAGGCGTAAGCGAGGCCATATTGGCCGCGTGGCGGCAATATAAGGCGGGTATATCGAATAAAATTCCCTATACTGCCCAGTCACTCTATCGGATGAAGCAGGATGATTTTGCCAATTTGATTCAGTTTCTCGATGAAGAGGCGCCGTTTGCCATGTTGGATTTGGAAAAGGGTGCACCCACCAAGCACGACTTGGTTTATCTTTATCAATTCAAAAAGGTATTTGGCATCGAAAAAATTAAAATCCACTACAACAAAATACAAAGGCAGCTAAAACTCACGCAAGAAGACGGCATCAGCCCGCCACGCCATTTACCTGCTGTGGAAGCGGAGCTGTTGCGTGTGGTGAATCTGCATTTGTATGACTGATGGACTGGATTGATTGTGAGGCTACCTGAAAGTTTCAGGTAGCCTTCTTGGTGGTTTTGCATGTTATTTGGCCTAGGGCAATTTATTGCTGCCGACATGCTGAAAAAGAGATAAGTTTGGGGTTTGGCTCACTTATGGGGCTGGAAACCAAAAATGGTTTTAACTTCGTTGAAGCTCACACTTTCAGGTAGCCTTTGCAAGGGCGGATCGGACTTACAAAAACAGTTGCAGCAAATCGTTCAGGTAGCGCTGGCCGCGTTCGGTGGGGCGCAGGAGGGTGGGGTCGGGGTCGATGAGGCCGAGCCGGGTGGCTTCCTGCAGGGGGCGGGCGATGGCGGCGAGGCTGTGGCCGGTGCGCTCTTGGAACAGGCGGGCGGGTACGCCGTTGGTGAGGCGCATGGCGTTGAGCATGAATTCGAAGGGCAGCTCGCTTGAGGCTACCTGAAAGCGTTCGACGACATCGGCGGGGTTGCCTTGCATGGCGGCGAGGTAGCTGCGCGGGTGGCGGGCGCGGGTGGTGCGCATGATGCCGCGGTGGCTACTGATTTTGCCGTGGGCGCCGGCGCCGATACCGATGTAGTCGCCGAATTGCCAGTAGTTGAGGTTGTGGCGGCATTGCTGGCTGTTTTTGGCGAAGGCGCTGGTTTCGTAGCGTTCGAAGCCGGCATCAAGCAGAGTGTGGTGCACGGCTTGTTCGATGGTGTAGGCGGTGTCTTCTTCGGGGATGCCGGGAGGCGGGGTGCGGCCGAAGGGGGTGTTGGGCTCCATGGTGAGGTGGTAGGCGCTGATGTGGGTTACGCCGAAGGAGAGGGCGGTTTCGGCGTCGTGCCGGGCTTCTTCGGGGGTTTGGTGCGGCAGGGCATACATGAGGTCGGTGTTCACGCGGGGGAAGATGGCGAGCGCGGCTTCGATGGCGGCGCGGGCTTCGTCGCCGTTGTGGATGCGGCCGAGGGCGTGCAGTTTGGCGTTGTCAAAACTTTGGATGCCGAGCGACAGGCGGGTGATGCCGGCTTCGGCGTAGCCTTGGAAGCGGGCTTGTTCGAAAGTGCCGGGGTTGGCTTCGAGGGTGATTTCGGCTTCGGGCTGCAGGCGCACCAGGGCGCGCACGCCGGAAAGCAGGCGGTGGATGGATTCGGCGGAAAACACGCTGGGGGTGCCGCCGCCGATGAAGATGGTGTCCACCGGCCGCCCCCAGATGTGGGGCAGTTCGTGTTGCAGGTCGGTGAGCAGGGCGTTGATGTAGGCGGCTTCGTCGGTATCGGACTTGAGGCGGTGGGAGTTGAAGTCGCAATAGGGGCATTTTTGGATGCACCAGGGAATGTGGATATAGAGCGAGAGCGGGGGCAGGGCGCTGAGGCCGGAACCGGGGGCTTGCAGTAGGGGCATGGTGTGGAGGGTTTGTTTTTAAAATAAAGGGTTATTCGGCTTGAAAGGCTACCTGAAACACTTGGCTGCCGATACGGATGTCTGCCAAGTAGCCGTCGCGGCGGTCGGTGCACACGGGCAAGCGGATTTGGGCGGCGAGCCAGGAGCCGTCGGCCTGGCGCTGAAGCGGGAAGCGGTTGAAGCCCATGTCCATGCCGTCCATGCTGAAGCTCACTTCGGCCTGCTGCACTTTGGGCGGTACGTTTTCCAGCGTGATGTCGAAGGGGCGGTGGCGCGCGGCGGCAAAGCGGATGCGGCTGCCGTTGGGCAGGGTGCAGCCTTGGTTCGGGTCACAATCGGTTTGAATCACCGTTTCGGCAGCGGGTTGCTGCCCAGCACGCCATTGGCGTACGGCGAAATGACCGCCGGCCAGCAGCAACAGCGCGGCGAGGGCAAGCAGGATTTTGGTGCGGGGGGAGAGGGTTTGCGACATAAGAGGCTACCTGAAAAAGTTTGGGCGGGTTATCTAAGCTCGAAAAACATGATTACAAAATCATCAGCAAAGGCTACCTGAAAACATCTTCATCGCCCTTGTACCACCGCATGTGCCCCTGCCGCGAGCCAGCGTTCGGCATAGCGCGCTGCTATATCGGCATTGGCAGGCAGCAGCACCAGCGGCAGCGGCACGCCTTCGGCCAGCGCGGCGCAGGCTTGTTCCGCTGCGGTTGCGTTATCTGCCGGCCACACGGCGGCTTCGGCTTGGGTGGCGGCTGCAGCGGCAATGTCGCCGGCTGAGTGCACCAGCGGCCAGCGGCGCACATCGCCCGGCGTGGCGGCGGCCAAATCGGCTAAGTCCGCCAGCAGGCGGCTGCCCGGCGGCGGGTTGGCGGCACGAAGCGGCAGCACGCAGAAACCGTCTGCCGCGTGCAAACCCTCATTCAGGCTACCTGAAAACTGCGTGGGCAACGCCAGCGCCGCCAGCAGCGCGGCATTGGCCGGCAGCATGGGCGACACATCATAACGCCCCGGCTGCTGCCAGCGCCATTGCTGGCCTTCGCGCGCCTGCAATTCGCCGCGCCAGCCGTCGGCCGGCACGCGGAAAAAACGCAGCCGCACATGGGCGTGTTCGTAGCTGTGGGTTTTGGCTAGCCACGGCACAGCGCTGTGGATTTGAATGCCCAGTTCTTCGGCAAACTCGCGGCGCAATGCCGCCAGTTCGCCCTCGCCAGCCTCCACTTTGCCGCCGGCAAATTCCCAGTAGCCTGCATAGGCCTTGCCTGCGGGGCGCGAACTGAGCAGCACCTCGCCGCGATCGTTATACACAATGCCGGCCACCACTTGCAGCAGCGGGCGGGGGTCGGCCTCGGCCGGGGCGATGCGGGTGTGCCAGAGCCAGTCGATACACTCCTGCAGCAGGGCGGGCAGGCGGCTGATTTCGCGGGTGTATTCCTTGCGCAGCGGATGTTCCCAATCTTGGTTTTCCACCAGCATTACGGCAAACTGCCCGTGCGGGGTGGCAGCGCCATACCAGCCTGCATCGAGCAGGTATTGCCCGCCGCAAAAGCTGATTTGCAGCAGGTCTTCGCCTAAAAGCAGATCGGCCGGGTTGCTGTCGGCGTGTTCCAGCAGCCAGAAGAAATTGTCGTAGGTGATGGTTCCGTTGCGGAGGTTGAGGTTTTGGGGCATGGTGTGGCGGGGAGAAATACAAACGCGGGCAGTTTACTGGAGCGGGCGGGCTGGGGCAACGGCGGCGTTTCAGGTAGCCTGCAATGAGCAGGCCAGTGTTGGGTTAGATGTTATTAGACGACAAATGTACAATTAGACAAAATACAGTACAATAATGGCTAATCCCACACCAAGGTATCCCATATGGAAGATCCGCTCTATTTTCCCAGAACCGAATTGGCTGCCGCCCTGCTCAGCAGCCTGAAAAGCGGCGTATCCAACGCATTCACGCTGTTTGCCCCGCGCCGCATGGGCAAAACGCAATTTCTCACCAACGATATCGCCCCGGCCGCCGAAAAAAACGGCTTTAATGTGTTTTACTTCTCTTTCATGGACAACAAAGACAGCGCCGGCACCGCGCAGTTTTTCCATGAAGCCCTACACCGTTTTGCTTTAGAAACGCGCACCGGCAACGGCGTGAAAACCTTTTTCGGCAGCCTCACCAAAATAGACGTGTTGGGCGTGGGCTTGGAGCGCGAAACGCCGCCGCGCGACCTGCCGGGCATCAGCGAAATCATCGCCTATATTGCCGCCGACAGCCGCCCCACCTTGTTGCTGCTAGACGAAGCGCAAGAATTGGCGCGGCTGCCGAATACCGAAGGCATGATCCGCAGCTTGCGAACCGGCCTGGACATCAACCAAAGCCGCGTGAAAACCCTGTTTACCGGCAGCAGCACCAACGGCCTGCGCGCCATGTTCAACGACATCAAAGCCCCCTTCTTCCATTTTTCCCACGCACTGGATTTCCCCACCTTGGGGCAGGATTTCATCGATTTTTTGGCCGGCGTTTATCACGACCGAACCGGGCAGCAGCTGGATGCGGAGAAGTTTTACGCCATTTTCGAGCAGTTCAACAAAAGCCCGATGTATATCCGCGCCGTGATTCAAGACATGATCATCAACCCGGCGCTCAGCCTGGAAGCCGCCGCGCAAGTGCGGCTTGGGCAGATGCAGGAAAACAGCAATATTCCGATGCAGTGGAAAGCATTAAGCGCCATCGAGCGGCTGCTGCTGCAAGCGATGGCGCAGGGGGAGGTGAGCCCGTATGGCACGGAATTCAGAGAGCAGGCCGCCCGGATATTGGGCGTGGAAAGCGTGAAAGTGAGCACCGTGCAAAGTGCCATCAGAAAGCTGCAACGCAAAGACATGATCAGCAAATTCGGCAACAGCGCGTTTCAAATCAACAATCCTTTGCTGCAAACGTGGCTGAAAGAGAATATGGAATAGCTGTAGGCTGGGTATAAATCATACCTAGCATCGGATTGAGGCTACCTGAAAATCTGCCAACCGCTTGGTATGGATTACGGTTGAGTTGGAGCGGATATTTTCAGGTAGCCTTTGCTATTGCTGTGGGTAGGGGTTAATCCTGCCCGTTTGCCCTTAAAGGCTACCTGAAAATGGGAAGCAGCCGCTAGAACCAGTATGCGGTTCGCGCATATTGGTTTTCAGGTAGCCTGCGCTTAGCCGCCGATGCGTTCCAGCAGCATCCGTTCGAGTTTGAGCTGGAAGGCGGTGTCGGCCAGCTGCGGGTGGCGGATTAGGAAGCTGTCTTCCACGCGTTCGTCGAAGGTGGCGATGGCGGCGTAGCTGAGGTTGATGTTGAGCTGGGCGAACACGTCGGCAATGTCGGCCAGCAGGAAGGCGCGGTTGGCGGCGATGATTTCCAGGGTGTAAGCGCCGGCGGTTTCTTCGGCGGAGAGGGTGATGCGCGGCGCAATGGGCAGATGGCGCAGGCGGCGGCTCAGCCGGTGGGGAGAGGGGCTGGGTTCGACGGCGCCCGGCGGATGGTGCACGAATTGGTCTAAGGCTTGCTGCAAGCGGGTGCTGATGCGCTCGATGTCGTCGGCGAGGCAGTTGGCGGGCAGTTGCAGCACGAAGGTGTCGAGGATGTATTGGTGGTCGGTAACGTAGGCGTGGGCGGCGAGGATGCCGAGCTGGTGGCGGCCGAACAGGCGGCACAGGCCGGCAAACAGGCGGTCGCGGTTGGGCATGAACACCATCACTTGCAGGCCGCCGGTGGCGCTCAGGGGGCGGATGTGGGCTTGGGGCGTTTCGGCGTTGGCAGCCAGCAGGGGCAGGTGCCATAGGATGATGTCGGCGCTGTGGCGCACGAAATAGGCCTGCCCGAGCTGCAGCCACAGCGCCCGGCTTTGCGCTTCGCCCACGCCCGCTTCGGCCAAGGCCTGGCGGGCTTTTTGCTGGCGGCGGCTCACGGCCATATCGCGGCTGGTGGTTTGGCCGCCGAAGTATTGCAGGGCCGAGCGGAACAGGGTTTCGAGCAGGCTGGCTTTCCAGGCGTTCCAGATTTTGGGGTTGGTGCCGCGCATATCGGCCACGGTGAGCAGATAAAGCGCGGTGAGCCGCTCGGGCGTTTGCACACGGCGGCAGAAGGCGGCCACCACGGCCGGGTCTTGGATGTCTTCTTTCTGCGCGGTGAGCGACATTAAAAGATGGTTGCCCACCAGCCACACGAGCAGGTCGGTTTCGTATTGGCTCAGGAAATGGTCGGCGGCGAAGCGGCGGGCATCTTCCATGCCCAGCTCGGCATGGTCGCCGCCGCGCCCTTTGGCGATGTCGTGAAACAGGGCGGCCAAATACAGCACAGGTTTGCGCTCGAAAGCGTGCATCAGGGCGCTGGCAAAAGGCAGTTCGTGGCTGTGCGCTTCCAGAGCCAGCCGGCGCATATTGCGCACCACCATCAGGATGTGGTCGTCCACGGGGTAAACGTGGAACAGGTCGTGCTGCAGCAGGCCGACAATTTTGCCCCACTCGGGCAGGTAATGCGAAAGCGCGCCGTAGAGGTTTAGGAAGCGCAGCAGGTGGGTGAGCCCGCCGCCGTGGCGGAAGAAGCCCACGAAGCGGCGGCGGTTGGCCGGATCGGCATAAAAACGGGCGTCGGTTTTTTGCACCGCCTGCCACCAAGCGCGCAGGGTTTTGGGGGCGAGGCCGGAGAGGTGGCTGTATTGCTGCCACAGCTCCAGCACCTTGAAAATATGCTGCGGCTCGCGGCGGAATAAGGTTTTATCGCGCACGGCGATGAGGTTGTTTACTTGGAAATAGTGCTCGTCTAAATCCAGCGCCACGCGCGGCAGCGGCGAGGAAATGCGCCCGCGCAGCATCGGCAGCAGGATGCCGCCCAGCTGTTTCACGGTTTTCACCGCGCGGTAGAGCGTGTGCATCAGCCGCTCGCTGCGCACTTGTTTGCTTTCATCGGTGTAGCCCAGTGCGTAGGCCACCTGCGGCTGCAAGTCGAACCGCAGCTGCTCCTGCGGCTTGCCGGCGGCCAGATGCAGCTCGATGCGGATACGCGCCAGGCTGCGGTGGCTGCGGCGCAGCATGGCTGCTTCGGTGCGGGTGAGGATGCCTTGGCGGGCCAGGCGGTGCAGCTGCGGCGAAATGCCCTGCACCCGTGCCAGCCAGAGCATGGTGTGGATATCGCGCAGGCCGCCGGGGCAGGTTTTCAGATTTGGCTCCAAGCTGCTGCCTGCTTGTGCTTTCAGATGCCGTTGCTGCAATTCCAGCAGTTTGCCTTCGGCAAAGGCCGTCAGGTCGCGCTGCACGTCCAAATCGCGGCACAGGCGGGCAAACAATTCCCGGCTGCCGTGGAGTAGACGGGCTTCGAGAAGCGATGTGTCGCCGGTTAAGTCTTCCGCCGCCCCGACACACAGCTCGTCCACGCTGCCGGTTTTCAGCGAGGGATTCAGTCCCATGTCCCACAGGGTTTGCAGCCAAGTTTCAATTTGCTGCTGTTGCATTTCATTCAGGGAATCGGCCGCCACAATGCCCAAATCCACATCAGAATGCGGATACATCTCGCCGCGCCCGAAGCCGCCCAACGCCAGCAGCGCCAGCTCTCCTTCCGGCTGCATCTGCCGCCACAGCGTGGTAACAGTGTGCGAGAGCAGGGCGCTGTAGGCAGCAAAAAAACGCTGCGGGCTGCGGTGGCGGCGGTAGTCGGCAACGATTTGCCGTTTGTGCTCGGCCAGCTCCTGCGCCAAAAGCTGCGGGGATTGCGGCATGGTTGGGTTCCTTGAATGGGGTGGGGCGATTGTGGTCTTGGGATGGGCATGGGAAGGCTACCTGAAAATGCTTGGTTGAGTTTTCAGGTAGCCTTATTTGTGTCAAACCATGCGCCTACAGCCTGCTTACGCCGGTTACGCCTTTCACGTTGGCGAGGCTGGCGAGCACGTGCGGCAGGTCGTCCACCTGATGTACTTCCAGCGTGAAGCGCAGGCTGGCCTGCAGGTTGCGCGATTGGGTTTGCACGGCGGTCACGTTGAGTTTATGCCGCGCCAGTGCTTCGGAAATATCGCGCAACAGGCCGTTGCGGTCTTGGGCGGATACTTCGATATCCACGGCAAACACTTGCCCGGCAGGCACGCCGGCCCAGCAGGCCGGCACGACTTTTTCAGCCGCGTCGGCGGCGAGTTTCTGGAAAGAGGCGCAGCCGATGCGGTGGATGGAAATGCCGCGCCCGCGCGTTACGAAGCCGGCGATTTCGTCGGGCGGGGCGGGTTTGCAGCATTTGGCCAAAGTGGTGAGCAGGCCGGATTCGCCGTCCACCAAAATGCCGCCTTTGCCGCCGGTTTCTTTGATGCGCGACTGTTTGACGATGCTCTCGGTGCTCACCGGCGCGGCAGGCGGCTCGGCCAGCAGGCCGCAGGCTTTCTGCACGGCGCGGGGCATGATTTCGCCGTGTGCCACGGCGGTGTAGAGTTCGTCCGGTTTTTTGAAGCCGAGCTTTTCGGCCAAAGCCTGCATATTGGGCTTGGGCTGAACTTTGAGCAGGGTTTTTTCCAGCTGCAGCCGGCCTTGTTCGCGCACGCTTTCTGCATTTTGGCGGCGGATGTGGGCGCGGATTTTGGCAGCGGCCTTGTTGCTTTTCACCCAGCCTTCATACAGCCAGTTTACGGACGGCTCGCCCTCTTTGGCGGCAATAATTTCCACGCGCTGGCCGTTCTCCAGCGGAGTGGAGAGCGGCACGATTTGGCCGTCTACCTTCGCGCCGCGGCAGCGGTCGCCCAGGCTGCTGTGCAGGGCGTAGGCGAAATCGATGGGAGTGGCGCCCACGGGCAGGGAGAGCACTTTGCCGTGCGGGGTGAGCACATAAATGGTGTCGTTAAACAGCTCGGTTTGGAAGGCGGCGGCGAGGTCGGCTTTGCCGCTCTCGGCCATGTTTTCGCGCCAATCCAAGAGTTGGCGCAGCCAGGCGATTTTTTGCTCATATGCGGAATCGCCTTTGCCGCCTTCTTTATAACGCCAGTGCGCGGCCACGCCGAATTCGTTGAATTGGTGCATTTCTTTGGTGCGGATTTGCACCTCGATGCCTTTGTCTTCCGGGCCGACAATCACGGTGTGCAGGCTTTTGTAGCCGTTGCCTTTGGGGTTGGCGATGTAGTCGTCGAATTCGCCGGGGATGGGCTGCCATAGGCTGTGCACGATGCCCAGCACGGTGTAGCACTCGGGCACGCTGTTCACCAGCACGCGCACGGCGCGGATGTCGTAGAGCCCTTCGAAATCGAGCTTTTTCTTCACCATCTTGCGGTAGATGGAGTAGATGTGTTTGGGGCGGCCGGCCACGTCGTAATCGCGGATGCCGTATTTGGCCAGCTCGGCTTTGAGGATGCCGAGGAAGTGGTCGATATAGTGTTGCCGCTCGGGGCGTTTTTCGTCGAGCAGGTGGGCGATGCGGCGGTATTCTTCGGGGTTTTGGTGGCGAAAGCCGAGGTCTTCGAGCTGCCATTTGAGCTGCCACACGCCCAAGCGGTTGGCCAGCGGGGCGAAAATATCCAGCGTTTCTTTGGCAATGCTGCGTTTTTCCGGGCTGTCGGGGCAGCCGCCGAGGTATTGCATGGTGCGGGTGCGCAGGGCGAGTTTGATCAGCACCACGCGGATGTCGGACACCATGGCCAACAGCATTTTGCGCATGGTTTCGGCCTGTGCGGCACGCTCTTCAGGCGTGGCCAAGCCGTCCACACGGGCAAAGTGGGTGAGTTTCTGCACTTGGTCGATACCTTGCACCAAGCCGCATACGGTTTGGCCGCATTGCTCGGCTACCTGAAGCTGCCAATCCCCGCCCTGCTTGGACATGCCTGACAATATGGTGGCGGCCACGGCTTCGGGCAGCAAATCGAGCTGTGCCACCATCTGCGCCGCGCCCACGGTGTGCGGCAGCAGCGGCTCGCCGGCGTAGGTTTGCGCGTCGGCGGGGTAGTGTGCCTCGGCCAGCGCAAGCGCCTGCTGCAAGAGTGCGCGGTCGGCCTCGTTTTGCTGCGCGGCATAGCCTTTCAGCCAGGCCAAACATTCTTGCAGGTTGGTTACATGCGTGTCTGAATAGCCGGTCTCCATGGTTTCCCCTTTTTTGCGGTATGAATTTTTACAGTATGAAAGTTGATTGTAACCAAAAATCCGGCCAGTGGGGTCTGGTTGGTGCAGGGAGTTTGATGCAGGTGCAATTTTGTGTGGGGAAGTGGTAAAATTCGCGTTTCGCACAGGCTACCTGAAAGATACCCGCTATGCTGTTCCATCCCGAAGTCATGACCGTTGAAATGCTGGCGCAGAAAATCCGCAAAATCCCCAACTGGCCGCAGGAAGGCGTGCTGTTTCACGACATCACCCCCGTGCTGCAAAGCCCGGAATATTTCCGCCTGCTGGTGGATTTGCTCACCTACCGCTACATGACGCAAGACATCGACGTGGTGGCCGGGCTGGACGCGCGTGGCTTCATCATCGGCGCCGCGCTGGCCTATCAGCTCAACGTCGGCTTTGTGCCCATCCGCAAAAAAGGCAAGCTGCCCTTCACCACCCTTTCCGAAAGCTACGCGCTCGAATACGGCGAAGCCACCGTGGAAATCCACACCGACGCCATCAAAGACAACGCCCGCGTGTTGCTGGTGGACGACCTCGTGGCCACCGGCGGCACCATGCACGCCGGCATCAAGCTCATCCGCAAGCTCGGCGGGAATGTGGTGGAAGCTGCCGCTATCCTTGAATTTACCGACCTGCCCGGTGGCGACCGAGTCCGCAACGAAGGCGTGCCCTTGTTTACTCTGTATCAAAACAGCGGCGCGGTCACAGAAGAGCATACGGCACCGCAGGCCGGTTAAAAACCGTCATGCAAATATCCGGCTTTCAGGCTACCTGAAAGCCGGATGGTTTTTGATGCGACAGCATTTTCTGCCGCCGGATAAAACCGTGCCGTATCGGCAGTATCAAAAGGCAGGGCAGTTCGCTATAATCGCCCACGCAGTATTTACCCGTGTTTTGATAAGGACCATGCTATGAAACTGTATCTCCCCCTGATTGCCGCTGCCGCTCTGGCGCTGGCTGCCTGCGGCGGCGAAACCGCCCCCAGCGCACCCGCTTCCGAAGCCCACCACGACCACGCTGCTTCAGCCGCCTCCGCCGCTTCCCAAGCCGCACCGGCCTCTGAAGCCGCCTCTGCTCCCACCGCAGCTGCCGAAGGCTGCTCGAAATTGGTGGAAACCGGCGACAGCATGCAGTACAACACTGCTGAAATCAGCGTGCCCAAAGGCTGCACCGACTTCACCGTTACCCTCAAACACACTGGCAGTATGCCCAAAACCGCGATGGGGCATAACATCGTGATTACCGCCGAGGGCGATGTGAACGGCGTGAACAACGACGGCGTAGGCGCAGGCCCGGACAACGATTATGTGAAACCCGGCGACGAGCGCGTGATTGCCCACACCAAAATCATCGGTGGCGGCGAAGAATCCTCCGTTACCTTCCCTGTGGCCAAACTGGCTGCCGGCACCAACTACAAATTCTTCTGTTCTTTCCCCGGCCATGCCGGCGTGATGAACGGCGTGGTGAAACTGGCGGATTAATCTCCAAGGGTTTGCCCAAACAGGCAAAAGGCTACCTGAAAGTTCAGGTAGCCTTTTTTGCTGGCCGGGTATGGATGCCGGGAGGCCGATATGCCTATTTTAACTTCGTTGAAGCTCATGCTTTCAGGTAGCCTTGGCTGAAAGGCCGAGCCTGCTTACTCCGGCAGCACCTCTTCCGCTGCTTCCCGCACCAAGGCCGAAGCTGTTTCGATAACGGTTTGTTCGCCATTGGCTTCCAGCGGCAAACGAGCCAAAATGGTTTCGCTGGCACGCACTTTTTCGCCGATGGCCACCAGCGGCACGGCATCGGTGGGCAGATACACATCCACCCGCGAACCGAAACGGATAAAGCCGTAGCGTTGGCCGCGCGTGATTTTTTCGCCCGGCCGCACGTAGCACAGAATACGCCGCGCCACCAAACCGGCCACCTGCACAAAGGTCAGCTCACGCCCGCTTTTCGTGGTGGCGAACACCGCATTGCGTTCGTTTTCCGTGCTGGCCTTATCCAGCGCGGCGTTTACGAATTGGCCGGGGAAGTAGTCCACCTGCGTTACCGTGCCGTCAACCGGCGCGCGCTGCGAATGCACGTTGAACACATTCATAAACACGCTGATTTTCAGCGCGGGCACTTTGCGGAACGGGTCTTCGGCACGCTCCACCACCACAATGCGCCCGTCGGCCGGGCAGAGCACGGCTTCCGGATCGGCCGGAATATCGCGCGCCGGATCGCGGAAAAACTGCACCGCAAACACGGTGAACACCCAAAACGGCAGCGACCACCAGCCGCAGCAGAGGCTCACCAGCACGCTCAACAGCAGCCCGCCCAAAATAAACGGCCAGCCTTCCCGCGCAATCAGCGGGTGGGGGTAGAAACGGTTCACGGTATGATCCTTTTTGAATTGAGTTGGAATAGGGCGCGATTATACAAGATACGGGGTAGGGCGGAAGCGGCTTGCGTCAAATCGATGAGGCTGCCTGAAAGCATGAGCTTCAATGAAGTTAAAACAGCCCCGCCTGCGTTTTCAGGTAGCCTCGGTTTCCCTCACCACTGCTCGCCGCGTTCGCCTGTGCGGTCGCCCCAAGTTTCGTCCGGTTCGTAGGGCAACACCAGCATGGCCGTGAGCCAGCCGCCAACCGCAAACAGTACGGGCAGCACATACCACGGCGGTGTGGCCATCAGCCGGCTGAACGTGCCGTCGGGCACGGGCAGCATGCCCTCCAAAGTGTTGGCAATCAGCTGGTTAAACTCCGGCACCACATCCACACCCGCCAGTTGCGGCAGGGCATACAAAACCGCCGTCAGCCCCATCCAGGCCAAAGTGGCCATTGCCCGTCCCGGTAGATTATTTTGCCAAGCCAATTGGCCGGCCAGCCAGCCCGTGAGCAGGGCGGGCAGCGCGAGCAGCCACAGGCAGTGGATGGCCGAGGTCAGCACGATGCTCAAGCCATTGAATCCCGCCAGGCGCAGCAGCATGGCCTGCGGCGACTGCCAGCCGCCTTTCCACAACACGGTTAGCGCGCCGTAGAGCAGGCCGCAGGAAATGCCTGCATACAGCACATACCAAATCATCGTTTGCCGCTGCGGCAAATTTTGCCGATTGCCCATGGCCGGTTCCTTGATTTCACCAAAGGCGCACAGGCTACCTGAAAGCGCCGTGCGCGTAAACCGGGCTGGTTTTAACTTCGTTGAGCCCACGCTTTCAGGTAGCCTGTTCCGGCTGGACAAGTTCATGCGTTTAGGCACACAATCCCAGCCTTCAACCATCTTGCCAAACAAAGGAGCATCATGAGCCAGAACAACGCCACCATTCTGCAAACCCTGCCTGTTGGACAAAAAGTCGGCATCGCCTTTTCCGGCGGCCTAGACACCTCCGCCGCCCTCCTGTGGATGAAACTCAAAGGCGCGCTGCCTTATGCCTACACCGCCAACCTCGGCCAGCCCGATGAAGACGACTACAACGCCATTCCCAAAAAAGCCATGGAATACGGCGCACAAAACGCCCGCTTAATCGACTGCCGCGCCCAGTTGGCGCACGAAGGCATCGCCGCCATCCAATGCGGTGCGTTCCACATTTCCACCGGCGGCATGCCCTATTTCAACACCACCCCGCTCGGCCGCGCCGTAACCGGCACCATGCTCGTTTCCGCCATGAAGGAAGACGACGTGAACATCTGGGGCGACGGCAGCACCTACAAAGGCAACGACATCGAGCGTTTCTACCGCTACGGTCTGCTCACCAATCCCGCGCTGAAAATCTACAAACCTTGGCTCGACCAGCAATTTATCGACGAACTCGGCGGCCGCCACGAAATGAGCCAATTCCTGATTGCCAACGGCTTCCAATACAAAATGTCGGTTGAAAAAGCCTATTCCACCGATTCCAATATGCTCGGCGCCACCCACGAAGCCAAAGACTTGGAGTTTCTGAACAGCGGCATCAAAATCGTCAAACCCATTATGGGCGTTGCCTTCTGGGACGAAAACGTGGCAGTGAAAGCCGAAGAAGTGCG
Organism: Eikenella sp. HMSC071B05; assembly: GCF_001811325.1. NCBI lineage: Bacteria > Pseudomonadati > Pseudomonadota > Betaproteobacteria > Neisseriales > Neisseriaceae > Eikenella > Eikenella sp. HMSC071B05. Next base: position 41,773 of record NZ_KV804548.1, on the reverse strand, counting down.
CGTGCGCTTTGAAGAAGGCGTGCCGGTGGCCTTGAACGGCCAAACCTTTGCCGACGCAGTGGAACTCTTCCTCGAAGCCAACCGCATCGGCGGCCGCCACGGCTTGGGCATGAGCGACCAAATTGAAAACCGCATCATCGAAGCCAAATCGCGCGGCATCTACGAAGCCCCCGGTATGGCGCTGCTGCACATTGCCTACGAGCGCCTGCTCACCGGCATCCACAACGAAGACACCATCGAGCAATACCGCATCAACGGCCTGCGTCTCGGCCGCCTGCTGTATCAAGGCCGCTGGTTCGACAGCCAAGCCCTGATGCTGCGCGAAACCGCCCAACGCTGGGTGGCCAAAGCCATCACCGGCGAAGTAACGCTGGAGCTGCGCCGCGGCAACGACTATTCGATTCTGAACACTGAATCGCCCAATCTCACCTACGCGCCCGAACGCCTGAGCATGGAAAAAGTGGAAAACGCCGCGTTCACACCGCTTGACCGCATCGGCCAGCTCACCATGCGCAATCTGGACATTACCGACACCCGCGCCAAACTCGGCATCTACGCCGACAGCGGCCTGCTCTCGCTGGGCGAAGGCTCGGTGTTGCCGAAACTGGGCAAGGGCAAGTAAGTCCGGGCTGTATAAAAAGGCTACCTGAAACGAAATTGCCGAAGGCAGCCGAGTTTCTGCGAAGCCAAAATTTTCAGGTAGCCTCATCAATAAAGGCTACCTGAAATTGCTTTCGGGCAGCCGCCTGCCCATGCGCTATAATGCCGCATCTTCAATCCATTCCGCCTGATGCCATGCCGCGCCGACCTCCTTTCCAGCCCGACAAATCCCTCAGCCGCCCCGAGCGCGTATTGCTGGTGGGCGTGATGCTGGCCGACAGTTTCTCCGGCAGCAACGAGCAGCGCGCCCGCGCTTTTCAAAACGTGTTGGACGAAGCCGCCGAGCTGGTACGCGCCGGCGGCGGGGAGTTGGTGCACGTTTCCACCGCCCGCCGCGACCGCCCCAGCGGCGCCTTGTTTGTGGGCACAGGCAAAGCCGAGGAGCTGGCGGCCGAAGTGCAGGCGCACAATATCGAATTGGCCGTGTTCAACCACGAGCTCACACCCACTCAGGAGCGCAACCTTGAAGCCAAGCTGCAATGCCGCGTACTCGACCGCGTGGGGCTGATTCTCGCCATTTTCGCCCAACGCGCGCAAAGCCAGGAAGGCCGCCTGCAAGTGGAGCTGGCGCAGCTCACCCACCTCTCCGGCCGCCTGGTGCGAGGCTACGGCCACCTGCAAAGCCAAAAAGGCGGCATCGGCCTCAAAGGCCCGGGCGAAACCCAGCTCGAAACCGACCGCCGCCTGATCGCCCAAAAAATCACCACCCTGAAAAAACGCCTAGCCGATGTGCGCCGCCAGCGTGCCACCCGCCGCAAAGCCCGCCAGCAGGGCAGCCTGCCCACTTTCGCCCTGGTGGGCTACACCAACACCGGCAAATCCAGCCTGTTCAACCGCCTCACCAAAGCCGACGTGCTGGCCAAAGACCAGCTCTTCGCCACGCTCGACACTACCGCCCGCCGCCTGTATCTCGACCGCGAGCACAGCATCATCCTCACCGACACCGTAGGCTTCGTACGCGACCTGCCGCACCGCCTAGTGGCAGCTTTCTCCGCCACACTGGAGGAAACCGCCCAAGCCGACGTATTGCTCCATGTGGCCGACGTTTCCCAGCCCGACTACGAACAGCGCATGGAAGACGTCAACCGCGTGCTGGCCGAAATCGGCGCCGCCGATGTGCCGCAGCTCTTGCTGTATAACAAAATCGACCTCCTGCCCGCCGAACAGCAACAGCCCGGCATCCTGCGCAGTAAAAGCGGCCAAATCGCCGCTGTGCGCCTCTCCGTTACCCAAAGCTTGGGCTTAGAAGACTTGCGCCAGGCATTGATTGAGTGGGCAGATACACATAGCAAGGCATCAGGCGGCAAAGAGGCTACCTGAAACGGCTATAGTCGGAACGCTTTACTTTACTACGGCGTTGGCTAGTCTTTCCCCTGCTTGCTAGCGCGGGCTAAGTGTATTACCCATGCGGTTTCCCCGGGTGTTTATTGGTTGGAAAGGCTACCTGAAAGTGAAGCTAAAGATTTCAGGTAGCCTTTTTGATTTGAATTGTCCGGCATTTATACATGGAGGATTCAAAGGTGGAAAGGCTATCTGAAAAACCAAAAGCCGGGCATATAAGCCCGGCTGGTTTTATTGATCAAACTGTTTTCAGGTAGCCTCTATCTGCTAAACCAGCTGCTCGCCCCAATGCAGTTTCTGGCGCAGGGTTTTGTAGTATTGGTAGTTGGTGGGGTGCAGCACGCGCAGGGTGTTGCGGTAGCGGCGGATGGTGAGCCGGTTCATGCTGTGCAGGTCGATGTGGGATTGGCCGTCGCAATGTACGCGGGCGTTGTCGGCTTTGGTGATGAGGATTTCGATTTCGCAGCTGTCGGGCACCACGATGGGGCGGTTGGTCATGGATTGCGGGCAGATGGGCACGAGTGTGAGGGCGCGCAGGGTGGATTGCAGAATCGGCCCGCCGGCAGCCAGGGCGTAGGCGGTGGAGCCGGTGGGGGTGGACACAATCAGCCCGTCGGAGCGTTGGGTGTAGACAAATTCTTGGTTGATAAATACTTCAAATTCAATCATCTGCCCCAAGCCGCCACGGCTGATGACCACTTCGTTGAGGGCCAGTGCGGTGCAGTCGGATTCGTCGTGGCGCTGCACGGTGCATTCGAGCATGATGCGCTCTTCAGACAGATATTGGCCGGCGAGCATGCGCGAAATGTCGGCAATCATGTTTTGGCGCGGCACTTGGGTGAGGAAGCCTAAATGCCCCAAATGCACGCCCATGATGGGGATGCGGTAGGGGGCAAGCTGGCGGGCTACGGATAAAAAGGTGCCGTCGCCGCCGAGTACCAGCACCAAATCGCAGCAAGTGCCCATGTCTTCTTTGGCTACCCGTCGGCAGTTCTCGGCCAGCGGGTTGGCAGACAAATCGTTGCCGCATTCTTCGTCTAGCAACACTTCGATGCTGTTTTCTAAAAAGAAGGCCACCAGCTCGCTCAGGGTTTCCCCTAATTGCGGGGTGTTGGGGCGGGTAACGATGCCGATGCGGTGAAATTGGCTGTGTTTCATGTGGTGTAATGGATAAATTATGGGGGAATTACGTTAGGCCGAACTCTACCTGATTTTCAGGTAGCCTGAAAGGCGGGGCAGGGTAGGGCGGGGCAACGAAGTGGCCTTCTTATTTTAATTCACTATATTTTGTTTTTTATCATGCGGCTGATAGAATGCCGCGCCGTGTGGCTTTATGTTTCAGGTAGCCTTTTGTGTGTCCACAGGCTACCTGAAACATAAAGCCGGAATATTGATTTCTTTTTCAGGTAGCCTCATGCCGCAATCTACTCCGCCACCGGCACTCGCCCTGCTCGGCCCCACCGCTGCCGGCAAAACCGCGCTCGCGCTTGCTTTGGCCGAACAGCTGCCGCTGGAAATCGTCAGCCTCGATTCCGCGCTGATTTACCGCGGCATGGACATCGGCACCGCCAAGCCCACTCCGGCCGAGCGCGCTGCCGTACCACACCATCTCATCGACATCATCAACCCGCCGCAAAGCTACAGCGTGGCCGATTTTTTGGATGACTGCCTGCGCCTGTGCCGCGAAATCCACGCGCGCGGCCGCCTGCCGCTGATTGTGGGCGGCACCATGATGTATTACCACGCCCTCGTCAATGGACTCAACAGCCTGCCTGCCGCCAATCCTGAGATCCGCCGCCAACTGCAAGAGCAAAAACAGCAACACGGCCTGCCACACCTGTATGCCCAACTGCAACAGGCCGATCCCGCCACCGCCGCCCGCCTCAAGCCCGGCGACAGCCAGCGCATCGAACGCGCATTGGAAGTGTGGCTGCTCACCGGCCGGCCGCTCAGCCAACACTTCGCCGAACAGCCCGGCGCCACGCCAATGCTCTCCCTGCGCAGCATCGCCCTGATTCCGGCACAGCGCGAACGGCTGCACCACAATATTGAACAGCGCTTCTACGCCATGCTGGAGCAAGGCTTTCTTGATGAAGTAGGCCGATTGCAAGTGCAATATCCCGAGCTCAACCCCGACTACCCCGCCGTGCGCTGCGTGGGCTACCGCCAGGCTTGGGCACACCTGCAAGGCGAAACTGACCGCAACACCTTCATCGCCCAAGGCATTGCCGCCACCCGCCAGCTCGCCAAGCGCCAGCTCACCTGGCTGCGTAAACTGCCCGCCGATTTGGTGATCGACCCGTTTTCAGGTAGCCTCCAGCAACACAGCCAAACCCTTCATTCTTTTTGCCAACAACACTTTGCATGAGCACTTCCGCCCCCGCCTCTTTCCGCCGCCGTTTCGCCGCCCTGTGCTACGAAGCCTTGCTGCTGGCCGCCGTAACCTGCGTGGCCTTTATCCCTGCCGCCGCCGCTAATATGGCGTTGCATACTGTGCCGCTGCTGGCCGAAACGGCCGTAGCACTGATCATCCTAGCTGTGTGGTGGGGCTATTTCCGCCTTTGCTGGCACAGCCCGCGCGGGCAAACCCTGCCGATGAAAGTGTGGCGGCTGCAGCTGCAAACCCCCGCCGGCAACCGCCCCAGCCTGCGCCAACTACATCTGCGTTTCATCTGGGCTACTGTGCTGCTTTTACTACTACCGCTCGCCTCATTCGGCATCCTACGCCAACTCACCCCGCTGCCGCCTCAAACCGTGGCCGGCATGGCATTAGCGTGGTGGATACTGCCCATCGGCTTTGCCCTTATCCACCCCTCCCGCCAATTTCTTTACGACTACCTGGCCGGTACGGTTTTAACTGAGAAAGTGGTAGAAAGGAAATAGCATTCGCTGCTATATAAGGGGTTATCTGAAGGGTAGGTTGTCGCGTAGGTGAGATTCAAACTATAGTTATCCGAAAAGGTATGGGACAAGATGGCGGGTTTGTATTGTTTTTATTTGGATGATTATGTAACTAGAGCCATTCTTGTGATACTAAGTTGAGTTGTTCTAGTGTAATGCCAGCGTTTGCTGTTTGCATGGGCAGATGATTGCTCAGCCATAATGGGAAAAAGGCTACCTGAAATATTCAGGTAGCCTTTTTGATGCTGCAGACAACAGCGTAGGTTTATTCCGCGGTCGGTACAACAACCACAGTAATATTGGCCACGGCATCGGTATGCAGGGCGATTTCGATTGCGTATTCGCCAACTGCTTTGAACGGGCCATTGGGCAGGCGTACGTTAGCTTTAGCAGCTTCTACACCAAATGCACGGATAGCTTCAGCGATGTCGGCGTTGGTTACAGAACCGAACAGACGGCCGTCCACACCAGCTTTTTGAGCGATGGTGATAGATTGGCCTTCCAATTTGGCCTGACGAGCTTGTGCATCGGCCAGGATTGCGGCCTGACGAGCTTCGAGTTCGGCACGGCGGGCTTCGAAATCGGCCAAGGCAGCTTCGGTTGCGCGTTTGGCTTTACCTTGCGGAATCAGGAAGTTGCGGGCATAGCCGTTTTTTACGGTTACTACATCGCCCAGATTGCCCAAGCCGCCAATTTTTTCTAACAGAATGATTTGCATAATATAAATTCTCCGTTAATTATTTGTGTTGGTCGGTGTAGGGCAGCAGAGCCAGGAAACGGGCGCGTTTTACGGCCACAGACAGCTGGCGCTGATAGTGAGCTTTGGTGCCGGTGATGCGGGCAGGGATGATTTTGCCGTTTTCAGAAATGAAATCTTTCAGCAAATCAACTGATTTGTAATCTACTTGTTTGATGCCTTCTGCGGTAAAGCGGCAGAATTTTCTACGTTTAAATGTTTGACGAGCCATCTCATTCAACCTTTATTTTCAATAATTGTCTGTATATGCAATATGGGGCGACGGTATTTTTGGCTGTAAGCCGCAAGAAATCCGGATATATCCACCATACTGCCTGCTTTGTGTTGCCAGAGTTTTGCCTGTTCGCCGATTAATTTCGCCTGGAGTTCAAATCGGGCGAGATAGGGTTCGCCTGCTTCTGTCTGCCACGATTCATGCTCTAACATCAATCCCAATACGGCTATGCCGGCCGGGGTGTAGCGCAAGGTGTCGGCATCTTTGATGCGGGCGGTAAGGCTTACAGTATTGTTCAAAATCTCACGCTTAGGCTTCGGCAGCAGCTTCTTCCTGAGGCTGGCCGTTCAGCAGGTTTTTGGATTTTTCTTCCTTCATCATGGGAGAAGCTTCAGTAACAGCTTCGTCCATTTTGATGGTCAGGTGGCGCAATACGGCGTCGTTGAAGCGGAAACCAGTTTCCAGCTCTTCGATGGCAGCCGGGGTGCACTCGATATTCATCAGCACGTAGTGTGCTTTGTGCAGCTTGTTGATGGGATAGGCCAATTGGCGGCGACCCCAGTCTTCCAAGCGGTGAATGTGGCCGCCAGACTCGGTAATCAGGGTTTTGTAACGTTCAACCATAGCAGGCACTTGCTCACTCTGGTCGGGATGAACGATAAATACAATCTCGTAATGACGCATGTTATCTCCTTATGGCTAAATACAGCCCGCTATCATGCGGAAACAGCGGGCAAGGGGTGGAAAACGCGGCATTATATCGGCAAAATACAGGGTAAGCAAGCATTTGCTGAGTAGGGTGTGGTGGCTATGGCTTGGTATGTGTGCAATATTTCACACAGTGAACACAGGCTACCTGAAAAAGAAGATTCAATAACTTGGAAGTGAGTTTGGGATATAAAAAACCCGTATGCCAAAGCATACGGGTTCGATTTGGGGTGGCTGATGGGGCTCGAACCCACGACAACCGGAATCACAATCCGGGGCTCTACCAACTGAGCTACAGCCACCATAAAACTTTTGGCGCGCCCGACAGGAATCGAACCTGTAACCGCCCGCTTAGAAGGCGGGTGCTCTATCCGGTTGAGCTACGGGCGCTCTACCTATCCTGTCGTTCACAATTTTTCGGAGAACTTTGGTCGGGGCGGTGGGATTCGAACTCACGACCCTCTGCTCCCAAAGCAGATGCGCTAACCAGACTGCGCTACGCCCCGATAAGAAAGGCGAATTTTACTCATACTGTTTTTACCCTGTCAAGCAGGTAATGCAAAATTAAATATCAGTTTTGATTTGTTTGTATTGTTTTATGCTAAATAACAGTATGTTAATTGAAGATATGCTTACGCAACATCAGTGCATATATGCATAAGAAGTTTACATAGCCAAAGCCCCTCCCAACCTAAAAGTGTTATGAACAACATGCTATAATTGCCAAGCCAACAATCGTTGAAACCTCAGCAAAATCGCCGGCTGTAGCATATGTTGCTGCGTAAAGTGTTTTTATTTGTTATCAATAGATTAATACAATTTAATTTTTACCCAAGGCAGCCATTCAGTTCGTCCATTTTACTTCCCCACCCAACCCAACAGAAAAGGAATAGCCTATGACAGCCCAGATTCTCGATGGTAAAGCCGTTGCTAACGAACGTCTGCTGAAACTTGCCAACAAAGTGGCCGAGCGGCGCAAACAAGGCTTGCGCCCCCCGTGTTTGGCTGTTTTGCTGGTTGGTAGTGATCCTGCCAGTGTTGTGTATGTGAACAACAAAAAAATTGCCTGTGAAAAGGCTAGTTTCGACTCCCGTTCCTACGAATTGGCAGCGTCCACTACCGAAGAAGAGCTGCTGCAACTGATTGACGAACTCAATGCTGCCCCTGATGTGGACGGTATTTTGGTGCAGCTGCCTTTGCCGGCACACATTAACAGCCAGTCGGTAATCGAGCGCATTCAGCCGGATAAAGACGTGGACGGTTTCCATCCTTACAACGTTGGCCGCTTGGCCGTGAAAATGCCGCTGATACGCCCATGCACACCTAAGGGCGTGATGACCTTATTGGAAACTTACGGCGTGGAGCTGCGCGGCAAAAAAGTGGTGATTGTGGGTGCATCCAATATTGTCGGCCGCCCGCAGGCGCTGGAAATGCTGCTGGCCGGTGCCACGGTTACCGTATGCCACCGCTTCACCGTAAACTTGGAGCATGAAGTTTCTGAAGCCGATGTAGTGGTAGTGGGCGTGGGTAAGCCCAAGCTGATTCATGGCAGCTGGATTAAATCCGGCGCTGTGGTGGTGGATGTGGGCATCAACCGGTTGGCAGACGGTACGCTCTGTGGTGATGTGGATTTTGAAGCCGCCAAAGAACGTGCTTCTATGATTACCCCTGTTCCCGGCGGCGTAGGCCCGATGACCATCGCCACCCTGCTGGAAAACACCTTCTACGCTGCCACCCTGCACAACCAACCGGCAGCCTAGGCGCATATCGGTGCACAATAAAGGGCAAACAGCCATATCGACTGTTTGCCCTTATTTTTCTACATAATATAGCCACTTAAAAGGCTACCTGAAATTCTGCTGGGCAAGCCACACAATATTTTCAGGTAGCCTCTCCCTCTTCCCCCAAGATTTCCTGAAAAGCCTGAAACAGCTCACGTTCTTCAAAACGCGCATGACCACGCAGGGTTTCAGCAAAACTCTTCATCCAATCGGGATTATCAAGCTCGGGCGCAGCCAGCATTTGTCGCAACAGCGCATGTTCTTCCTCAAAACGCCGTTGCATTTCCGGCTGTGCCAATTTATCCCACCACGGCGCAAACAGCACTTCCTCCTCGGCAAAATGCGCCAGCAAATCATCTTTTTGCTTGGCAAAATCGGCACGGTGATCGGCGGCAGGGTCGCGCAGGATACGGGCACACATGGCCAGCGAATGGTGGTGGTCTTGCGACAGCGGAATCAGCAGGGGATGGCGTTTCATTTTTCAGGTAGCCTGAAGTGGTTGCACAATAGTCGGATTATATAGCGGACAGTGCAAAACGCCCACAAACACACCGCCATTTCATGATAGACTGCCCGCCGTTTGCCATTCCGTTTTCCTAATTGAAATGATCCCGCACAAACTTGTTATCGCCAGCCGCGAAAGCGCCCTCGCCATGTGGCAGGCCGAACACATCCAATCCCGCCTGCGTGCGCTCTACCCCGGCTGCGAAGTATCCATCCTCGGCCTCACCACCCAAGGTGACCGCATTCTCGATAAAACCCTCTCCAAAATCGGCGGCAAAGGCCTGTTTGTGAAAGAGCTCGAACAAGCCCTATCCGACGGCCGCGCCGACCTTGCCGTACACTCTATTAAAGACGTGCCGATGGTATTGCCCGAAGGCTTTGCCCTGGCCGCCATCTGCGAACGCGAAAGCCCGTTTGATGCCTTCGTTTCCAACAACTACCAGCGGCTTGAAGACCTGCCCGCCGGCGCCATTGTCGGCACGTCCAGCCTGCGCCGAGAAGCCCAGCTACGCGCCAGTTTCCCGCAGCTTCAGGTAGCCCCTTTGCGCGGCAACGTGCAAACCCGCCTTGCCAAACTCGATCAGGGCGACTACGCCGCCATCATCCTGGCCGAAGCCGGCCTCAAGCGCCTCAGTCTCACGCAGCGCATCCGCCACACCCTCTCCCCCGCCGACAGCCTGCCCGCCGCCGGCCAAGGCGCACTCGGCATCGAAATCGCCGCGCACCGCAGCGAACTGCTGCCCCTGCTCGCCCCGCTGAATCACGCCCAAACCACCGCCTGCGTTACCGCCGAACGCGCCCTCGCCCGCGCGCTGGGCGGCAGCTGCCAAGTGCCGCTGGCCGCCTACTGCACCGAGCAAGACGGCCTGCTCACCCTGCACGGCCTGGTCGGCCATCCCGACGGCTCCGTTATCCTGCGAGAAGAAGCCCAAGCCCCGCGCGAATACGCCGACGCCCTCGGCCGCGCCGTCGCCAAGAAACTGGCCGACAACGGCGCCCAAGAGCTCATCGCCGCCGTGCTGGCCGAGCAAGCTACCTGAAAAAGTATAGTGAATTAACAAAAACCAGTACA
>NZ_KV804548.1:1950-31735 GCF_001811325.1 Eikenella sp. HMSC071B05 | reverse complement strand
TGTCCTGATTTAAATTTAATCCACTATAGAAATCAACCCGAACGGCATCAGGGCAGTAGCAAAACAAATGCCCTCCAAACGTTTTCAGGTAGCCTGTGCTTGAGGCTACCTGAAAACGCAATTTTCCACAAAATTATAATCTTATCTGCTATTTATCTAGTATCAAACACCTCAAAGCGATTGACCACATGGTAATAGACCGCGAACAAGCCATGCACCAACTGGCCGAACACAAAATCGGCCAACTCTCTGGCGAACAAAAGCTCAATCTGGTTTTGGATTATTGGGATTCGTTTGAAGACTTTGACCTCGCTCACGAATTAAAATCCTTTCTCGCCAACCATGAAGCCGAAAGCCTAACCGAATACACAGATTTCTTCCGGCCCATCGCCCTTATCGGGTTGGCGGATAAATGTAAAATATTCAACAACAAATACCTAGCAGAAGAATTAAAACGTTATACTCAAAATGAATTTCAAGTAAGCGGCAACGAAAAACAAACCTTATCCCCTTGCCCCTGCTGCTTGTTTTATTCCCTCAGTCCTCCAACAGATTACGCTGTTTGCCCGATTTGCCAATGGGAAAACGACGGTACAGCCGGCGAGCAATACTCCGCCATCAACCGCGGCACACTCAGCCGCTATCGGGAAAACTTCCTGGGAAAGCATTCAAAAAGCGCACTGCAAGCCAAATACATTTTTTAAACGGTTCTACACAGCAGCCGTCTGAAACCACCCAAAAGGCAGAAATTATGAAACCTAAATCCCTCTACCGCGCCGCCCTGCTCGAATACCTATTTTATGCTTCGTTAACCGCCGATCCTGCCGAAGCCCGCGCCGCCTACCGCACCTACCGCCAACTTGCCAGAAAAGGCTGTCCCGACGGCTGGTTCGGCCTCGGTCGCGCCCGCCAGTACGGCTACGGCGTCAAGCCAAACCCCGCAAAAGCCGAAAAATATTACCGCCGTGCCGCCAAGCTCGGCCACGCCGAAGCACAGGAAGCTCTCGGCTGCCTGTACGAATTTGCCGAAAAACCCGACTACCGCCGCGCCCGCAAGTGGTACGCCCGCGCCGCTGCCCAACGCAGCAGTGACGCCCCCGATGCCGCCTACCGCCTCGGTTACTTATATGAAAAAGGCCTGGGCGGCAAAAAAGACGTTCAGACGGCCTACCGGCTCTACCACCGCGCCGCCAAAAACGGCCACGCCGATGCCCAACGCGCCCTCGGCTACCTATACGAAAAAGGCCTAGGCCTGCACAAAAACCATGCCAAAGCCCGCAAATGGTACACCCGCGCCGCCCTGCAGGCGGATGCCACCGCCTGCAACAACCTAGGCTTCCTCTACTACAATGGCAAAGGCGTACGCCGCAGCAAAAGCTTGGCGAAAAAATGGTACAAACTCGCTGCCCGCGCGGGCAGCATCCATGCCTTATCCAATCTCGGCGTTCTCTATGAAGACGCAGGCCGTCTGAAAAAAGCCGTCCACTACTACCACTGTGCCGCCGAGGCAGGCAACAAATATGCTGCCAAGCAATTGAAACGGTTGGATAAGTAATCACCGGCCGTTTTCAGACGGCCTTTTTGTAGAAGGCCGTCTGAAAACAAAAAATCGGCAGGTACAGGTAGGATTTTGTCATCCGGCCTGCTCCTGCCGATTGCCGCTTAAGGGGATTACAGCCGCCAGTTCAATTTGAACATGATATTGCGCGGCATGCCGTAAAAGTTATAGGCACCGTTGCTGCGGTTGGCATTGTTTTCAAAATAACGCTTGTCCGAAAGATTGTTGCCAATCAGGCTCAAACGGATTCGGTCGGTCGGCGCGTATTGCACATCGACATGCCACAAGGTGTAGCCGCCCTGCTTGAGATTAGGCTGGTTATACAGGTTGCCGGTACGGCTTTGCGTGCTCATACCCACACCTATGCTCCAACGGTTGGCAGCACCCGGCAAACGATAGTTGGTGTAAAGCCGGAAAATATTGCGCGGCGTATGCTGACTGAATCTTTGCCCGTCTTCGTTGTGTTCATCACCGTTGCGGTATTTGCTGTCGTTGTAGGTGTAGCCGGCAAACAGTTTCCAGTTATCGGTCAGATTACCGGAAATTTCCGCATCCAAGCCTCGGCTGACCACGCGGCCGGTGTTGATATAGTAGCCGTTGCCCATGCCGTCGTCACCGCCATAAACGGCACGGTTTTTCTGGTCGATTTGGAACAAGGCGACGGCCGTGTTCAGGCGGTTGTTGTTCCAAGCGGATTTCCAGCCGATTTCGTAGTTGGTGCCGATAACGGGCGGTAAATCATTGCCGCTGGCATCTTTATATTCGAGCTGCGGTTTGAAAATCGAGGTGTAGCTGGCATACAGGCTGTGATGCGGCGTTACATCCCATGTAATACCCAGATAAGGCACAAAGCGGTTGCGGTTGATGCGGCGGGTCAGTGTTTCCAATGAGACGGGGTTGGCCGGGTCGATAATGTCATCGGTGTTTTGCCGATAACGCCAACGGGTGTAGCGGAAACCGGCCAGCAGGTGCAGTTTGTCGGTCGGATTAAAGCGGATGCCGGCACTGACAGCATGGGAACGGGTATGCTCATCGGTATGTCGGTGGATGGGGTTGAAGCGGTAATCCAGATCGGCCAGTTTGCTCCAATCGGGGCGCGGGATAACCGAACCATCAAACGGCTCCAGCGGGAAATCGCGGCTCAAGTTAGGGTCGCACCAGTTCGGCCAGCCGCGCGATGCGCAAAACTGGTTCCAAGAGTCGGACGGGTCTGCCCACAAATTCCAATGCTGCATGGTTTCGGAATCGATACGCCGTTTGTTGTAGCTGTATGTGGCAAACACGTCGTGCTGCCGCCCTAAAGCCTCAAAGCGGCCGGTCAGCTTGCCTTGCGCCGTCCATTGCGTGGTTTTGTTGTCGGCAAGGCGGTTGCCGCTGCCCCAAATGGTGCCGCTGCTGTTTTGCCAACTCGGCCCGCTGCTGAGCGCGGCATACTCGCGAAATGCCGTGTCGCGGCGATAATCGACCAAGCCGACAGCCCGCCAGTTATCGTTGAAATCGTACCGCAGCTCCGAAAATAAATTGAATTTGGTGAAACGGCTGTTGTTCCACGGCGCACCAGAATAAGCATTGCGCGGCAGATGCAGCGGATTATCCTCGCTGCCCGCAGGCAGGCCGTACACATCCGGCACCGCATGGCGGTTTTGATACAGGCTGCCCACCGTCCACACTGCCTTTTCGCCCAAATCGAAATCAAGCACGCCGTACACCACGTTTTGCCGGCTATTGACGCGGTCGATGAAAGAGCCTGCCTTTTCCCATGCACCCGACAGACGGCCGCGCACCGTGCGGCTACTGTTTAGGCTGCCGGAAACATCCAATTCGCCGCGGTAAGTGTCGAAACGCCCCGCACTCACGCTGCCCTGTATCTGCCTTACGGAAGTCGGCCGTTTGCGTACCGCATTGATGGTTCCGCCCGGCTCGCCGTTGGCCTGCGTCAAACCGGTGGCACCGCGCACCACTTCGATGTGGTCGTACACCGACAAATCGGTCTGGCTCTCGGCATTGAGAATGGTTTCGCCCACATAGCTGGAAACATCGGAAGAAACGCCGTCTTCTTCTATTTGGTCGATATAGAAACCGCGCGACATAAAGCGCGAGCGGTCGGAATCGCGCACAACGGTAACCCCCGTAGTAGCCTTCAGCGCGTCTTCCAAACGGGTAATGCCCTGACCTTCAATCTGGGTTTTGGTAATGACGCTGACCGACTGCGGCGTTTCCTTGGGCGACAAAGCCAAACCCGTAGTGGTACGCATGGCGGAGGTGGTGAACGAATCGCGGTTTTCGGTACGCGTACTGCGGTTTACCGCCTGAATATGGATATCTTCCAACACTGCAGATCCTTCAACCTCATCGGCAAGCGCTACGGCATGGCTGCCCAACAGCATGGAGGCAATCAGACTCATGCGGAATCCCAAACAGTTCATTTCTTCACCTTTCCTTTTCACAGATTAAATTAAATTAACTTTTTATTTTATCGGTGAAGGAGCAGTACACTTATCGGTAGAACGGCGTAGTCCTAAAGCATAGGGCATAGGCAAAAGAAATCCTAGGACAGGGAGTATTGCTTTGCAGGCTACCTGAAATGCTATCGGGGCAGTGTTTGTGCCGTCATTTTCCAAAATGGGCAAAGGCTACCTGAAAATTGCCAAACTCTTTCTAGTTTGAGCTTTCAGGTAGCCTTTGTTGTGCGCTGGGCGGCTTGGATAGCTGTTGGATAAACTCAAGCTCGCAAACTGCCGTCGTCCATGGTGAGCACGCGGTCGAAGCGTTTGGCCAGCTGCTCGTCGTGGGTAACCACGATGAGGGCGGTGCCGAGCTCATGCTTGAGCTCCAGCATCATTTCCAGCGCGTGGGTGGCGTTTTTACGGTCGAGGTTGCCGGTGGGCTCGTCGGCCAGCAGGCAGTCGGGCTTGGTTACCAGGGCGCGGGCGATGGCGGCACGTTGGCGTTCGCCACCGGAGAGTTCGCCGGGGCGGTGGGTCATGCGGCTGCCCAGGCCGACTTTTTCTAAAATTTCGGCAGCGGCTGCCTGCGCTTCAGCCCGACTTTTGCGTGCCACCAACAGCGGCATCATTACGTTTTCCAGTGCGGAAAACTCGGGCAGCAGATGGTGGAATTGGTACACAAAGCCAAGATGCCGATTACGCAGCTGGCCGATGGCTACTTGGGAGAGGCTGTTTAAGCCCTGGCCTTGGATTTTTACTTCGCCGCTGGTGGGCTTGTCCAGCCCGCCGAGAATGTGCAGCAAGGTGGATTTGCCGCTGCCGGAGGCGCCGATGATGCCGATGCCTTCGCCTGAGGCTACCTGAAAATCGATATTACGCAGCACTTCCACTTTGAGGCTGCCGTCGTCGTAGGTTTTGCCTACGTTTTGGCATTGGATAACGGCTTCTTTATTCATAGCGCAAGGCCTCTGCGGGTTGGGTTTTGGATGCGCGCCAGCTGGGCAGCAGGGTGGCCACGAAGGAGAGGCCGAGGGAAATGGCAACAATCGCCAGCACGTCGGACAGCTTCACTTGCGAAGGCATGTAGTCGATGAAATAGATGGCGGAAGTAACCAGCTTGCGGCCGGCCATTTGCTCGATGGCGGAAACGATAGCGCCCACGTTCAGCGCCACGGTTACGCCCAGCACTACGCCGATAGCGGTACCGACCACCCCCAAAAGCGTGCCCTGCACCAGGAAAATTTTCATGATGCCACGCGGAGGCAGGCCGAGGGTGCGCAAAATGGCAATGGCTGCCTGCTTTTCGGTTACGGTCATGATGAGGGTGGAAATCAGGTTGATGGAGGCGACAAGGCTGATGAAGAACATGATGACGAACATCATCTTTTTCTCCACTTCCACGGCTTGGAAGTAGTCGCGGTTTTGGTAGGTCCAGTCGAAGGCGGCGATGCGGTTGCGCTGCTCGGCGGGCACAATAGTGGTGGTCACGTCGGGTGCGGTTTCCGGTTGCGAGAGGCGCAGCTGAATGCTGACATCGCCATCGCCGGCGCGATACAGGGTTTTGGCGTCTTCAATATGGATGATAGACAAGCTGTTATCTACAGCAAAAATGCCGGTGGAAACGGTGGAAGCCACAGTGAATTGCTTCATGCGCGGCACCATGCCCACCGGTGTAACGTTGCCTTCGGGCGAAATCAGAGTAACTTTTTCGCCCGGCTGCACGCCTAAGCGGTCGGCAATATCTTTGCCTAAAATCATTTCAAACTGGCCGGGTTTGAGCTGCTGATACAGCTCGTTGGGCAGCTTGTCGCCGTATTCCGACACTTTCGGTTCTTCAGCCGGGTCGATCCCCTTTACCTGCACGCCCTGAACCTCGCCGGAATTAGCCAGCAGCGCCTGCCCGCTCACATAGGGCGCCACGCCCAGCACGCGCGGGTTGGCTTGAGCGATTTTGGCCAGGCCTTGCCAAGTGTCGCCTGGATCGGCTTGCAAATAGCTCATCTGCATATGCGGGGTAACTTGCAGCAGTTGGCCGCGAATCTCTTTTTGAAAACCGTTCATGACGGAAAGT
This sequence comes from Eikenella sp. HMSC071B05, assembly GCF_001811325.1. NCBI lineage: Bacteria > Pseudomonadati > Pseudomonadota > Betaproteobacteria > Neisseriales > Neisseriaceae > Eikenella > Eikenella sp. HMSC071B05. The sequence continues at coordinate 25,659 of NZ_KV804548.1, read as the reverse complement.
ACCACAATCAGCGCGGTTACGCCGGTGGCAATGCCGAAAATCGAGATGATGCTGATAACAGACATCAGCCCGTTGCGTTTTTTGGCGCGCATATAGCGCAGGCCGATCCAGGTTTCTAAGGAAAGCATAGTGGAATGGGCTCCGCAGTCTGCCGAAACAGGCTGCAATCATGGGGCAGGGTTTCAGGTAGCCTTTATCTGGCTAAAAATCACTTCATGCAGCGCATGGGTTCGCTTTGTTTGCAAAATATGCTTCAGCGGTGTATTGGATACGGCGGCAAGGCACACGATATGCAAACTGGGCCAAGCATTAGATTTGCAAAAAGCGGCGCACAGTATACAGGCTCTTTGCCGGGCAGGGCATTGGTATTACGCGCATTTGCCCTCTTTAACGGCAGATGTGCCCTTAGTGGGGCAGATATAGAAAACTGCATTCTCTGCCAAGCAGAAAATGCAGTCTGAGTAGAAAGTGTGGCTGAAGATTATTTCAGCTTGGTTTCTTTGTAAACCACGTGCTTGCGGGCAACCGGATCGAATTTTTTGATTTCGAATTTGCCGGGAGTAGTCCGCTTGTTTTTGGTGGTGGTGTAGAAATGGCCGGTGCCGGCGCTGGATTCCAGCTTGATTTTATCGCGCATGACTCTAATTCCTTAAATAATGTGATTAGGCTTCGCCGCGTGCGCGCAGATCAGCCAGAACGGCATCAATGCCAACTTTGTCAATCAAACGCAAAGCCGCGTTGGAAACGCGCAAGCGCACCCAGCGGTTTTCGCTCTCAACCCAAAAACGACGCGATTGCAGGTTCGGCAAAAAACGGCGCTTGGTTTTGTTGTTGGCGTGCGATACGTTGTTACCGGACATCGGCCGCTTCCCGGTTACTTTGCAAACTCGTGCCATGGTTATTCTCCAAACTTCAAAAAATATTAGATAGAAACGAAACTTGCTTTATACCATAGAAAGCATTTCCGGTTCAAGTTTTATCGCGATGAACTTGGCAGATGTGCTGCTAGATACAACATTTTGTGGGCAGAGTGCCCGCAAAAGTGTGCTGGATAGGTTTTTGTATTTAACACACTGTTTTAATAATTTAATTGCTTTAATGCTCGTATTTTCAGGTAGCCTTAATTGCTAGGAACAAGTGCTGCATCAGGCCGGTATGGTTTGATGAATGTGGTAGGGCTCATTTAATATTTTCCGTTTTTCAATCCCAGCGCGATACTTAAAATACAGCCAAACACTAGATTTAAAGGCAATACAATGGACAAATCAACTGCCGGCGTGAGCAAATTCCTCAGTTATATCCTGCGCCATCATCCCGAAGCCATCGGTTTGACGCTAGATGGCGAAGGTTGGGCAGATGTGGATGAACTATTAACTCAAGCGGCGGCACACGGGCGTAACATCAGCCTGCCGCTATTACATGAAGTGGTGGCCACCAATAATAAAAAACGGTTTACGCTGTCTGCCGATGGCCGCAAAATCCGTGCCGAGCAAGGGCATTCCACGGCACAAGTGGATATTGCCTACACCGAAACCGAGCCGCCGGAAATCCTGTATCACGGCACGGCGCAGCGTTTTGTTGAGGTTATTGAGCAACAGGGCTTGCTACCGGGCAGCCGGCATTATGTGCACCTGTCGGGCGATGTGGAGACGGCTGTGTCGGTGGGTAGTCGCCACGGCAAGCCGTTGGTGTTGGAAGTGCAGGCCGGGCTGATGCGGCGGCAGGGTTTTGTATTTTATTTAACAGCCAATAAAGTGTGGCTGATTAAGGAAGTGCCGCCACAGTTTTTACGGCGAATGTAAGAGACTACCTGAAGGTGCAATTGTAACCCAGACCAAATACTTGGCCGGCGATATTATTGAATAATCTGCGGTGTGCTATTCCCCCCATTGAACAAAACCCTCGTTAAAATCCGCTATTTCTGCCGCATAGGCAAACAATTTACTTGCCACTTGCGCCCTGTGGCTTTACAGTTCAGCCTGTGCGAAATGGCACGTTTTTCCGGAGTAACCCATGCAACAAATAAAAAACCAAGAATGGCTGCTGGTAGACGGCGGTAATCTTGAAGTGAGTGTAACCCGCGAAGCAGATGCCGTGGAAGAAGCGCAGCGCTTGCGTTTCGACATCTTTGGCCGTGAGATGGGCGCCGGTATACACGGTGAAGACGGCCGCGATATCGACCGTTATGATGAATTCTGCCGCCATCTGATTGTGCGCGACAAAAACAGCGGTTGCATCATCGGCACCTACCGACTGATCACCGAAGAAGCGGCCCAAGCCGCCGGCGGCTGGTATTCCGATTCGGAATTCGACCTCTCCCGCATTCGCCACATCCTGCCCAAAACCGTGGAGCTGGGGCGCGCCTGCGTACATAAAGACTACCGTACCGGCGGCACGATTTCACTGCTGTGGATGGGTTTGATCAGTTTCATGCAAGCACATGGTCTGGAATACATGATCGGCTGTGGCAGCGTGCATGTAGATGACGGCGGGCATTATGCTGCCAGCCTGTTTAACCAGCTCAAACAGACCCATTACTCGCCCGAGCAATACCGCGTGTTCCCGAAAGTGCCGCTGCCGCTGAACGAACTGCGGCAGGATTTGGAGGTGGAAGCGCCGCCTTTGATGAAGGGCTACCTGCGCGCCGGCGTGTGGATTTGCGGCGAACCGCATTGGGATAAGGATTTCGGCAGTGCCGATATGCTGGTGATGATGCCGATGGCCAATATCCATCCGCGTTATGCCAAACATTTTGTTAAATAAATCAGAAGACAAGGTTAGCTGATGCGTAGGCTCAGACTGATTGTCAGGCTATTTGGGGTGGCTGCCATTTTGTTGTGGGGCTGCCTTCAGGTAGCCTTGTTTTTCGGCCGTGAAGATAAGGCCAAACGTCAATGGCGGATTCAACGCTGGTCGCGCCAATGTATGAAAGTGTTCGGTACCAAGCTGACCGTACATGGTGCGGAACGTTTTTTCGCCGAAGGTGGCCAGTTTATGGTGGGCAACCACATCTCCTGGCTGGATATTTTTCTCATCAACTCCGTGCAGGCTGTACGCTTTGTAGCCAAGCAAGAAGTGCGCGACTGGCCGGTAATCGGCTGGCTGGTGGCGCGAGTCGATACAGTATTCATCAAACGCGGCAACCGCCAATCATCACAGCAGGTGATGGATGTGCTGTTGCAGATTTTGTCGGAAAAGGATTACGCGGTTGTATTCCCCGAAGGAACAAGCACCGACGGGCGGGGCATCAAGCCATTTAAGAGCGGGCTATTCGATACCGCCATCATCGGCCAATATCCGGTGTGGCCGGTGTTGGTGTACTATCCAAATGAAGACGGCAGTCCGAACACGGATATGGCCTATTGCGGCGAAATCAGCTTGTGGGAATCGTTCTGCCGCATCCTGCCGCAAAAGCGCAGCGAAAGCGTGCTGTATTTTCTGGAACCGATTTCGCCGGAAGGCAAAACGCGGCAAGAGTTATGCGCCGCCGCCCAAGCGCAAATTGCAGCCAAGATGGGCGAACTGCGCGGCCTACCGCCGGAAAGCGTGGTGGAAGAAAAGGGTGCCGTGTTTGAGCGGACTTAATCTGTTGTGATGATTGTTGAGCCGTCCCATTTGTGGGACGGCTTTTTGTTTGAGTGGGTGGATCTGATTGGTAGCCACATCAACTGTTTTACATACAAACTGGTGAGAGTTGCAGGCAATACAGCAACATGGTGAGATGAGTTTGATTACATGTAGTTTCTATTGGAACAGCTAAAAACCTTTTCAGGTAGCCTCAAGATAGTATGGAGGCTACCTGAAAACCGATGCAAGCCAAACAAACCGGCTGCCTGATGGGTTCGGGCAGCCGGTGTTTTGTGCGCGGATTACTTGAAGAAGTTGTCCATGCCGGGGGGCAGGCCGAGGCCTTGGGTGAATTGCGACATATGCTGTTGGGCAGCTGCTTCTACTTTGCGGGTAGCATCGTTGAAGGCGGCGGCAATCAGGTCTTCCAGCATTTCTTTGTCGGAAGCGGCATCGGCGGCGAGGCTGTCGTCGATGTGTACGCGTTTAACGGCGTGGTGGCAGCTGAGGGTGATTTTCACCATGCCGCCGCCGGCTTCGCCTTCCACGGTGATGTTGGCCAATTCGGCCTGTGCCTGTTTCATTTTTTCCTGCATTTTTTGTGCCTGTTGCATCAGGTTGCCGAGGCCGGCTTTGTTAAACATGAGTGTGCTCCTATTTCAAAGAGTGGGTGGGAATGAAAAAGTGCGGGAGCGGCCTTAGGTTTGGCCGTTTCCCTGCAATGCAAGGCTTTCGGGCAGCCAGCGGGCGCCGAATAGATTGAGGATATCTTGCGCGGCGGGGTCTTGCTCCAGCAGGCTTTGCGCCTGATCGCGGGCGGCCTGGCGCAGGCGTTGCTGGCGCATGGCGGGGGTTTCGGCGGCTGTGCCGCCGGCCGGCCAATCGGTGGTGCGGATGCTGACGGGATGGCCGTAGGCGGCAGCCAGGTGCTGCTCGATGCGCTGGATGTGTTCGCGGTTGATGCTGACTTGCCCGGCTTCGGCCACGGCGAGGGTGAGCAGGTGTTGCTGCGGGTTGTAGCCGAGGCAGGCGGTGTGCTGGGCGCTCATTTGGGCGGCACCGATTTTGGGGGCGATGGCGGCGACGATGTGCGGCCAGGTGTCGGTATCGGGCAGGGGCAGGGCAGCCGTGCCGGTGTGTTCCGGGGTTTCGGCAGCGGCCGATTGGGCTTCGGTTTGCCCGTTTGGGCTGTGTAAAAATCCGCTTTGTTCGGTTTCAGGTAGCCTTTCGCTGTCTAATCCGGTTTCGTTTCGGGATGCGGCATCATGTTTGTGCTGGGGCAGGCTGTCATTTTGGTTTCGGCTATGCGGAAACTCGTTTGCGGGGTTTTGGCTGGGCTCGGTTTCAGCTAGCCCTGGGCTTGGGGGGCTGTCGGGCAGGCCGCTTTCAAAACCGGCGGGCGGCGGGGCATCGTCCCACGGCGGGTTGCTTTCGAAGGCGGTAGGGACGGCTTCTGTCTGGGTAGGTTGCGGCTCGCTAGGGTAGGGGCGGCCGGGTTCGGCTGAACCGGGCGCGGGATTGCCGGATGCGTTTGGGTTGGGCGAAAGCCGATGCTGACTGTTTGGGCTGCCTGAAATGTTTTCAGGTAGCCTTTCGGTATGGCGGGCAGTGGGGGCGGTTTCTTGCGGCAGGGGTTCGTTTGGCGAAAGCCTGCCGTTGTTGTTCGGGCTACCTGAAAAGCTGCCGTGTTCATTTTGGCTGTTAGATTTGCTTTCAGGTAGCCTGGGTTCGGCTTGGGCTGGCGGGGCTTCTGCGGGATGGTTTTCGGCTGGAATGCAGGCCTTATCCGGCTGCGGTGTGGCAGCCGGACGGGGCTTTGGGGCTGGATCGTGCAGTTCGCTGCCGCTAATGTGGCTGCCTTCGGGCAGCTCGGCGGCGGCCAAGGGGGCGAAGGCGAGCAGGCGCAGCAGGGTCATCACGAAGCCGGCGTATTCATCGGGCGCGAGCGGCAGGTCTTGTTTGCCGTGGATAACGCATTGGTAATACAGCTGGATTTGTTCGTCGTTCAGTTGACTGGCGAGCTGTTGCAGGGTGTCGCGCTCGGGGTCGTCTGCGGGCACGGCGGCGGGGATGGTTTTGATGAGGGCGAGCTTTTGCAGCAGGAGGGCGAGCTCGCTCAAGGCGCTGTCGAAGCCGATGGCGCGGCCGGCCATTTCCTGTGCGGTGGCGAGCAGGGCGGCGCCGTCTTGGTTGGTAGCGGCTTGCAGCAGGGAATAGAGGTAGCGTTGGTCGACGGCGCCGATCATTTGGCGCACGTCGGCTTCGGTTACGCTGCCCGAACCCATGGCGATGGCTTGGTCGAGCAGGCTGAGTGCGTCGCGCATGGATCCTGCGGCGGCACGGCCGAGCAGGGCGAGGGCGGGGGCTTCGTAGGGGATTTGTTCGCTGGTCAGAACGTGCGCAAGGTGCTGCGATACCTGCTGGGCGGTCATGTTGCGCAGCACGAATTGCAGGCAGCGGCTGAGTACGGTAACGGGGACTTTGTGCGGGTCGGTGGTGGCTAGGATGAATTTGACGTGTTCGGGCGGCTCTTCCAGCGTTTTGAGCATGGCGTTGAACGCGCTTTTGGAGAGCATATGCACTTCGTCGATGATATAGACTTTGTATTTGCCGGCGGTGGGGGCGTATTGGGCGTTTTCCAGCACTTCGCGGATGTTGTCGATGCCGGTGTTGGAGGCGGCGTCGATTTCGAGCAGATCCACGAAGCGGCCGGCGTCGATATCGCGGCAGCTTTGGCATTGGCCGCAGGGTTCGCCTTCGTGCGGGGTTTCGCAGTTGAGGCTTTTAGCAAGGATGCGGGCGATGGTGGTTTTGCCCACGCCGCGGGTGCCGGTGAGCAGGTAGGCGTGGTGCAAGCGGCCTTTGCCCAGGGCGTTTTGCAGGGCTTTGACAACGTGTTCCTGCCCGACTAAATCGGCAAAGGTTTTGGGGCGCCACTTGCGGGCGAGAACTTGGTAGGCCATGTGGGATGCTTTGATGGGGTTGTTCGGGCGCACGGATGCGCGGTACGGCATGATGTTGCTAAGGTCGGTATTTTAGCATTATCAACGCTATTCTTGGGGATGGGGAAAGGCAAACAGGCTACCTGAAAACCGGATTTCAGGTAGCCTGCCTGTTTGGCCGGGCAGGATTTATTTGCCGTTTCCGCCGTTATTGGAGCGGAAGTATGCCCACTCTTCCACTTCTTTGCCGTCGGGCAGGATGCACATGCCATATTCGCTGCCGTCTTGGTTTTTGCGGATTTCAGACTTGCCGCCCTGCTGCACGCAGTACACGCTGGCGGGGTTGGCCATACCGACGGCGGGCATAGAGGCATCAGCCGACTCGGCGGCGGCAGGGGTTTGGCTGCCGGCGCAGGCGGCCAGGCTGAGGGCGGCCATCAGGGGGAAGAAACGTTTCATGGATTTATCCTTTTTGGGTGTTGCAAATGAATTTTCAGGTAGCCTTAATCAGGTTTAAGTTTGCTCTGATCAAGGCTACCTGAAAGATAACAGCTAAATGGAAAAAGGAACGTTAATCCGAGTTCGGCCAAGTAAAGGCGCGGTGCATTACAGCTTAACCTTGCGCACGGCGCGGCAACATTGGCGGTACCAGCGTTTTTGCGCGGCTTTCGGGGGCAGGCCGTCATCGGCGTAGTTCCAGCGCTCGTATTGCGCCAGCAGGCTTTCCAGCTCGGGGCTGAGGCATTCCTGTTCGCGCAGGATGTCGGCGGTTTCGGCGGGGCCGAGGGCGGCAGGGTCAATGCCTTCCACGTCGAGCAGGCGTTCTTTGATGCGGGCAAAACCTTCTTCCAACAAGTTGGCATAACGCCGACTGCTGCGCCGCCACCACAGCCACAGCGGAATCACGGCCAAAGTGCCGCCAACCAGCAGGAATACGAGCAGGCTCAATAAGTTGAAGCCGCCCAAGCCCAGGCTGCGGAACAGGCTTTGCTGCGAGCTGCTGTCGTAGTTCACCACCCATTGCTGCCAGTAAAACTGGCCTTCGGCGCTGAGTTTGCTCCACCATTGCCAATTGCCGCTGCCGGCCACCAGCTCTTGCTCGCCGCCCTCCAGTGCGGAGGAGAGGCCTTGTTCGATGCGGTTGCTGCTCACGGCGGCGGTGGGATCGACGCGCAGCCAGGCTTCTTCTTCGGGCAGCCACACTTCGGCCCAGGCGTGGGCATCTTTGCCGCGCACCTGCCAGAAGCCGCCGTCGGGGTTGTATTCGCCGCCCTGATAGCCGGTAACCACGCGGGCGGGCACGCCGGCGGCGCGCATGATGACCACAAAGCTTTCGGCGTAGTGTTCGCAGAAGCCGCGGCGGTTGTCGAACACGAAGTTGTCGATGCGGTCGGGGCTGCGGTCGAGCGGGGGATTGAGGGTGTAGGCGAAGGATTGGTTGCGGTAATAGGCCAGGGTGCGGTTGACGAAATCGACGGTGTTGGCGGATTGGCTGCGTAGCTGGCGGGCGAGCGAGCGGATGCGCTGGTTGCTGTAGCCGGGTAGGCGGCTCAGCTGGCGCTGGCGCGAGGGGGAGAGTTTTTCAGGTAGCCTGTTGCCGATGGCGGCACGAAGCACGAAACGGCGCAGGCCGTCATGGCTGCGTACGCGGATGGTGTGGCCTTCGGCGAAACGCATTTTGCTGCGGGCGTTGTCGGTATTGAAGTTGATGATGGGGTAGTCCAGCACAGGAATGCGGCCTTGCTCGTCGCGCATAATGATGCTGTAGGAAACAATGGTTTGCGTGTAGGCAGTGTCGGCGCGGGTAGGCAGTTCGTCATCATCGGCACGCCATTGTTCGCCGTCAAATTGGCTCATGGTGATGGCACGCCAATAGAGGTCGGCCGGATTTGGGGTATAACCCTCGTCGAAAGTAGCATTGAAAGCCAGCTCGTTGCTCTGCACCAAATTGCTGATGCTGCCCGGTTGCATGGTGTCGGACAGGCCGGTTTGGGCTTGGCCCGGCTTGGGTGGCTGCGGAATGCGCCACAAGGGTTCGCTCATGCGCGGCACGGCGATAAACAATACGGCGGCCAGCGGCAGGGTGAGCAGCAGGGCGGTAGCGGCGTGGTGGGCAGCCAGGCGCAGCGGCATATTCAAGAGGGCGATACAGGTGGCGGTGCCGAACAGGCCGGCCAACAGCCACAGGCCGATGAACATGCCTTGGTTGAGCAGCACGGTGGCACCCATCAGGAACACCATGGCGGTGAGCAGCATATGCCAATCGCGCAACACGCGGCTTTCATAGGTTTTCAGCAGTACCAGCAGCAGAAGCAGCGCGCTGCCGCCTTCGCTGCCGAGAAAGGTGCCTAACTGCGAAAACACGAAGCCAAACACAGCCAGGCCGCCGATGGCGGTGGCCCAAGCAGGCAGGCCGCGGCTGCCGATCAGCGTGAGCCCGAGCTGGATCAGCCACAGCACGCCGAATACGATAATGACGCCTACAGGCAGGGCGAAGGCCAGCGGCAGGGTAATCCATAGCAGCAGCAATAGAACGCCCAAACGCGGCAGGCGTTCGGGCGGGCGGTCGATGTATTCGGGGTTGAAAACGAGCATGGTGGTTGGGGTTGGATGGCGGCTTGGTTATTTGCTTTGCAGAAACTTGGTTTGCTTGGGCAAACTTCGTTTCAGGTAGCCTTTTTATCAGACGGTGTGTTTTGTGCACCAGTGGCCGCCAGTCTACGTTCAACCGGTTATCAGATTGGGCAGGCTGTGGCTCAGTTGCAGCGAATTGCCGATTATACCCAAATCCGCATCGGCAAAGCAGGCGTTTTCCAGAATTAGCCCGCCCTCAGGGCGCGAGGCGTGCAGGCTCATGCGCATTTGCGCGGGGGTAAAGGGCAATCCGCGTTTGCGGGCGTATTCGGCAGCGCGGCGGTTGGCGGTTTGCAGCATTGGAATCAGCGTAATGTCTAAATGAAACACGCGCACACCCAATACCAAAATACGGGCGGCAAACCAATCGGCTTCTTCCGTGAACACTTCCGGGCTGTGTTGCTCGAAATTGTGCCGCTCGGCAGCAATCAGGCAGGCCAGGGAGCGGATTTGCGGCAGCAGGGCTTCGCACAGCATGAAATCTTGCTGCTGCGGCGTATCGGTCTGCAAATCGGCACGGTGCTGGTTGCCGTCCACGGCCAAATACCAGCGTTGCAGTTCGGTGCGGGGCTGGGCGGGGGGAAGCTGGCGGAGTTGGCGGGCTAGGGCAGACATTTTATGTTCCTGTTCGGCTTGGCGGTTCATGGGAGGGATTCCGTGGGTGAGCGGCCTTGCCGGAGCAAATAAAAAACCGCTCGGGGTTTCCGGGCGGTAGCTTTTCTTTCGGCTGGGGTAGCGCAAATCAGGCGCACAGCAAAAGATACCGCTCGGCTGGGCGGTACCAATAAAACGGGGCGAAAGAGAAGTTTTGCGTATTCATGGGTAGGGAGTGTAAATGGAGTAGAGTAGGCTGTCAAGTGCCGGATGGCGGCGGGATTGGCGTTTTCAGGTAGCCTGGATAAACAGGAATAGCTAGTTTGAAAACTGTAAAAATAATATTACAGACAGTATGTTGGAGTAAAGCCGGGTTAAACGGTTTCGAAATTGCTTGTTCCGCTGCTATCATGCCCAGCTTTGTGGATACCGCACGGGCATTCCGAATTCTGTTCCAAATCAGCCGGGCTCAATCAGGTTTGGCTGGCTGTAGGAGAAAAAAGTTGAAATATTCTAATTTATTGTGGCTGCTGCCGCTTTTGGCTCTGGCCGGTTGCGTTTCGCCGGAAGCGGCGGGTATCCGCCGGCAACAGTCGAATATCAATTATGATGACGATGTGAAAATCGGCAGTTCGCGCATGGCCTACGGCTTCCGCAGCCAGCCTACACGCGGCAGGCCGGAGGTGGAAGTGCAGAGCAACAAAGCGCCGGGCGAGGCAGCGCAATGCCTGCAACAACAGCTGCAAACCCGTTTGCGTTTACCGGAAAACTTTATCCAAGTGCGCAGCTACACTAATTCGGCCTACACTGTGGCGCTGCACAACCCTTTCACGAATAAAGACGGCGTGGTGATGGATGTGCGCCAACGCGGCGTGAGAAGCTCGGAGATTAAACTGTATGCCAACGGCACCACGCTTTCGCGCGTTTGGCGCAGCATACCGGCGGCGTGCAAGTAGCCGAGCGTTTGCCAAGACATTATAATGGCAACGTTTTAATCCGATTAATCACACAGGCAGACGAAACATGAAAAAATATTTGCTGGCTTTGCTGCTGGCCTTGAGCAGCACCGCTTGGGCGTACCGCTTCCCTATCGACAGCATGGAAGTGGCCGTGCTGAAATCTGCTTCTTTCCCGCAGGTTACGCTCACTACCGACGGCTTTTCCTGGCTGCGCACCCTGACTTTGGGCTGGCTGGATGATGGCGCAAAAACTGTGGATATGGTGCAGGGTGTGCGCATTAAAGACGAGAACAACCGCTTCATTACCCACGGCCAGCTGCAAAACTACACCGGCCGCATTGTGGCTCTGCGCCGCAACGGGGCGGGCAATATCGTGGAAATGTGGATACTGACCCCGCAGGAAAACGAAGCATTCAAAGAACGCGCTGCTTTGCTGCAAAACCAGCAGCGTTAAGGCGGGATGAAAAATGAAACCTCCTGCTGCCCGAATGGGGCTGCGGGAGGTTTTGGTTTGTTGGGGTTTTGTTTTCAGGTAGCCTTTAGGAATAGGCTACCTGAAAGATTGCCAGCCATTCTGTGAGGCTACCTGAAAATACAGCGCTTAGTTTTCAGTTAGCCTTTTTCATAGGTTGATTTGGCTTAATCAGCACTGCCGTTATACACATCAAACCGGGTTGATTTGCCCGTGTATTGGTAATCCGGCTTGCGGCCGCACAGGAAATCGCCCAAGCGCGGGCGTTTGACTACTACACGGGCGGTGGCTGTGGCAAGGGCGGCATCGAGCAGGGCAGCATCGTTTTGCGCGGTGCCGACCAGCTCGTGAAAAAACGCCATTTCTTTTTTTACCGCCGCCGATTTGCGCCGTTCGGGGTACATCGGATCGAGATACACCACTTGCGGGCGACCGATTTCGGCGGCCAGTTGCGGCATATATTCGGCGGCATCGGCGTGATGCAGGGTGAGGCGGGAAGCGGTTTCGGCGGTGTCGGGGTGGAGCAGGGCGCGGGCCAGGCCGTCGGCCAAGAGGCAGTATACGGCGGGATGCCGCTCGAAAATATGCACGTTCAGCCCCAAACCGGCCAAAACAAAACTATCGCGGCCGAGCCCGCCGGTGGCATCCCATACGGTGGGCTGTTTGCCGCGGCCGACGGCTTTGGCCAGCAATTCGCCACCACCGTGCAGCCGCCGGTGCTGCGCCGCGCCGGCGGTGAAATCTACCCACACGGCGCCTTTGTCGCCCGCGCGGTGCAACACGATGCCGTGCTCTTCGGCGGCCAGGTAGAGGCCGGAGGCAGGCGGGGTGGTGGAGACAGTCAATGCGGGATGGCGGGCATAGTCGGGCAGGGTGTGCGGGGTGGGGGTGATGAGCGGGATGGGGTGCATGGTGGCTTACCGTCTGGTGTGAGGAAATAATTGTTTCAGCTATGGCGGCGGGTGTGTTCGTTAGAATAAGGTAGCAAAGCAGACAAGCGCAAAACCTACCCCTGTCATCAGAAATCCTCGCCAAAATGCGTCTTTATTGCTGCCTTCCCAATCACGCTGTGTAATCAACAGCCAGAAAAAGCCGAGAGACCAGGCACACATCCCGATAAGATAAATAAACAGCGCGTCTGTGTTGGATTGAAGGAATACCCACCATAGCGCCATATTGGCACTGAGTGAAATGCCTGAGGCCAGATAGGGTTTGAATTCTTTCCATTTGAGGCCGAACACGTACACAACTAGCGTGGGCAGCATCAATAAGAGAAACAGGCTCAAACCATACCAATCGGCATAAGCCATAAACAGTACCAGCATCGGCGCATAGAACAGCGCGGCGAGCAAGCCGTCCAGGGTGCGAGGATTCAGATTTCTCCACATTGGCTTCTCCTTGTATTTGGATTTTGGCTTTCAGGTAGCCTTATCTGCAGGCCGGTGATTGCCTAATAAAGATAGCGGTTATTTTACTCCTTTGGATTGGAGCCTGAATGGAAACGTGTACTGGTTTAAATTTAATTCACTATGAAGATGTTTTTTATATTCATATGGATAAACTTTCAGGTAGCCTCAAAGGCTACCTGAAAGTTTATCGCTTGATTCAGCCAAGTTATGCGGCTATTCGATTTCCAGGCGTTCCATCCGGTAGCGCATGGAGCGGAAGCTGATGCCGAGCAGTTTGGCGGCCTGGGTGCGGTTGTAGCGGGTTTTTTGCAGGGCCTGCTCGATAATCAGCCGCTCTACGTCGTCGAGGTAGTCCTGCACCTGGGTGCGACCGAGGACGAAGCCGGGCAGGTTGTCGAGCTGGCCGCTGCTTTCGGGAGCGGCTGCTTCAGCGGTGTCGGCGCTGATGCTGTTTTGGCTGACGGCGGCGATGGCGCTGCCCCAATCGTCGTCTTCATCCAACAGTGGGGAGCTGGAGAGCTGGAGGTCGGCGGCATCGATGGTGTTGTCGGCGGCCAGGGCGACGGCGCGTTCGAGGATGTTTTCCAGCTCGCGGAAGTTGCCGGGATAGCTGTATTGCAACAGTGCCTGTTTGGCGGGCTGGGTGAGGGTGTAGTCGCCGCCTTGGCGGTGTTTGCGCAAGAGCTGGGTGATGAGCTGGGGCAGGTCTTCGCGCATTTCGCGCAGGGGCGGCATGGTGAGGGAGACGACGTTGAGGCGGTAGAACAAGTCTTGCCGGAATGCGCCTTTGGCTACGAGGGCAGCGAGGTCTTTATGCGTGGCGGAAATGATGCGCACGTCTACTTTCACTTCTTGTGCATCGCCGATGCGGCGTACGGCTTTTTCCTGAATGGCGCGCAGGAGTTTCACCTGCATGTGCAGGGGCAGATCGGCCACTTCGTCGAGGAAGAGGGTGCCGCCGTGGGCGTGTTGGAAGAAGCCGAGGCGGTCTTGGTCGGCGCCGGTGAAGCTGCCTTTTTTGTAGCCGAAGAATTCGCTTTCCATCAGGTTTTCGGGGATGGCGCCGCAGTTTACGGCCACAAAGGGGCGGTCGCGCCGCTCGGAGAGTTCGTGGATGCTGCGCGCGGCCTGCTCCTTACCGGAACCGGATTCGCCAGCGATATACACGGGCACCGTGGTGCGGGCGAGTTTGCGGATCATCTGCCGGGCTTCTTCGATTTGCGGGGAACGGCCGATGAGGCGGGGGATGTCTTCGGGGTTGGCGGCAGGCTGTTTTTCAGCTGTAGGCTGGAGCTTGCGGCCGGGGGCTTTGCTCTCTTCCTGCGGCTCTTCGTTTTCAGGTAGCCCTTCGTCTGCGCCGTCTGCTTGGGACGGGGGCTCTTCTTTGGCCGGTGCGGGGGCGGGGCGGCTGTCTTCTTCGTGGATTTTGATGGCGGATTTCACCAAGGTGCGCAGTTGCGCCAGGGTGATGGGCTTTTGCAGGTAGTCGAAGGCGCCGGTTTTAATGGCCTGTACGGCCTGGTCGGCATTGCCGAAGGCGGTGATCACGGCCACGGGCACATCGAGCTCTTTTTCGTTGATGTATTCCACCACTTCGAGCCCGGAACCGTCGGGCATGCGCATATCGGTGAGCACGAGGGAGAACTTTTTGCTGTCGAGCCACTTTTTGGCAGCATTGACGCCCTCGGCGGTTTCCACCGACAAGCCCATTTTCATCAGGGTCATTTCCATCAGGTCGCGGATGTCTTGTTCGTCGTCCACAACCAACACTGGTTTTTGCAGGCTTTGTTTACTCATTGATATCTTTCGGCATGATTAGTTCGAATCCCTTGACTTCGGGATGATAGTGAAGCTGGCCGGAGTTGGCGTGCGCCAATTCGCGTGCCACATACAGCCCCAGCCCGGTGCCTTCGGAACGGGTGGTGAAAAACGGCTCGAACAGGCGCGGCTGGTTTTCTGGCGATACGCCGGGGCCGTCGTCCATCACGGTGAGCGATACGGATACGTTGTCGTCGGTGGGCTTCACCAAAACGGTGATGGAATCGGCCTGCTTGCTGCCGTGCTGCCAGGCGTTGTTGATGAGGTTCCATATAATCTGCTGCAGGTGCATTTTATCGAAATACACTTTCAGCGCACCGCCCTGCATATAAAGGTGCACGGCGTTTTTGGCTTCGGGTCGGGTGAGCAGGAATTCCTGTTTGAAATCGAGCCAGAATTTCATCAGGTTGATGGTTTGCGCATCGAGGCGGTCGCTCTTATTCAGGCTGCTCACTTCTTCCAGCATTTTATCGATACGCTGGATATTGTTGTCGATGATACCGCGCAGCTTGGTGGTCATCGGGTCTTCGTCTTCTTCGGCTAAGAGGCCGTTGGATTGGCGGATGGCGGAGAGCGGGTTGCGGATTTCGTGCGCCAGGTTGGCCGTGAGCTGGCCGAGCGCGGCCAGTTTGGTGGCCATGGCTTCCATGGCCACTTCTTGGTCGGAGCGGATAAACAGCATCAGCAGCGATTCGTCTTCGCGCACCAGCGGGCGCGCGCGCACCTGCACGCCTTGCCCGCCCAGCTCGGCATGGGTGATGAAGTTGCGTGTGGGTGCGCGCTGCCAGCGTTTCACCAATAGTGTGAACATTTCTTCATGTCGGTCGAGCTTTACATAAGGAAAATAGAGGCCGGCTTGGCGGTTCATCAGCCAGATACGGCTGCTGGTATCCACCACCACCACAGCCTCGGCCACATGGTTGAGCACCAGTTCGTTCAGGCCTTTGAGGCGGTCGAAGGCACGGCGGTGTTTGTTCAGGGTGGAGGAGGCGCGGTTGAGGAAGGAGGCGTAAAACGAAGTGAGCAGCGCCACCAGGTAGCCCACTGCCGAGAGCACGATGGTGTGGATAATCGCATTGCTGCCGGCTTGGCTGTTGGCTTCAAACGGCCAATAGTTTAGCCAAGTACCGATCAATAGCAAGAGGGCAACATAGGAGGCATACAGGAGCGGATAACGGCCGTGGCTGAGCAGGCAGGATACGCCGATAAAGGGCAAGATCAGAATGCCGAAGCCGGAGGAAATGCCGCCGGCCAGGTGCATCAGTATCACCATCATGGTGATATCGACTACCGCGCTGATGTTGGGCAGGTTGTTTTTCTGTTGCTGCCAGTTGGGAAACGCCATACTGAATACAATCAGCCCGCCATACACCGCCGCCCAGATATAGAAACGGCTGCCGAAAATGGGCATCGAAGCCAACTTGGCCATGCCCACATTCGAGCCGTAGGCGTTTACCAACACATGGAAGGTGAGCAGCGAGAGCAAGAGGCTCACGCGGGCGATGTTCATCAACCAGGGCAGGCGGTCGAGTTGGCTATCCCATTCGTTGGGGGTATACGATTTTGGTAGTTGGATCATGCTTCTCCCTCTTGCGTGCTGCTCAGGCTGATGAGGCTACCTGAAACATCCAACACCCGGCCTTTGCGGCCGCGTTTGCCTTCAATATCCTGCACGCGTAAGCGTTCGCGGTGTGCCGCACCGCGTTTGCCGCGGCTGCATACCCAGAAATCGGGGGTAGATACTAGGGCGGTGAGTTGCAGCGTGTCGCCGCCGCGCAGCGACATCAATTGCAGGCCGCGCCCTTTGGCCATCACTTTCAATTCGCCAATCGGGAAAGCGAGCAGGTGTTTTTCCGCACTGGCCAGCACCAAGCGGCAATCAGGGTTGATCAGTGCAGACTGGCGCACCGGCTGCGGCATCAGCAGGGTTTCGCCAGCCTCCAGTTTTACCACTTCCTTGCCCGCCTTCACACGGCCGACCAAATCGCCCAGTTTGGCGATGAAGCCGTAGCCGCCGCTGCCGGCCAGCAGGTAGTGTTCCTGCGGCTGCCCGGCCAGCATGGTGAGCACCGATGCGCCCGGCTGTAATTCCAAGAGCGAGGCCAGCGGCACGCCGTCGCCGCGCCCGCCGGGGATTTCGGCCGGATCGATGGTGTAGCTGCGGCCCAGCGTGTCGAGCACTACCACCGGATCGACGGTGCGCGTTTCCAGCGTTTGCTGCAATTCGTCGCCTTCTTTAAACGCGGTAGCCGACAAATCCAGCCCGTGCCCGGCACGGCTGCGAATCCAGCCCTGGCGCGACAGGATGAGCGTTACCGGCTCGTCGGCCGTGGTGTGGGTGAGCGCGGCGCGTTCGGCTTCGGCCACCAGCGTGCGGCGCGGGTCGCCAAACTGCTTGGCATCGGCCTGCATCTCTTTAATGATGAGCTTTTTCTTCGCGCCTTCGTCGGCCAATAAGTTTTTCAGGTAGCCTTCTTCTTCGCGCAAATCAGCCAATTCTTGTTCCAGTTTGAAACCTTCCAAACGGGCGAGCTGGCGCAGGCGGATTTCCAAAATATCTTCGGCTTGGATTTCGGAGAGGCCGAAAGCGGCCATCAATTCGGGCTTGGGCTCGTCGGCTTCTCGGATGACGCGGATAACCTCGTCGATGTGCAAAAAGGCGGTCATGCGCCCGTCGAGGATATGGATGCGTTTGAGCACCTGTTCCAGGCGGTGTTGCAGGCGGCGGGTTACGGTGGACACTCGGAAATCGAGCCATTCCTGCAAAATGGTTTTCAGGTTTTTCTGTGCAGGGCGGTTGTCGAGCCCGATCATCACCAAGTTGGCCGGCACATTGCCTTCCAAACCGGTTTGCGCCATGAGGGTGTTGATGAAGTTATCCGGCTCGATGCGGCTGGATTTGGGCTCGAACACGAGGCGCACGGGGTGTTCGCCGTCGCTTTCGTCGCGCACTTTGTCGATGAGCTCGAGCATCAGCTTTTTGGTGTTGAGCTGGTCTTGGTTGAGCTGTTTTTTGCCAGTTTTTGGTTTGGGATTGGTTTGCTCTTCGATTTCGGCCAGGATTTTCTGCGCGCTGGTGTTGGGCGGCAGTTCGGTGATGATGAGCCGCCATTGGCCGCGCGCCAGTTTTTCGATTTCGTAGCGCGCACGCACGCGGATGCTGCCTTTGCCGGTTTCGTAGAGCTGGAGCAGGTCTTTGGCCGGGGTAATGATGTGGCCGCCGCCGGCGAAATCGGGGGCGGGGATGTGTTCCATCAGCTCGGCGGTGGTGAGCGAGGGTTTTTTGAGCAGGGCCACGGCGGCAGCGGTGACTTCGCCCAAGTTGTGCGGCGGGATTTCGGTGGCCATGCCCACGGCGATGCCGGAGGCGCCGTTGAGCAGCACCATGGGCAGGCGGGCGGGCAGCGCCACGGGTTCGTCAAACGCGCCGTCGTAATTCGGCACAAAATCCACCGTGCCTTGATACAGCTCGGAAAGCAGCAGCTCGGCAATCGGGGTGAGGCGGGCTTCGGTGTAACGCATGGCGGCCGCGCCGTCGCCGTCGCGCGAGCCGAAGTTGCCGATGCCGTCGATTAAGGGATAGCGCAGGGTGAAGTCTTGCGCCATGCGCACCATGGCGTCGTAGGCGGAAGCGTCGCCGTGCGGGTGGTATTTACCCAAGATTTCGCCCACCACGCGCGCGGATTTCACCGGCTTGGAATTGGCAGCCAGCCCCATTTCCTTCATGGCAAACAGGATGCGCCGCTGCACGGGCTTTTGGCCGTCGCCCACGTCGGGCAGGGCGCGGCCTTTCACCACGCTCATGGCGTATTCAAGATAGGCGCGTTCGGCGTAGGGGGCGAGCAGCAGGATGTCGCTGTTTTCGGCGGATGCGGTGTTTTCTGGCATGGTGTGGCAGGCGTTTCAGTTGCTAAACGCCGTAATTGTAAAGCAAGCAAGGGTTTTCAGGTAGTCTGCGGGGCGGTGGGGCTGGCTGAAACCATCGCGGGAGAACGGGTTAAGTTTTGTAGTGCGCCTTGCGGGCGGCGGGGAGGGGGGTTTATAATGGCGCGCTTTCAGCGAGCCCGCATGGATGAAGGCTACCTGAAACCGGGAAGCCGGTGCATATCGGCATGAAACGTCTGACTCACTTTTAAGAGGTAGCAATAATGACTGAAAAACAAATCAAAATTTTAGGTATTGTGGCCAGCATCATGGCTGTGGGCATGTATGTGGCCTACATTCCGCAGATTGCCGACAACCTGGCTGGGCACAAAGGCAATCCGGTGCAGCCCTTTGTGGCTTTTGTGAACTGTACGTTGTGGACGGGCTACGGTCTGTTTAAAAAACCGCGCGACTGGCCGATTGTGGTGGCCAACGTGCCGGGCATCTTTTTGGGTTTGGCAGCCTGTTTTACCGCGCTGTAAGCCTTTTAACTTCGCAGCAACTACATTTTCAGGTAGCCCTTTTGCCAATACGGCAGGCTACCTGAAAATATTGTAGGGTTTCTGCCCAATGCCATCCAACCCCAAGCCCATGCTCTATCTGCACGCCTTCCCCTCGCCCTTGGGCAACATCCTCGCCGCTGCCACCGAACGCGGCCTGTGCCTGCTCGAATTTGCCGGCAGCCGGCGCATCGACGGCGAATTGCGCGATCTTCAGCGCCTGCTTGGCTGCCAAACCAAGCAGGGCGAAAACGAACACACCCGCTTAGTACAAACCCAGTTGGGCGAATATTTCCAAGGCACGCGCCGCGCATTCAGCGTGCCGCTGCTCGCTCCCGGCAGCCCGTTTCAGCGGCAGGTGTGGGATGCGCTGCAAACCATCCCCTACGGCGAAACCACCCATTATCAGGCGCTGGCCGAACAGTTCGGCAACCCTGCCGCCGTGCGCGCCGTGGCTGCTGCCAACGGTGCCAACCGCCTCTCCATCATCATTCCCTGCCACCGCGTCATCGGCAAAGACGGCAGCCTCACCGGCTACAGCGGCGGCCTACAGCGCAAACAATGGCTGCTCGACCACGAACAGGGCAGGCATCAGGTTCAGCCCGATTTGCTGGGCTAAGCAGAGGCGTTTCAGGTAGCCTGCCCGTGCGCTAAAGGCTACCTGAAATTCCATCTACTTCATTTTTCACGTATCATCTGCCTCCCCGCAAACACCGCCACCAACATGACCACCTTCACCCACCAACACACCGCCCACTGCGAAAGCGGCGTGATGTCCACCCTCCTTACCCACCACGGCTGCGCCATGAATGAAGCCATGGTGTTCGGGCTTGCCCACGCGCTCACCTTTGTGTATCTGCCCGTGGTCAAACTCAATGGCATGCCCCTGATTTCCTACCGCATCGCCCCGCGCGGCATCATCAAAAACGTTTGCCGCACCCTCGGCGTGAAGCTGGGTATGCGCAAATTTGCCCAAGCCGAGCGTGGTGCGGCCGCACTGGATGAGGCGCTGGCTGGCGGGCAGCCGGTCGGCTTGCAAACCTCCGTGTATTGGCTGCCTTATTTCCCGCCCGAAATGCGTTTTCATTTCAACGCCCACAATCTTTTGGTGTATGGCCGCGAAGGAGAGGATTATTTAATCAGCGACCCCGTGTTTGAAACGCCCCAGCGCTGCGCCGCCGCCGATTTGCAGCGTGCCCGCTTTGCCAAAGGCGCCCTGGCCGGCAAAGGCTTGATGTACACACTCAACACCGCCAGCCTGCCGACAAAGCAACAACTGGCCGAACGCCTGCCTGCTCTGCTGTATGCCGCCATCCGCAAAAACGCCAAACAAATGCTCGCCCCCGTATTTTTTGTGGGCGTGCGCGGCATCCGCACCGTGGCCAAGAAAATCGAGTGCCTGCCGCAAGAGCCGGAAAAATACCAAAAGCTGTGGCTCGGCCACTTGGTGCGCATGCAGGAAGAAATCGGCACCGGCGGCGCCGGTTTCCGCTATCTTTATGCCTATTTTTTAGAGCAGGCTGCCGATATTTGCGCCAACCCCGCCCTGCAAACCGCCTCGCAGGAAATGACCGCCATCGGCGACCAATGGCGGCAGCTGGCCAGCCAGTGCGTGAAACAATGCCGCCGCCCGAGCGAACAAGGCTGCGCCCAAATCGCCGCCTTCCTGCGCGAAATTGCGGATCAGGAAGAAAAACTGTGGCGGGGGCTGCTGCACATCGGGAAATAAGCCGGAGAACAAGTTAAAAGGCTACCTGAGAATTTCAGGTAGCCTTTTCTTTTCAGGTAGCCTTCCCGGCATCTCAAGCAGCCTGCTAAAGGCTACCTGAAACTTATCGGCATTATTTCGCCTGTTGTGCGGCCAGTTGTTGCGAGAAGGCGGCCACTTCGTCGCGTTTGGCGCGGGCTTTGCCGCTGTCGATGGCTTCGCGCGCCATGTCCACGCCTTCGTCCAGCGTATTGGCTACGTTGCCGGCGTAGAGCGTGGCACCGGCGTTGAGCAGCACGATGTCGCGGTGGGCGCCGGCTTCGCCTGCTAGTACGCGGTTAATCATGGCGAGCGATTCGGCGGCGGAGGCTACCTTGATGTCGTCGAGATTGGCGCGCACGGGCAGGCCGAATTGTTCGGGGTGGATGTCGTATTCGGCAATCAGGCCGTCTTTGAGTTCGGCCACGCGGGTGGGGCCGGTAAGGGTGATTTCGTCGAGCCCGTCGCTGCCATGCACCACGAGGGCGTGTTTGCTGCCCAGCTGCTGGAACACGCGGGAGAGGATGCCCACCAAATCAATGTGGAACACGCCGATGAGCTGGTTGGCGGCACCGGCGGGGTTGGTGAGCGGGCCCAAGATGTTGAACACGGTGCGCACGCCCAGCGCGCGGCGCACGGGGGCGACGTATTTCATGCTGCTGTGGTGGTTGGGGGCAAACATAAAGCCGGCACCGCATTGGTCGATGCATTGCCCCACTTGTTCGGGCGAGAGGGCGAGGGAGATGCCGGCCAGCTCCATTATGTCGGCCGAGCCGCTGGAGGAGGACACGCTGCGGTTGCCGTGTTTGGCCACTTTGGCGCCGGCGGCGGCGGCCACGAACATGGCGGTGCTGGAAATATTGAAGGTGTGCGCGCCGTCGCCGCCGGTGCCGACCACGTCGACGAGTTTGTCGGGCTCGGCCACGGGCACTTTGGCGGCAAATTCGCGCATTACTTGGGCAGCGGCGCTGATTTCAGACACGGTTTCCACTTTGATGCGCAGGCCGATGAGGATGGCGGCAATCAGCTCGGGGGCTACTTCGCCGCGCATGATTTGGCGCATGAGGTCGGTCATTTCATCGTGGAAGAGTTCGTTGTTGCTGAGCAGGCGCTGCAGGGCTTGTTGGGGGGTAAACATCGGGTTTCCTTATGAGGTGGTTTGGGTTTCAGGTAGCCTTGGCGGGAAAAGGAAAGGCTACCTGAAAAGTTGTTGGGCATTTTCAGGTAGCCTTCGGTATACGCTATTTTTGCAAGGCGGCTTTGAGCAGGCGGCTCACATCGCTCATATCAGCCTGGCCGGCGAGGCGTTTTTTCAACACGCCCATGGCTTTGCCCATATCGGCCATGCCGGATGCGCCGGTTTGGGCAATGGCTTCGGCCACAGCACTTTGGATTTCGGCTTCGGAAAGCATTTCGGGCAGGTAGCGCTGGAGGATGGATACTTCGGCCAGCTCTTTGTCGGCCAGCTCTTGGCGGCCGGCTTCGTGGTAGATGGCGGCGCTTTCTTTGCGCTGCTTAATCATTTTGCTGAGCATGGCGGTGATTTTGGCGTCGTCGGCTTCGGCGCGCTCGTCCACTTCGTAGCGTTTGATTTCGGCATTGGCCAGGCGGATGGTGGATAGGGCGAGCGTGTCTTTGGCGCGCATGGCGGTTTTCATGTCTTCGGTGAGGCGGGCTTTCAGGCTCATGGTGTTCTCCTTTTTGTTTGAGGTTTGAATTTGAAGTTTCAGGTAGCCTTTAGTTTTCTGTGAAGTGAGCCGACGCAGGAACGAAAGTTCGGCTCACTGGCTATTGCGGGCGGCGTGCTCTTTGAGGAAGTTGGCCAGCATATCGTGGCCGTGTTCGGTGAGCAGGGCTTCGGGGTGGAATTGTACGCCTTCCACGGCGTGTTGTTTATGGCGCACGCCCATGATTTCGCCGTCTGTCGTCCAGGCGGTGATGTCGAGGCATTCGGGCAGGCTAGCGCGTTCGATGGCGAGGCTGTGGTAGCGGGTGCAGTTTACGGGGTTGGGCAGGCCGGCAAATACGCCGTTGTTGGTGTGGTGCACGGGCGATACTTTGCCGTGCATCAGCTCTTGCGCACGCACGATGCGGCCACCAAAGGCTTCGCCGATGGCTTGGTGGCCGAGGCATACGCCCAAAATGGGAATCTGCCCGGCAAAGCGGCGCAGGGCCGGCACGGAAATGCCGGCTTCTTTGGGCGAGCAGGGGCCGGGGCCGATCACGAGGTATTGGGGTTGGAGTTCGGCAATTTCGTCCAAGGTGATGTCGTCGTTGCGGCGCACGCTAATTTCCTGGCCGAGCTCGGCGAAATATTGGACGATGTTGTAGGTGAAGGAGTCGTAGTTGTCGATAAACAAAATCATAATTTGAATATATTATTGATTCATAATGTTATATGTTTTACTAATTGCTATTAGTACCCGCTTTTATACCCGCTTTAATTTTTGCTGGCAGCTTCTGCGGTTTCAAGAATCCAACGCTGGATTTCGCTCTCCAGCCAATATGTAATTCTGCCATCTTTCCGCCCCTTCGGGAAAGTGCCGTTTTTCATGCTGTCGTAAATCTTGGTTGTGCCATAACCAACCATATTGCGGAGTTCAGGTAGCCTGATTCGTCTTTCTACTTGCATTTTTTTCTCCAAATGAAAGATTAAAGATAGTCTTAATTGGTGACCTAGTTGATCAATAATTGCTAGGGCAGGTTGTATTCAACATGCCAAGATAGGTTTAGGTGGCTTACCTTCAGAATAAGCAGTAATGCTAGGTGCTTACCCATCTGTTGTATCGGTAGAACCATATTAGCAGTAAAAAGCCCTAAAATTTTTTCAGCCCATTCTCAAGGGAAGATGAATATTGGCAAACCATATGGCGGTTTGAAACTTGGAAAAGTTTTTGTTCACTGAGTGGATAACAGGTCACTTTGGATTGGCGTAGCTGGTTATCCCTATAAAAAGTACGATGGCCACAAGTGTATTCATGTAATGGAACTAGGTTCTGTTAATGCTGAGCGCCGCATGGTTTTTAATACAAAATGGAAATAACATTAAATATCAATGGATTGATATTTTTGAAGTGATTTATGCCCGAGAGCTTAGTAAAACTCACTAACCGGAGAACCTGGTCAGGCACACTTCCCCATCT
>NZ_KV804548.1:0-1850 GCF_001811325.1 Eikenella sp. HMSC071B05 | reverse complement strand
GGAGAACCTGGTCAGGCACACTTCCCCATCTGCTGGAACTAATCAAGCACCGATTAAGCGGACAAGGTTCCAATATCCCGTATGCCGATGTAGGTATCGCTGGCGTTATCCGGACCTGGTCCATCGGCGGCTGACAAAATCAGATCAGCGTATTAGTGCAAATGGAATCCATACAGAAGGCACTGCCGGCAACGGCGGTGATGCATGCCGGGTTAAAGGCACTTTAAGCTTACTCACAGCATATCCGCACCGATGCAGAAAGTCATACCTACGGGCAAAGGGCAGATTGCCGAGACCAAATCGGCAATCAAAAGGGGTATTGAGGCAGACAGCTTTGCTTGGCTGAAAGATGATTGCAAGGACCTGGTTCTTTTACTCACTAAAAGAGATCTTTGCAAAATTCCCCAAAATCCCCTAAATTCCCACCAAGACATTTAGGGGATTTCTCATGAGCACCTTCTTCCAGCAACCCGCACAAGCCATGATTGCCAAACACATCGACCGCTTCCCACTATTGAAATTGGATCAAGTGATTGATTGGCAACCGATCGAACAGTACCTGAATCGTCAAAGAACCCGTTACCTTAGAGACCACCGCGGCCGCCCCGCCTATTCCCTGTTATCCATGTTCAAAGCCGTCCTGCTCGGACAATGGCACAGCCTCTCCGATCCCGAACTCGAACACAGCCTCATCACCCGCATCGATTTCAACCTATTTTGCCGTTTTGACGAGTTGAGCATCCCCGATTACAGCACCTTATGCCGCTACCGCAACTGGCTGGCGCAAGACGACACCCTGTCCGAATTGCTGGAACTGATTAACCGCCAACTGACCGAAAAAAACCTAAAAGTAGAGAAAGCATCCGCCGCCGTCATTGACGCCACCATTATTCAGACCGCCGGCAGCAAACAGCGTCAGGCCATAGAAGTCGATGAAGAAGGACAAGTCAGCGGCTAAACCACACCGAGTAAAGATAAAGATGCCCGTTGGACAAAGAAAAACGGCCTCTACAAACTCGGTTACAAACAACATACCCGTACCGATGAGGAAGGCTATATCGAGAAACTGCACATTACCCCCGCCAATACCCATGAGTGCAACCACCTGTTGCCTTTGCTGGAAGGAATAGCCAAAGACACAACCGTCTATGCCGATAAAGGCTACGACAGTGCGGAAAACCGGCAACATCTGGAAGAGCGTCGACTGCAGGATGGCATTATGCGCAAAGCCCACCGCAACCGCCCGCTGACGGAAGCGCAAACCAAACGCAACCGATATTTGTCGAAGACCCGTTATGTGGTCGAACAAAGCTTCGGTACGCTGCACCGTAAATTCCGCTACGCGCGGGCAGCCTATTTCGGACTGATTAAAGTGAGTGCGCAAAGCCATCTGAAGGCGATGTGTTTGAACCTGTTGAAAGCGGCTAACAGGCTAAGTGTGCCTGTTGCCGCCTAAAAGGCGGTCCGGATGCCTTATTATCAGGTATTCGGGGAGGATTAAGGGGGTATTTGGGTAAAATTAGGAGTGATTGGGGGAGAAAACAGCCGAAAACCTGTTTTTGGGTTTCGGTTGTTGGAGGAAAAGAAATTTTGCAAAGGTCTCTAAAAGATAAAACCTAAGCAAGAGGTGATGATGCATACCGACGACCGGCAGCTATCTCCCCTAAAGACCGGAGGTGTACTAGGTTCGTGGCCAATCGTTTCATGGTTGATACTGTTTTTATTACCCGAAATATTCGTTTTAATTCAACGATATAGTAAATTATCTAATATGATCAACTAAGTATCTTGCCTTTGTGCCTGTCGACATCTTTGAGTATGCAGAATAACGGCTCCATCCAGCCTTCAGG
>NZ_KV804547.1:188955-189808 GCF_001811325.1 Eikenella sp. HMSC071B05 | reverse complement strand
CCTGAAGGCTGGATGGAGCCGTTATTCTGCATGCTCAAAGATATCGATAGACGGAAATCTATCTATTCTATTGATAATATTAAACAATCCATTGACTCATTGAATAAAAACGAATACTACGGGTAATGAAAACAGTATCAACGACGGAAGCATCTACAACGGACCCATCTACAACGGACCCATCTACAACGGACCCAGGTACTCTCCGGTCTTTAGGGGAGTGCTGTCGGTCGTTGGTATGCATCATCACCTCTTGCTTAGGTTTTATCTTCCAGTGAGTGATAAGAACCAGGTTCTTGCAACCATCCCTGCTTCCAAGCAAGGCTGTCTGCCTTGTCAGACAACTTTGCTTCCTACCTCAATACCCCTTTTGATTGCGGACTTGGTCTCGGCAATCTGCCCTTTGCCCGTCGGTATAACTTTCTGCATCGGTGCGGATATGCTGTGAGTAAGCTTAAAGTGACTTTAACCCGGCATGCATCACAGTCATTGCCGGTGGTGGTACAGATACCGTTTGCACCGATGTACGGACCTGATTTTGTCAGCCGCCGATGGACCAGGTCCGGATAACGCCAGCGATACCTACATCGGCGCACAGGATATTGGAACCTTGTCCGCTCAATCGGTGCTTGATTAGGCTTAACAGATGGGGAAGTGTGCCTGACCAGGTTCTCCGTTTAGTGAGTTTTACTAAGATCTCAGGCATAAACCACTTCAAAAATATCAATCCATTGATATTTAATATTATTTCTACTTTATATTAAAAACCATGCGGCACTCAGCATTAACAGAACCTGGTTCCATTACATGAATACACTTGCGGCCATCGTACTTTTTATAGGGATAACCAGCT
>NZ_KV804547.1:164353-188855 GCF_001811325.1 Eikenella sp. HMSC071B05 | reverse complement strand
ACCAGCTACGCCAATCCAAAGTGACCTGTTATTCACTCAGTGAACAAAGGCTTTTCTACGTTTCAAACCGCCATATGGTCTGCCGATATTCATCCTTCTTTGAGAATGGGCTGAAAAAAATTTTAGGGCTTTTTACTGCTAATATAGTTGGTACCAATATAGGCAAAGGCAATGGATGCGCACCTGACATTGTTGCTTATCCCGACGGTAAATCACCCTCCCCCACGCAGTGTGGAACACAATCTGCCGTGGACAATGGATTAACTAAGCCGCTTAAAGGCGAACTTTAAATTTGGAGAAAAAATGCAAACAGAAAGACGACTCAGGTTACCTGATGTCCGCCACATGGTTGGCTACGGCACTACGACCACTTACTGCAAGTCCTAATTACTCATATGGAGGATTGAATATGCTGAACCAAATCCAGTTGAAACGTTACGCCGAATTGTCAGGCTATACAGAAAAGGCTTTAAGGGACAAAATCAGCACCGGTGTTTGGGTAGAGGGACTCCACTACTACCGTGCACCCGACCGCCACATCTTAATCAACGTAAAAGAGGTAGAAAAATGGCAACGAAACGAATGCCGACTGGCTTAGTTATTCGCGACCGTAGTATCAAAATATGGTTCATGTATCGGGGTAAACGATGTTGGGAAAGCCTGCCGCTCAAGCCCACCACCGCCAACATCCGGCACGCCACTAAACTCCGGGAAGAAGTATGTACCCGAATCGCCATAGGCGTATTCGACTACGCCGAATTCTTCCCCGACTCCAAACGGGCGGAAGAAACGGAGCGCAGCCCCACTTTCCGTGAGATGGCTGAAGCCTGGCTGGCCACCGTTAACCAGCTATCCCACTCCACCCTATCCCGCTATCGCGGCATGCTCAACAGCCACGTCCTACCCAAAATTGGCGACATACCGATAGACCGTATCCAGTACAGTACCCTAGCCGGGCTGCTGGCCACCTTAGACTGTAGCGCAAAAACTCGCAATAACATTGCCACCGTTATCCGGCAGCCGTTTGTTCTCGCGCTCCGCGACGGCAGGATAAAAGACAATCCTGCCCAACATCTGACCAATGCCAAAGTGCAGAAAGAGCCGCCTGACCCGTTCACGCTCGAAGAGGCCGAAGCCATCCTAGGCTACCTGAAAAATGAACCTGTGTTTCACAATTACTTCGAACTGGCCTTCTTCAGCGGTATGCGTACCAGCGAGCTCATCGCCCTCACTTGGCAGGACATCGACTTCCAGAGGCAGTGCGTACGCGTAAACAAAGCGTCCGTAGCTGGTAAGCTGAAAAGTACCAAAACCCACAGCTATCGAGACATCGAGCTCAATAGCCGTGCCTTGGAAGCCTTACGTAGGCAATGGCAAAGAACAGGGCTGGCAAGCGGATACGTTTTCATCAATCCGAAAACTGGTAGCCCGTTTGAGAACGACAAAGTGCCGTGGAGACCGTGGCAGCACGCTATAAAAATAGCGGGGGTAAGGTACAGGAAACCCTACAACACCCGCCATACATTTGCCACACTCAACCTCATGGCCGGAGCCAACCCCATGTGGGTAGCCCGTCAGATGGGACACAGCACCATGAAAATGCTACTTGAAAACTATTCCCGCTGGATTGACTTGGCCGACAAGCAGCGTGAAAAGTCCAAAATTGAGCAGCTTCTTAGTGGAAAATGTGCCAATAGTGTGCCAAAAAACACAGAAATGGAGATAAGTATAGGATACTTATCGGATATCTTGGTGGAGGCGGGGGGAATCGAACCCCCGTCCGGAAGTCCTCTACAGAGCGTTCTACATACTTAGTCATGTCTATTTAAAATCTCGTTCCTATCATGCCGACCGACAGGCCTTCTAGGAACCAGTTACCTTAAATCTCATTTCTCGCCAAGTAACCCGACGGGAAACCAGTCAATGTAGAATGACGTTGCAGTAGCTTACGCTACACAGCCCATTGACCAACTGCTGCAACGGCAGGCCTTAGGCGGCCAATGCGAAAGTTTCGTCGTTTGCGACTATTTAAATTCAGTGTTTTACGGGAAATCTGAGACCCCGGTATGCCCGCATCTGCTTCGCAACCCCCGTCGAAACCAAGGTCGCCCCCAGATAAAGGAAGGTGGATTATACGCTGCCTGCCAGCTTTGGACAATTTGTTTTGCCAGCCGCCCCTAAAGGCTACCTGAAAGTGCAACTTCAACAAGATGAACCGACGTCTTGGCGCAGCCAAAGCCTGGTTGCTGCGAAGCTAAAGCGTTGGCTTCGGCTAAGCGGATCGATGGCTTGGCATGGCCAAGGTTGAGTTGCCGCCCAACCTTCTTCTCGCATTTAATTTCCGCACAATAAAAAATCGGCCGGAAAACTCCGACCGATTTTCTAATCAGGCATTAGGCCAAAGCGGCTTTGGCTTTTTCAACCAGCTGCGCGAAAGCAGCTTTGTCGAATACGGCCAAGTCGGCCAATACTTTACGATCCAGCTCGATAGCGGCGCGTTTCAGGCCGTTCATGAATTTGCTGTAAGACAGGCCGTGCTGGCGGGCACCGGCGTTGATACGGGCAATCCACAGTTGACGGAACTGGCGTTTGCGCTGACGGCGGTCGCGGTAGGCATATTGGCCTGCCTTCATCACCGCCTGTTTGGCAACACGGTAGACGTTCTTACGACGGCCACGATAGCCTTTGGCCAGAACTAATACTTTTTTATGACGGGCACGTGCGGTTACACCGCGTTTTACGCGTGGCATATTTCAGACTCCTTTAAGCGTAGGGCAACATTTTGTGAACAGAAGCCACATCGCGCTCGTTTACCATAGCGGTACCGCGCAGCTGGCGTTTGTTCTTAGTGGTTTTTTTGGTGAGAATGTGGCGTTTGAACGCATGGGCGCGTTTGATGCCACCGTTGCCCAGCACTTTGAAGCGTTTCTTCGCACTGGATTTGGTTTTCATTTTAGGCATGGGAAAACTCCATTGATTTATCGGATTAGGCATCGGGAGGCTGCCTGCAACAGGCCGCGCTTAATACCCGAAACCACGGTTTTATGCCGCACACACAACACTGAAGCCGTTTCCCGCGTGCAGCGGAGCGGAAAACGGCGAATTATACGGTTACTTCTTCTTGGGTGCAACCATCATCACCATCTGGCGGCCTTCCATTTTCGGAAACTGTTCCACAGCGGCCACTTCGGCCAAATCGGCCTTCACACGTTCCAGCAGCTGCGCGCCCAAATGCTGGTGCGCCATTTCGCGGCCGCGGAAACGCAGGGTGATTTTCACTTTGTCGCCATCGGCCAAGAAGCGGGTAACGTTGCGCATTTTGATTTGGTAATCGCCTTCGTCGGTGCCGGGGCGGAATTTGATTTCCTTAATCTGCACCTGTTTCTGCTTTTTCTTGGCTTCGTCGCGTTTTTTCGACTGCTCGTATTTATATTTGCCGTAGTCCATCAGCTTGCAGACAGGCGGTTTGGCGGTGGGGGAAATCTCCACCAAATCCACGTCTTGCTCTTCGGCCATGGCCAGGGCTTCTTTCACGGTTACGACGCCGAGCTGCTCGCCCGTGCCGCTGATTAAACGCACTTCTTTGGCGTGAATTTCGCCGTTGATCCGTGCTTCGCGTTCTTGTGCGATGATGAATCTCCTATTAAGGTTAGTCTGGTGGCGCGCTTTGGCGCACCTGCTGTTCAGGTAGCCTGATGGGGAACGCTGTTCAACCTGGCCACCAAAACACTGTATTTTATCAAAAACCGCTGCGCTTGGCGCAACGCGCCCGCGATTATAGCAAGTTTCGCCGTAAATACACCAAAAACCTGCGTTTAGCCGCCCAAAACGATACTTCCCGCCAACAATCCAAGCAATCTGCACGAGCGATGTGCATAATTCTGCCTGCTTACTGCCAAACACATGCTATGCATCCGCCCGAATTTTTCAGGTAGCCTCCAGCAGTTGCTGATACCGTGCCGCATCTTGCTGTGAAAAACAACAGAACACCACGCGCTCTATCTGCGGGCATTGCGGCAGCGTTTCGCGCACAGCCTGCACTGCAATTTTTGCTGCCTCACGTGCGGGGTAGCCATACACACCGGTGCTGATACAGGGGAAAGCAATGCTTTGCGCACCCTGTTCCGCAGCTAGGCGCAACGAATTGGCATAGGCTGCGGCCAACAGCTCCGCTTCGTCATGCTGCCCGCCGCGCCACACCGGGCCGACCGTGTGCACCACCCAGCGTGCCGGCAGCCGGTAGCCCTGCGTGATTTTGGCCTCACCGGTGCGGCAGCCGCCCAGCCGGCGGCACTCTGCCAACAGCTCCGGCCCGGCGGCGCGATGTATCGCACCGTCCACTCCGCCGCCGCCCAATAGCGAAGAATTGGCGGCATTGACTATCGCGTCCACCGCCAGCGTGGTGATATCGGCTTGGCATACTTCCAAAGTGGCAGTCATATCGGTTTCCTTTGTTTTAAATAAGAGGCTACCTGAAATTGCCTCAGCCTTGCCGTAGTCTATTTTGCTGCGTTGCGGCAAAAGTTTTCAGGTAGCCTGATTCTCCGTTGGTACAATACGCCTAGTTTACTGCCCGCACTATCCAAAGGCTACCTGAAACCATGCTGCTATTTCCACTGCACCAACGCATCAGCTCCGTAGAGAAGTGCGCTTTCAGGTAGCCCTTCCTGTTTCAGGTACAATACCCGCCGTCTCCTTATTCATTCACTCCCAACCGCCGTGCCCTACTGCCAAGTTGCCCTCAATGTTCCGCTCGACACGCTGCTTACCTACCGTGCCGACCGTATTCCCGCGCCCGGCACCCGCGTGGCTGTGCCGTTTCGCGGCAAAACCGTGGCCGGTATCGTGTGGGGCGCGTGCGAAGAACCGGAAATCAGCCCGGCCAAAATCCGCCCGCTTGAGCAAGTGTTTAAACACGAGCCGCCGTTGCCCGCCGCCTGGCGCGAACTGATTGAATTTACTGCCCGTTATTATCACCACCCCATCGGCCAAACCGCCTTCACCGCCCTGCCAGCCGGCCTGCGCGAAGCCAAGCCCTGCCCGCCGCCGCAGCTGGAAACCTATTTTTCGCTCACCGATTTGGGGCGGCAACAACCCGCACCGCCACCGCACCACCGCCGCAAGGCCGCGCTGTGGCAGGCGCTGTTGGCCGTCGCAGTGAGCCAAAGCGCCGCCCGCACCATCGCACCGCAGGCTGCCGCCCAGCTGGCAAGCTGGCAGGCGCAAGGCTGGCTGGCAGCCGAAACCGACATCTTGCCCGCCCGCCTACCGATTCCGCCCTCGTCCGTGCCGCTCAACCCCGAGCAGCAGGCCGCAGCCGATGCGGTGGCGCAGGCGCAGGGTTTTGCCCCCTTCCTTCTGCACGGCATCACCGGCAGCGGCAAAACCGAAACCTATTTCGAAGCCATGGCCGCCGCGCTTGCAGCGGGCAAACAGGTACTGTTCCTGCTGCCCGAAATCAGCCTCACGCCGCAGCTCATCGCCCGCCTGCAGCAGCGTTTTGCCGACGTGCCGACTGCTGTGCTGCACAGCCAAACCGCCGCCGGCGAGCGTACCCAAGGCTACCTGAAAGCCATGTGTGGCCAGGTGCGGCTGGTGGTGGGCACCCGGCTGGCAGTGTTTACGCCGCTGCCGGATTTGGGGCTGATCGTGGTGGACGAAGAACACGATTCCTCGTTCAAACAAGACAGCGAACTGCGCTACCACGCCCGCGATTTGGCCGTGTGGCGAGCACAGCAGGCCGGCTGCCCGATTGTGCTCGGCAGCGCCACACCCTCGCTGGAAAGCTGGCACAAGACGCAAAGCGGCGGCTACCGCCTGCTCAGCCTGCCGCAACGCGCCCGTGCGGCAGCCCGCCTGCCCGAAATCCACCTAATCGACATCCGCCGCGAGCCCTTGGACCAAGGCTTCAGCCTGGCCGCTTTCAAGCTGTTGCAGCAAAATCACGCTGCCGGCGGCATGAGCATGGTGTACCTCAACCGGCGCGGCTTCGCCCCCGCCCTATTCTGCGGCGACTGCGGCCACACCTTCGGCTGCCCGCACTGCTCCGCCAAGCTGGTGCTGCACCAGCGCGCGCACCAGTTGCGCTGCCACCATTGCGGGCTGGCGGTGCCGATTCCGAAAAAATGCCCCGACTGCGGCAACCAAGACCTCACCGCCGTGGGCATCGGCACGCAGCGGGTGGAAGAAGCCCTGCGCGCGCAGCTGCCCGATGCCAAAATCGAACGGGTAGACCGCGACAGCGTTGCCCGCAAGGGTGACTGGCAACGGCTCTACCAGCGTATCGCCGCCGACGGCGTGGATATTTTGGTGGGCACTCAGATGCTGGCCAAAGGCCACGATTTCGCCCGCCTGAATTTGGTGCTGGTGCTCAATGCCGACGGCAGCCTCTACAGCGCCGACTTCCGTGCCCCCGAGCGGCTGTTTGCCGAACTGATGCAGGTGGCCGGCCGCGCCGGGCGTGCCGAGCTGCCCGGCCGCGTGTTCATCCAAACCCGACTGCCGGAGCATCGCGTGTATCAAACGCTGCTGCGGCAAAACTATGCCGACTTCGCCGCCGGCGAACTGGCCGAGCGCGAAAGTTTCGATATGCCGCCCTTCGCTCATACCGCCGCCATCCGTGCCGATGCCACCAATATGGCCGATGCGCTGGAATTATTGCGCCTGGCTGCCGAATGGGTGGCGAAACAAAGGCTACCTGAAAGCGCAGAAACCGAAGCTGCAAAAGTGCTCTGCCTCGGCCCGGTGCCCATGCTGCTGGCCAAACTCGCCGGCCGCGAACGCGCCCAGGTGTTTCTGGAAAGCTCCAGCCGCAAAGCGCTGCACCGGCAGGTTTCCCTCTGGCAGCAAGCCCTCGCCGCGCTGGCACGGCAGTTTGCTGCGGCCAGATGGTCGGTGGACATCGATCCCTTGGAGATGTGAGCTGCCTGTATTCGGTGTCAGCACCACGCATTCATAAAGGCTACCTGAAAATACCCCCACCCTTTCAATGGAGTATTTTTCAGGTAGCCTTGCTGCAATAAGCTGCCTTTAAGCTAAAACCGCCAAAGGCAGATAAGCTTTCTCTCCCCCCAGCGCCGCTATTCAAACCTGCTCCCGCCAAGCAGCCCGCTAGCCATTGGGCAGGAAAAAGGCTACCTGAAAACAGCAAATCTGTTTCAGGTAGCCTTTTCTACGTTCTAAGGGTTACGCCAACACGCGGGCAAACAAGATATTGTCTTCCAAATCGATGTGGTCACGCAGATCGTCCACCAGCTCTTGAGCCAGGCTGTAGAGCTGTTGCCAGCTGCGGCAGGCATCGGCTGGTGCTTGCAGGTTGTCTGTGATTTCCAACAGGCGTTCGATGGCGGCATCGTGCTCGGTGTGTTCGTGCATCATCATGCGCACGGGCATGGCGGCAGCGCGGCCAGCACCTTGTTTGAGCATCGGGAAGAGGATGCGCTCTTCCTTCATCATGTGGCTGAGCAACTCGTTTTGGATGGTGTGCAGCAGGGAAACCACCTCGGCCGGGAATTTGCCTGCGTGCACGCCGGCCACTTTTTCGGCTAGGGGGACGAGCTCGTCGAGCTGACGGCGGTGGGTGTCGTGATAGCGCGGCAGGATGTGGTCGATGATGTCGCTGTCGGAGGCGTTTTGCCAGAGTTCGTGATCAATCATGAGCGTGGTGTCCTTTATATGGTTCTATATAAAAATTTCAGGTAGCCTTCTGGAAGGCTACCTGAAAATATTGCCTTAGCGGCGACGTACCAGCTGCCAGGGGCGGAATACATAGAGTGCGCTGGCAAAACCGCTCCACACGTGCACCATACGGGTGAACGGGAAGATGAGGAAGAAGGTCATGCCCATGAACATGTGCAGTTTGAAGAGGATGTGCGCATCGGTAATGAAGCTGGCGGCTTCTACGCCACGGAAGGTAACAATGTGCTGCGCCCACTGCATGAGCAGGGTCATTTCGTGGCCGTCCATGTGGCCTGCGCTCACGCAGATGGTGGAGAGGCCGAGCACGAGGGTAACCAAAATCCACACCAGCAGCAGCTTATCGCGCCAGGTGCTGTTGATATTGATGCGGTCGATCGTGAAGCGGCGTTTGATCAGAATCAGCAGGCCAACCAGCGCCATGGTGCCGAAGATACCGCCGGCGGTCATGGCCAAAAGCTGTTTGGCCGCATGGCTCACGCCCAGGGCATGCCATACCCACAGCGGGGTGAGCAAGCCGACAAAGTGGCCGCCGAACACGGCTAATACGCCAACGTGGAACAGGATATTGCCTAGGCGCAGCTGGCCGTCATACAGCAGCTGGCTGGAGTCGCTCTTCCAAGTGTACTGCTCGCGATCGAAGCGCACGAGGCTGCCGAAGAAGAAAATTGCCAAACAAATATAGGGATAGATGGCAAAGAAGAAGAAGTGCAGGTTACTCATATCAAAACTCCCAAGCAGGTATGCTTACTTGCTTTTTGGATAAAATTGTACGGTTTGGATGCTCGGCTTGAGCAGGGGCTCGATACCGGATACGTCGGGGCCGAAGGTTTCCATGGCTTCGTCCATATCGCGCACGGGCGGCTCGGTTAGGGGCTGCGGCTCGACAGGGCTGAGCGCCACGATGTTCTCCAGCACGACGGCATAAGGCGAACCGGCGGTGCGCAAGTTTTTGCCGATATGGTTGATCACGTGCACGGCATCGCCGAGCAGTTTTTGCGCATCGGCAGGCGGAATATGGGCGAAAAATTCCAGCAGCGCGGGCAGGAAGTCGGGCAGTTCGTCGTCGCCCAATTCGAAGCCGTATTTGCGGTATTCTTCCAACAAATCCACCATGGCGCTGCCGCGGTCGCGGTCTTCGCCGAAAACGTGCTCGAAAATATACAGTGCATGCAGGCGGTTGCGGTCAAAGGTGGAAACGTATTCCTCCTGGATATGGCGCAGGCTGTTGCCGCCCAGATAATCCAGCAACGCTTGCAAACCCTCGCGGTGTGCGTCTAATTCGGGCATCTGGTCGAGTGCTGCCTGGAATTCAGGCAACGCCTCTACCAATTCGGCTTCCGGATAGCACAGCAGCGCCGAGAAGAATTTGTATACCGGATTGCCCTGCATCAGCGCACCCCTTTTTCGCGGTTTTCTTCCAAGTCCTTACGGCGGTCGAAGAAGATGATGGGCGAGGCTTTGGGTTTGCCGAACAGGCTTTCTTTGGTCATGCCGTCCGAGCCGCCGGAGCAGCCGTTGCCGAAGGAGAAGCCGCAGCTTGCTTTGTCTTCAAAGGTGTTTTCTACCTGTTCTTTGTGGCTGGTGGGAATCACGAAGCGGTCTTCGTAGTTGGCGATGGCCATAATCTGATACATGTCTTCCACCATGGCGGGGGTCAGGCCGGTGCCGTCCAAGGTTTGCTCCAGCGTTTCGCCGTGTACCACTTGGCCGCGTTTGTAGCGGCGCATGGCGATCATGCGTTCCAGCGCGTCTTTAATCGGCTCGATTTTGCCGGCGGTCAGCAGGTTGGCCAGATAGCGCAGCGGGATGCGCATTTCATCCACGCTGGGGATGATGCCGTTTTCACCCACCAAGCCGTTTTCGATGGCGGATTGGATTGGGGAGAGCGGCGGGATGTACCAAACCATCGGCAGCGTGCGGTATTCGGGATGCAGCGGGAAGGCAATTTTCCATTCCATCGCCATTTTGTAGACGGGCGATTTTTTCGCTGCATCGAGCCAGCTCTGGCTGATGCCCTGTTTCAGGGCTTCGCGCTGGATTTCGGGGTCGTGCGGATCGAGGAACACGCCCAGCTGCGCTTCGTACAGGTCTTGCGGGTTTTCTACTGAAGCGGCTTCTTCGATTTTATCGGCGTCATACAGCAGCACACCCAGATAGCGGATGCGGCCTACGCAGGTTTCGGAGCAAACAGTCGGTTCGCCCGCTTCGATACGCGGGTAGCAGAAAATACATTTTTCGGCTTTGCCGCTCACCCAGTTGTAGTAGATTTTTTTGTAGGGGCAGCCGGACACGCACATACGCCAGCCGCGGCATTTGTCTTGGTCGATGAGCACGATGCCGTCGTCTTCGCGCTTGTAAATACTACCGGATGGGCAGGAGGCGACGCAGGTCGGGTTCAGGCAGTGTTCGCACAGGCGCGGCAGATACATCATGAAGGTTTGCTCGAACGCGCCCATCATGTCTTTCTGGATGCCTTCGAACAGGGTGTCTTTGGCGCGTTTTTCAAATTCGCCGGCCAAGTCGTCTTCCCAGTTGGGGCCCCATTCGACCTTGTCCATTTTCTTGCCGGTGAGCACGGAAATCGGCCGCGCGGTGGGCGGGGTTTTCATGCGCGGGGCATTTTGCAGGTGCTCGTAGTCGTAGGTGAATGGCTCGTAGTAGTCGTCGATTTGCGGCAGGTTGGGGTTGGCGAAAATGTTGGACAGGATTTTCAAACGGCCGCCCTGCTTGGGCACGAGTTTGCCGTTGGGTTTGCGTACCCAGCCGCCGTTCCATTTTTCCTGGTCTTCCCAGTTTTTCGGGAAGCCGATACCGGGCTTGGTTTCAACGTTGTTGAACCAGGCGTATTCCACGCCGTCGCGGCTTGTCCATACGTTTTTGCAGGTAACGGAGCAGGTGTGGCAGCCGATACATTTGTCCAAGTTCAGCACCATGCCGACTTGTGCTCTGATTTTCATGATGTGTTCCTTAAATGATTGGTCTTTTTCAGGTAGCCTTCCTTTTGGCTCTTAAGGCTACCTGAAAAACGGTTATGCCTTTTCGAATCCGGCTTTCGGACTGACAATCGAAACCAAGATGCAGTCTTCCTGGCCGCTGTTGCGGGCGCCGTGGATTTGGTGGTCGCCCACCACTACGCTATCGCCTGCGCGGATGGTGCGGCCGCTTTGCGCGTCGTCCACCAGCTCGGCTTCGCCCTGCAGCACAATCCAAATATCCGCGCCGCACGGGTGGCGGTGGGCGGGCAACATGGTTTGCGGCGGAATCTGCCACAGCACCATGTTGTCGTGTTGGTCTTGATACAGCACGGTGCGCACGGCTTCGGAGGGGGTTTCCTTCAAATAATCGGAAAAACGGATAATCTGCGGGAGCTTCATGGTTTTGTTCCTTATCTGGTTTTCAGGTAGCCTTTGGTTTAGCAGAAGGCTACCTGAAAAACCTTATGCCTGATCGGCGGGTTCGTCCATCCAGTCGATGTCCTTCATCTTGCGGACAATCACCCACTCGTCGCGGTTGGAGCCGACCGTGCCGTAATAGTTGAAGCTGTACGCCAGCTGCGCATAGCCGCCTATCATGTGGGTCGGATTCAATACCGCCTTGGTTACCGAGTTGTGGATGCCGCCGCGTTTCTTGGTGGTTTCCGCCGCAGGCGTGTGCACCAATTTTTCTTGAGCGTGATACATCAGAATCATGGTTTCAGGAATACGCTGGCTCACAATCACGCGGCAGGCGATCGAACCATTGGTGTTGAACACTTCCACCCAGTCGTTATCCACCAACCCTGCTTTCTTGGCATCGATTTCAGAAATCCACACGTGCGGGCCGCCGCGAGAGAGCGTGAGCATGCGCAGGTTTTCCGAATAGGTGCTGTGGATACCCCATTTCTGGTGCGGCGTGAGGAAGTTGAGCGTGATTTCCGGATTGCCGTTGGGCATTTTGCCCAAGAGTTTCTTGGTGGTTTTGGTGTCCACGGCGGGGCGGTACACGCAGAAGGCCGCACCGAAATCGCGCATCCATTTGTGGTCTTGGTAGAACTGCTGGCGGCCGGTGAGCGTGCGCCACGGAATCAGCTCGTGCACGTTGGTATAGCCTGCGGTGTAGCACACTTCTTCGCTCTCCACGCCCGACCAAATCGGCGAGGTAACAATCTTGCGCGGCTGGGCGACGATGTCGCGGAAGCGGATTTGCGTGTGCTCGCTGGCATTAATCAGATGCGTATGGTCGCGGCCGGTGATTTTGCCCAGCGACTGCCAAGCTTTTTTCGAAACGTGGCCGTTGGTTTCCGGCGCCAGGGTCAAAACCATTTCGGCCGCATCGATGGCGGTTTCGATTCTCGGCTGGCCTTTGCCCGCACCTTCAGGCTGCACGCCGTTGAGTTTGCGCAAGAAGTCCACTTCGTGCTTGGTATCCCACGCCATGCCTTTGCCGTTGTTGTTCACTTTTTCCAGCAAGGGGCCGATAGAAGTGAATTTCTCATAAACCGCACCGTAGTCGCGTTCCACCACGGTCATCGCGGGCATGGTTTTGCCCGGAATCGGCTCGCACTCGCCCAGTTTCCAGTCTTTCGGGTCAAAGGGCTGGCCGAGTTCCTGCGGGCTGTCGTGCATCAGCGGGGTGAGCACGATGTCTTTGCGCACGCCCAGATAGTCTTTGGCCAGCTCGCTGAATTTTTTGGCCAGGCCTTTATAGATTTCCCAGTCGGACTTGCTCTGCCACAAAGGCTGCACCGCTTCGGTAAACGGATGGATGAACGGGTGCATGTCGGACGTGTTCAGATCGTGTTTCTCGTACCAAGTGGCGGTCGGGAAAATCACGTCGGCGTACAGGCAGGTGGTGTTCATGCGGAAATCTAGGAGCGTGAACAAATCCAGCTTGCCTTCCACGCCTTCCCGCTGCTTCACTTCGGCCGGCTTCAGGCAATCGTCTTCGTCGCTCATCAGGCCGTTTTGCGTGCCGAGCAGGTATTTCAGGAAATATTCGTGGCCTTTGCCGGAAGAGCCCAAAATGTTGGAGCGCCAAATAAACATATTGCGCGGCCAGTTTTTCGGGTTTTCCGGATCGTCGCAAGACATCTCCAGCGTGCC
This sequence comes from Eikenella sp. HMSC071B05, assembly GCF_001811325.1. Classification (NCBI taxonomy): domain Bacteria; kingdom Pseudomonadati; phylum Pseudomonadota; class Betaproteobacteria; order Neisseriales; family Neisseriaceae; genus Eikenella; species Eikenella sp. HMSC071B05. The sequence goes on along the minus strand of NZ_KV804547.1, from coordinate 176,076 downwards.
GTCCTTCAAACCTTTCACAGTGTAATCCACAGGATTCATGCCGGCTTTTTCGGCCGCATCGGTTATATCCAGCGGATTGGTTTCCAACTGCGGCGCGCTCGGCGTCCAACCCATGCGGGCAGCTTTGGCGTTGTAGTCGATCATGGTCAGGCGGCGCATATCGTCGCCAGCGTCGGACGTAAGTAACTCATCGGCGGACACGGTTTCGTGGCGATACTGGCCGGTGTGACCGTAGAAGAATGAAGTACCGGCCATCTGGCGCGCGGGGCGGTGCCAGTCGAGCGCGAAAGTCAGCGGCGCCCAGCCGGACTGCGGACGCAGTTTTTCCTGTCCCACATAATGGCACCAGCCGCCGCCGGACTTGCCGATGGTGCCGCACATCATCAGCATGTTGATCAGGCCGCGATAGTTCATGTCCAGGTAATACCAGTGGTTCAGGCCGGCGCCGACGATAATCATCGAGCGGCCTTTGGTATCGTGCGCGTTTTGGGCGAACTCGCGGGCTACCTGAATCACGCGTTCGGGAGCGACGCCGGTGTGTTTTTCCTGCCATTTCGGCGTGTAGGGCTTGTCGTCAAAATAGTCTTTGGCCACGTTCTCGTCGCCCAAGCCGTTGTCCACGCCGTATTGCGCCACCAAAAGATCGAACACGGTGGCCACCAGCTGGCTGCTGCCATCGGCTAAAGTAACGCGTTTTACCGGCACTTTGCGGAAGGTTTTTTCTTCGTCGAACTCACCGCCGAAGTAGTCGAAACCAACGCGTACCACGTCATCGGCGCACGCCTTCAGCGACAAGGCTGCCTGAACATCTTGGTCATCCTGTGCCTTAGTTTCCAAATTCCATTTGCCGCTGCCGTCCCAACGGAAACCGATGGAGCCGTTGGGCAACATCAGGCTGTCGGTTTTCTCGTTCCAAGCCAGCACTTTCCAGTCGGGATTTTTCTCTTCGCCGAAGTTGTCGCTCAGATGGGAGGCGCGCAGAGTGTATTCCGGGCGATACCCTTCGCCATCTTCTTTCAAGCACACCAGCACCGGCATATCGGTCAGGCGGCGGCAGTAATCTTGGAAATAGTCGGAAGGATTATCGATGTGGAACTCTTTGAGGATAACGTGCCCCATCGCCATCGCCAGCGCAGCATCCGTGCCTTGGCGCGGCGCGAGCCAGATGTCGCTGAACTTGGCCATTTCGCCGAAGTCGGACGACACGGCAACAGTTTTGGTACCTTTGTAGCGCACTTCTGTGTAGAAGTGGGCGTCTGGGGTACGAGTCATCGGGATGTTGGAACCCCAGACCAAAAGATAGTTGGAGTTGTACCAGTCGGCGGATTCGGCCACGTCGGTCTGCTCGCCCCAAGTCTGCGGCGAAGCAGGCGGCAGGTCGCAATACCAGTCGTAGAACGACAGCGGCACGCCGCCGATCAAACCAAGATAGCGCGCGCCTGCAGCATAGCTGATCATTGACATGGCAGGAATCGGCGAGAAGCCGATAACACGGTCGGGACCGTATTTCTTAATGGTGTAGCAGTTGGCTGCGGCCACCATTTCATAAGCTTCGTCCCAATTAGAACGCACAAAGCCACCCAAACCGCGCTGGGATTTGTAGGACTTGGAGCGCTCAGGGTCTTCCACAATCCACTTCCATGCTTCGATCGGGTCTTTGGTTTTGCGTGCTTCGCGCCACAGTTCGGCCAGCGCGCCGCGCATCATCGGATATTTGATGCGCTGGGCAGAATAAACATACCAGCTGTACGATGCACCACGCGGGCAGCCGCGAGGTTCGTGATTGGGCAAATCCGGGCGGGTGCGCGGATAGTCGGTCTGCTGGGTTTCCCAGGTGATGATGCCGTTTTTAACGTAGATTTTCCACGAGCATGAACCGGTACAGTTCACGCCGTGGGTAGAACGGGCGATTTTGTCGTGCGACCAGCGGCTGCGGTAGGCATTTTCCCACTTGCGGTCTTCGTTGGTTAAAACGCCGTGACCGTTAGAAAACGGCTCGCGCTTTTGCCTGAAGAAGGTCAGGCGATCTAAGAAATGGCTCATGTGCAATCCCTATGTGTATGCTTTGCCAGCAAAAACCATGCAAAGGCCTTCCTGTGCAAAGCTATTCTCAAAACCGAAATACTTTTATACTCAGTGGATTGAACTATAAAACAAGCAAGCATTAAAGAACATGCTTCCAATAGGTTTAATTGCCATTCATTTGGTGGATATAAATTAATCCGAAAGAACTAGTTCAAAATAATGATTGCCAATACATCATTATAAGAGTAGCTGATGGCATGCCTATTCGGCTAGAATTGCACTTCCTTCCAACTCAAGCCGAATTATGGCATTATTCACGTTTAATTATGTTTATGGAAAATAACAAAAGTAACTCTCTTATGAAAACCAGTGCCCGTAACCAACTGCCCGGCAAAATCACTGCCGTCAAACACGGCCCCGTTACCAGCGAAATCACACTCCAGCTGGCCAACGGCATGAGCCTCGTCGGCACCGTAACCGAAGAAAGCTGCCGCGAGCTGGGCTTGGCGGAAGGCGGTTTGGCCACCGCGCTGATTAAAGCCAGCAACATCATCGTGGCCACCGACCTGCACCCGATGAAGCTCTCCGCCCGCAACCAGCTCGCTGGCCTTGTTACCCATGTTGAACGCGGCGCCGTGAACTCCATCGTCAGCATCGACATCGGCGGCGGCCTCATCCTCACTGCCGGCATCACCATGCAAAGCACCGAAACCCTCGATTTGCACCCCGGCCAAAAGGTTACCGCCATTTTCAAAGCCAGCAGCGTGATTTTAGGCGTAGTCGCTTAATAATCATCCAAACAAGAGCCACCAAAGGCTACCTGAAAACATAGTTTCAACCGAATTATGTTTTCAGGTAGCCTTTTTTCGTTTGGCAAAATAGCGGCTGCATAGCAGATTACTCTTGAATCAAAACAAGGCCGGGGCAGCGCCTATACAGTTAAACTTGATCTGCTATTTATCGCCCTACACCACAATTCTATCTAATCCCTTCGGCTGATGGCATATGTTCAGTGAGCAAGTTAGATTCACTCAATCTTAACTAAACTATACACAAGCCATTATATATGTCTCCCCGTTTCTCCCACAACGCCATCCTGCTCGGCCTGCTTGCCTTGGCCGCCGCACCTCAAGCCTTTGCCGACAGCACCAGCCCCGAAGAGCAATCTTTCGAATTAGGCCAGATCACCATCACCGGCCAGCGTACCCGCAGCACCGATGCTGGCGAACGTACCCTTACCGCCGAAGACATCCGCCGCAACAATAGCCAAAACATCGCTGAAGCACTCGAGCCCCTGCCCGGCGTAAACATCGACTTTTCCGGCGGCCGCAACGAAACCGGCCTGCGCGTGCGCGGCTACGATGCCCGCCAAGTGCCGCTGTTTCTCGACGGCATCCCGCAATACGTCCCCTACGACGGCTATGTGGACTTCGCCCGCTTTCTCACCCCCGGCCTCTCGTCAATCCACGTAGCCAAGAGCGGCGCTTCGCTAATGTACGGCCCCAATACTTTGGGTGGTGCGATTAACCTAGTCACGCGCAAACCAAGCAAACCGTTTGAAGGCGACATCAATATCGGCTTCGACGATACCGTTGGCCACAACCTGTCGGCCAACTTCGGCTCCAATACTGGCCGCTTCTATGTACAGGGCGGTTTCGCTTATTTAGACTCCGACCGCTTCCGCCTGCCGCACCATTTCCACGACCCGAAGCGCAGCCCCACCGACACCGGTTCCTACCGCGAAAACGCCGCCCGCACCGACCGCCACTATTCGCTCAAACTAGGCTTCACCCCCAACCTGACCGACGAATACGCCATCGGCTACAGCGGTATCCGCAGCGAAAAACAGCAGCCCGTTTATGTCGGCACTGCCAACGTAGACGCCCGCTACTGGCGCTGGCCGTATTGGGATAAAGACAGCTACTACTTCATCGGCAACATCGGCCTTGGCGAAGCCAACCGCCTGAAAATCCGTGCCTACCGCGACACCTACAAAAACGGCATGCAAGCATACAGCGATAGCAGCTACCTCGTGCCCGATGGCGACATCAGCGTCTACAAAGACCGCACCACCGGCCTGAGCATCAACTTCTCCACCACTGCATGGCAAAACCAGCTGTTGCAAGTCGGCTACCAATATAAAACCGACCGCCATCACGAGTTCAAAGATAACCAAGTTTTCCGTGATGCCGCCCACCAAATCGCCGTCGAACACCAAATCGACTTTACTCCGGCCTGGCGGCTGCGCAGCGGCGTAGATTATGAGCGCCTCGCCACCAAAGAGCTGCCCGCCACGTTTAACAGTGGCAAAACTTCTTCGGTAAACGGCCTGCTGGAACTGAGCTACCACCCGAACGAAAACCACAGCTTCTACGGCACGGTATCGAGCAAATCACGTTTTCCCAGCCTGAAAGACCGCTATTCTTACAAGCGGGGGCGCGCCATCCCCAACCCCGACTTAGAATCTGAGCGTGCCAACCACATCGAATTGGGCTGGCGCGGCAAACCGTGGGCTGGCGCAGAAGCCGAAGCTGCCGTGTTCTACAGCCGCCTGCGCAACGAAATCCAAAACGCCTACGTACCCGACCCCACCGGCCGCACCTGCCGCCGCTCCCCAGTGCGTGGCTATTGCCAGCAAACCCAAAACATCGGCCGCACCCGCCACACCGGCATCGAGCTCAGCCTGCGTCAAGACATCGGCAGCCAATGGACGCTCGGCGCCGCCTACGGCTACCTGAACCGCAAAGACCTCGGCAGCACCGACACCCCAATGCTGAACACCCCCAGCCACAAACTATCAGCCTATGCCGAATACCGCCCCATCGAGCGCGTCAGCCTGCACGCCTCCGTGCTGGCCGAAACCGGCCGCAAATCCTCCTACGGCAACAACACGCGCACCCTCGGCGGCTACGCAGTTTACAACGCCAAAGCCGTTTGGCGTATCCGCGAAGGCATGAGCTGGGAAGCCGGCGTAGAAAACATTGGCAACCGCCATTACGAGCTGAGCGATGGCTACCCCATGCCTGGCCGCACCTGGTTCACCAATCTGCGCTACGCGTTTTAAACAGTAAACGGCCTGCATTTTCAGGTAGCCTGATGCTTCAGGCTACCTGAAAGCACAACTGCAACAAAATCATAGCGGATTCAATTCAACTTTCGATTACAAGGCAATGCGCCACAGGCAGCGCGTGCATACGGCAAGGCCAACCCACGCCGTAGCGGAAATTCGATTTATCCGCTATAAGCTGCCGCCTGCACACATGAAATAGACAGCGCCGCTGCACGGCGGCACAATATTCGGTAGCCAGAAGCTCCTTGCCGGAGTCCGATAAAGTATCGATGGATACAGCAGGCTTGCCCCGTTTTCAGGTAGCCTCTCCTAAAGGCTACCTGAAAACCTAAAATACTAAAATTGCAGTAAAGTTCAACTCCATCTAGTCCAAGCCGGTTCCGACCATGAACGATTTTTCCACCGCTGCCGTCCTCTACAACGACGAAGGCGATGCCGCCACCGCCGCGCTGTGGCACACCGCCACCGAACTGCGCCGTCTCGGTTTCCACCTAGGCGGCCTGCTCAATCCACTGGACAACCAAGGCCGCCACATCAATTCCCGCCTCGTTTCCATTGCCGACGGCGTGGAATTTTCCATCTTCCAAAACCTCGGCAGCGGCTCGTCCGGCTGCAAACTTGATGGCGGCAGGCTGGCCGCAGCGGGCGCTGCGGTGCGCGATGCCGTCCAGGCGCAAGCTGACTTAGTCTTCATCAATAAATTCGGCCACGCCGAAATAGAAAACCGCGGGCTTTTAGCCGAATATCTTGCCGCGGCCGCCGCAGGCATCCCCGTGCTCACCACCCTGCCCTGCGCCTATTTAAATGACTGGCGCAACTTCTGCGATGGCGAAGGTGTTGAACTGGCCGCTGATGCCGATGCCATTACTGCCTGGGCGCTGGCCGCCATCGCCGAAAGGCGCGGAGCCGGCGCATGATCAGCCGCCGCGATTTCCTCCGCGGACTGGTTGCCGGCAGCCTGCTGCTGGTCGGCTGCCGCCCCAATGAAGACGATGCCCCCGCAGCCCCCGCCCTCTCCCAACCCGCCTCCGACCTGCTGCACAGCTTCGGGCTACCTGAAAGTAATACCAGTTCCTTCCGCCGCCTGTATGCCGCCGGGCCGCCCGCCGAAGTGCTGCTCTATGCGCTGGCACCGGAGCGCCTCATCGGCTGGACGGTGCAAAAACGACCGCAGGCACTGGCTATGCTGAGCGAAGCCTCCCGCCACCTGCCCCCGCTCGGCGGTATCAACGGGCGCGGCTCGCCCGTATCGCTCGAACGCCTACTGGCAGAAAAAATCGATGCCGTAGTAGACGTGGGCGTAGTGAGCGAAGCCACCGTTTCCACCGCCCAGCAAACCGCCAAACAGCTCGGCGTGCCCTACCTGCTGCTGGAAGGCAGGCTGGCGCAGTCGGCAGAACAAATCCGCCAGCTGGGCAGCCTCATCGCCTCGCCGCACACCGAACGCCTCGCCGCACTGGCCGAACAGGCACTCGCCTTCGCACAACGCGAAGCCGCCGCCCGCAGCCGCCCCGTCAGCGTTTATCTGGCTCGCGGCCGCGACGGGCTGGAAACCGGCCGCCGCAACTCCATCCACACCGAAGTGGCCGAACTGTTGGGCGCACGCAATGTGGGCGACACACTCGCAGGCGGCGGCCTGGCACAGGTTTCCATCGAACAGATCATCCTGTGGCAGCCCGACTGGATTCTCACTCAAGAAGCCGATTTTGCCGTTCAGGTAGCCCGCAACCCGCTGTGGAAAAACGTGAACGCTGTGCGCGAAGGCCGCATCGGCCTATTGCCGCGCCTGCCCTACGGCTGGATCGACGGCCCGCCCGGCATCAACCGCCTGCCCGGCATTTACGCACTGGCTGCCATCCTCTCCGGCCAGCCGCCGGCACGCTACCGCGAACAGATCCTATCCCTGTTCGAAGCGCTGTATCACCACCGCCCCGACCCCGCGCAACAACGCCTGCTCGGGCTGGCCTAAACAGCCATGCCGACCCCGTGTTCCAGCAGTCCGGCACAGCATAATAGAAGGCGCTTTCGCTGAAACTCCGCTTTCAGGTAGCCTTTTTCCGCCCGAACATTCTCTCTAAAGCCCTTCGGCTATAGACAACTTCCCCGCCAAACGGCACAATGCGGCTTCGTTCCTCATTCATCATATTTCAAAAGGAAATCACAAATGAAAAAATATCTGTTTGCCGCAGCCGTATTGGCCGCCGTTGCCGCTCCTGCCGCCCAGGCCAAAACCCTGCAGCAAATGCGCAACGAATTCGTGAGCGCCTGCACCGAGTCTGCCACTTCCGGAGGCAGCTCCCTGAACCAGCAAATGGCCCGCACCCTCTGCTCCTGCACCTTCGACGAAACCGGCAAACAATATGGCACCCGCTGGAAAGCCACGCTGGATGCCTACGACCGCACCGGCAACGACCCGCAGTTTGAAAGCCGTATGCGCCGCAACACCGAAGCGTGCATCAACCGCCACCTCAACCGCCGCTAAACGGCACACAGGCAGCCCGCTGTTTTGCAGGCTGCCTAATTTTTATTCTTCACTCATCCACATCAAAATATTATGTTTAAAAAACTCCTCCCCGCCCTATTCCTGCTTGCCCTCATCCCTAGCGCCGCCGCCAATGGCCCTACCTACAGCACGCGCGATTTGTTTATCAGCCGCTGCACCGGCGAAACCGCAACCACCGGCATTTCCCGCCAATCCGCAGCCAATATCTGCGCCTGCACTTTCGACCAAATCAGCAGCCGCTACGGCAACAACTGGCCGCAAGCCCTCGACAGCCAAGACATCGGCAGCAAACCCGAACTCACCCGCTTCATCGACACCGCCACCCGGCAATGCGTCTCCCGCCATGCACCCCGCTAAATGCGGCATGATTCAAACCCACTTTTCAGGTAGCCTTTCCGTCATCATAAAGGCTACCTGAAAACACAAAATCCACTGCTTAAGGAAACTCATCATGCTTATTCGCCGCCTGTTCCCCGCAGCCATTGTCCTCACCGCCTGCCATACCACCGGCGGCAACACCACCAACCAAACGCCCACCACCCCGCGCAGCAGTTTCGTCAACGCCTGCGCCGACAACGCCGCCGAATGGCGGATGACCCCCAACCAAGCCGCAGGCGTTTGCGCCTGCGCCTACGACAAAGTCAGCAGCCGCTACGGCCACAACTGGATTCGCCAGCCCGCCAACCCCAACACCCCGCTGGGCCGCTATTTCATCAGCAGCGTGCGCCAATGTGCCGCCCGCCCCAACGCCCATGCCAACCCCAACCGCCGCAGCATTGCCAGCCACCGCAGCGCCTTCCTCGACCTCTGCACCTCCAGAAACATCGGCACCCCCGCCCAAACCCGCCGCATCTGCGCCTGCACCTACGACACCCTGCGCAGCCGCTACACCGCCGCCCAATGGCAGCAACATATCAACAACGACACCAACCCCGACCGTGATCCCGTGCTCAACCGCCGCATGAATGAAGCCGCCAATACCTGCGTACGCCGCCACCTCTCCCGCTGAGTTTCAGCCCCAACCCTTTTTCAGGTAGCCTCAAGCCGGCAGAGGCTACCTGAAAACCACAGCCGCCAAGGAAGCCCGCCATGAAACCCATCCTCCTTGCCCCAGCCCTCCTCCTACTGACCGCCTGCATCCTCAACCCGCAGACTTATCCCGTGCTCAGCCCGGCCGATGCCGCCTACGATGCTGCCAACCGCTCCGTCCGCACCGGCGACGAGCGCAGCCGCATGATTTCCTTCTGCATCGACTACAATGCCAACCGAGGCATGCCGGCCGACCTTGCCGCCAAACGCTGCGCCTGCACTTACGACATTGCCCGCCCCCAATTTACCGACGCCCAATGGCGCCGCCCCAGCACCAACCCCAACTCCCGTTATATGCGCCGCATGGATGCCGCCGTCCGCCAATGCAAGCGGCTCTACCCCACCGCAGATGCCCGCCCCAACCCACCCCATATCAGCCTAAGTCAGTACCGCCGCGCCTTTATCGACCTCTGCGTCCAGCAACCGTTCAACCAACAACTCAGCCGCAACCAGTCCGTTCGTCTTTGCACCTGTACCTACGATAATTTGCGCAGCCGCTACAGCACCCGCGAATGGCAACAATTCATCGACAGCGGCCGCAACCCCCAGCACGACCCCGTATTTAAACGCCGCATGGGCGAAGCCACAGCCGCCTGCATGCGCCGTTACAACGCTTATTAAACTTCAAGCGCCAATCCAACTTTCTTTTCAGGTAGCCTCAAGCTGGTAGTGGCTACCTGCCCCCAGCCGCTAAGGAATCCTGCTATGAAACCCATCCTCTTTCTATCCGTTCTACTCGCCCTTACCGCCTGCGCCTCCAATTCCGCGGTCGGCACTTCCCGCAGTGGCTTCATCGCCCAATGCACCTCGCGGTTCAACAGCCGCGCCAACACCGCCCAGCTGCGCCGTCTATGCGCCTGCACCTACGACACCCTGCGCAGCCGCTACAGCGCCCGCGAATGGCAACGCGTTACCAGCGCCTACGACCGAGGCCAAAGCAATCCCGTCCTCGAACGTCAGATGAGCGCTGCCGCAAACAGCTGCGTCCGCCGTTATCCCGTGCGCTGAATTTACAGCCAACTCCCTTCACCACATCCTTTTCAGTTAGCCCCATGCCCCAGCCCCGCCCCCTGCCCGCCGACTTCGCCGCCGCCTACCGCGAGCGCATGGCCGAACTCGGCTTCAGCGAAAAGCCCGCCGCCGAATGGGACGACAAAGCTCCCAGCTTCAGCGCCAAAATCCTCCAGCCCAGCCCCTACGCCGATGCCTTTATCGCCCGAATGCACCTCCGCCCCGGCGACACCCTGCTCGACGTCGGCTGCGGCCCCGGCACCCTCGCCCTGCGCCTTGCTCCCAAAGTGCAGCACCTCTACGGCCTCGACTACAGCAGCGCCATGCTCCGTTGCCTGGAAGCAAACGCCCAAGCCGCCGGCCTTACCAACATCACCCCCATCCACCTGAGCAAAGAAGACAGCTGGCACAACGTACCCGTGTGCGACATCGTCGTTTCCTCCCGCAGCGGGCTCGACCGCGACCTTGCCGCCCTCTTTGCCAAACTCAGCGCCCACGCCCGCCGCAGCGTGTATTTCACCATCCTAGCCGACGGCCATTTCAACCCGCCCCAAATCAGCCGCCTGCTCGGCCAAGAGCGCAGCCCCTACCCCGGCTACATCTATGCCCTCAACATCCTCTACCAAATGGGCTACGACCCCACCCTCAGCTACATCACCACCCCCGGCCGCCTCGCCGACTGCACCCAATTGCCCGACTTCCTGCAACGCATGGCCGCCGCCTACGGCGCGCTCACCCCCGAACACACCCAACTCCTCACCCAATTCTTCCACCGCCACCACAGCCAATTCGCCGAAGCCCCCTTCGCCATGAAATGGGCACTCCTGAGCTGGAATACCGAAGCCGCCGCATAACAAGCGGAAACAGAAAGGCTACCTGAAAACCTCCGCTGCAACGCCGTGCAAATCAACACACGGCGTCCCGCTAGGCCAAAAGTTTCAGGTAGCCTTATCGCCACTCATACCGCACCGGATGCTTTAATCCGCCCTTCCCGCTACAATAGCCCCTTTTTCCCACCCCGCCCTCCATGAACATCCGCTTCGGCAACACCGCATTCCGCCCGCACCCGCACGGCAGCGCCGTGACCATCGGCAATTTCGACGGCGTCCACCTCGGCCACCGCCACATCCTCGAACGCCTGCGCCATGAAGCCGACGAGCGCGGCCTCGCCGCCGTGGCCATCGTATTCGAACCCCAGCCGCAAGAATTTTTCAGCCGGCAGCGCGGCGCGGAAAAACCCTTCCGCCTCAGCCCCTTGCGCGAAAAACTGCGCCTGCTGCGCGACACCGGCTGCCTCGATGCCGTCTGGGTGCTGCGTTTCAACGCCCGCCTCGCCGCCGTATCCGCCGCCGATTTCATCCGACACCTGCTCATCGAACAGCTGCACACCCGCCACCTGCTCATCGGCGACGACTTCCGCTTCGGCGCCGGCCGCCAAGGCGATTTCAGCCTCCTCAGCCACTGCCCCCATTTCACCACCGAACGCACCCCCTCCGTGATGGTGCAAGACGTGCGCGCCAGCAGCACCCTCGTGCGCCAAGCCCTCAGCGAAGGCCGCCTCGGCTACGCCGCCAGCCTGCTCGGCCACCCCTATTCCCTCAGCGGCCGCGTGAAGCACGGCGCCAAGCTCGGCCGCACCATCGGCTGCCCCACCGCCAACCTCCACCTCCCCCCGCACCGCTACCCCCTCGGCGGCGTATTCGTCATCGCCGCCCACGGCGCATTCGGCACCCGCTACGGCGTGGCCAGCTTCGGCCAAAATCCCACCGTGTCCAGCCTGCCCACGCAAAAATTGGAAGCCCACCTTTTCGACTTCGCCGACAATCTCTACGGCCAACGCCTGCGCATCGACTTCCTGCACAAACTGCGCGACGAAACCAAATTCCCCGGCCTGCCCGAGCTGCAGGCACAAATCGCCGCCGACATCGCCCACGCCCGCGATTGGCTGGCACAACACCAGCTATAACCCCGCCATCGGCATGGTAGCCGCCGCCCCGCAGGCTACCATGCCGCACATAAACGATA
>NZ_KV804547.1:135937-164253 GCF_001811325.1 Eikenella sp. HMSC071B05 | reverse complement strand
AGCATGGCCTTCATGCTGCGCACAGCGGTGTTGTTGTTTGACGGTATTGGTGCGGAAGAGGCTACCTGAAAACAGGTGGTGAAGATTGGTAAAGAAGTAAGGCAGGAGTTCCAGGTGGAGCCTCCGAGGGAGACAATATCTACGCTTCCTGCTGAAGTATTGTACGACTTTAAAATATGGTATTTAAAAATGACAGAACAAGATAAATCAGAGAAGCAGAATGAAGAAGCAACTGGTAGATATAAACTATTTATATTAAAAATATTATTGCTGTATGTTATAGGGATTATTCTATCAACATTTTTTCCTTTTTCGTTGTTACCAAGAAGCATGATGAAGCCGAGTAACCGCATATATACGGACTTTAAGATCTTTCTATCTGACAAGACGATAGATCACCAAAGAGATCTCTACATGTTAAACAAACAAGTTTATTCATTTGAAGTGAAGGATTATGATGGTGATTCGACAACTGATCCCAGCAATCCTCCTTATATTGAATGTGGGGTTTATAGTTATAAATTAACAAATACAGCTAGAAGTTATAATCAGAAAGAGCTAGTTAGTAAATTAAATAACAGGCTAGGAAATAAATATAATTTTCCAATATATCAAGATAAAAGTGGTAGTCAAAAATGGGTAGAAATTAAGTATATCGGAATAATATATCCTGAGATAAGAGAATTTAGAACATTATGGTTTCCAATACAATACTTAAATAATTTTCTAGCTTATCGTAATCAGATAGATGAAAATACAAAGTTTATTCCTCAGATTGATAATGGGGGTCAGTTTATACCTAGTAACCTTTGGAATATACAAGGGTGTATATCTACCATGAGACGACAGGAGGACTCATTGTTAGGGGGGTATACTGGAAGTAGATTTGGAGAAGAGTATCATAGATTTTTTTCTGATAGGAAGCTGCAGCAGGAAAGGGATAGAATATTAAGAATACTATCTGAACCAGATACGGTTGTTAGGGTAGATACATCAGATGGATTAATTTATTTTTATAACCTGCGTGAAGATAGAATGGTTGTTATAAATCCATAAAACTTTTGGTTAGAAAATATATATCTTAAACTTAATAAAAGTAGGAGCATCAGTATGGTAAGTAAAGTTAAACAGCAGAAGATTCAGGCTAAGTCAGAGGTAATTAATTCGTTTGGTTATGACACATTGAAAAAAGTTTGGTCATATTATTTATAATCAGGCTTCTCCAAGAGCTGGGAAAGAGTTGTTAGAAGAATCTATTATCAGATCGCCTAATGAATCCGAATATCCAGTATTGCAGTTTGATGCACAGTCGTTTATGGACGGTGGGCCGGGCAGCAAGTAGGTTGGGTTGAACAACCCAACATTTTTCAGGTAGCCCCCTTTCAGGCTACCTGAAAAGCCGTAGGTCGGATTCTTGAATCTAATACCCTGTTCAAGGCTACCTGAAAAAAGGCTACCTGAAATTTCAGGTAGCCTTTGTTTGCTTACATCAAACTTATCAGCCGCGTGTCCAGCTGGTGCCGTCCGCGCCGTCGCGCAGGGTGATGCATTGCTCGGCGAGCAGGTCGCGGATGCGGTCGGATTCGGCCCAGTTTTTGTCGGCGCGGGCTTGCTTGCGCCGGGCGATGAGGGCTTCGATTTCTTCGTTGCTCAAACCGTTTGCAGTCGCGCCGCCTTGCAGGAATTCGGTGGGGTTACGTTGCAGCAGCCCAATGGTGCCGGCAAGGGCTTTGAGGCAGCCGGAAAGCTCGGCAGATTGGGTTTTATTGGCTTCGCCTGCCAACTCAAACAATACGGCCACGGCCTGCACGGTGTCGAAATCGTCGTTCATGGCGGCAAAGAAACGGCGGGTATAGTCGTTGGCTTCGGAGGCTACCTGAAACTCTACAGGCGGCACATTGGCCAGGGTGTTGTAGAGGCGGGTGAGGGCGTTTTTGGCGTCGTCGAGGTGCGCATCCGAATAATTCAGCGGGCTGCGGTAGTGGGCGCGCAGGATGAAGAAGCGCACAACTTCGGGATCGTATTGCTTCAGCACGTCGCGGATGGTGAAGAAGTTGCCCAGCGATTTGGACATTTTTTCGCCATCTACGCGGATAAAGCCGTTGTGCAGCCAGTATTTGACGTGGCTGGCGATGCTTTGGCCGTGGTGGGTGTGCGCGTGTTCGTGTCCGCAAACATGGCCGCTGGCGCCGACGCTTTGGGCGATTTCGTTTTCATGGTGCGGGAACTGCAAATCTGCGCCGCCGCCGTGGATGTCGAAGGTGTCGCCGAACAGGTTGTCGCTCATGGCGGAGCATTCGATGTGCCAGCCCGGGCGGCCGTTGCCCCACGGGCTTTCCCATGCCGGCTCGCCTGCTTTGGCGGCTTTCCACAACACGAAATCGAGCGGGTCGCGTTTGAAACCATCCACTTCCACGCGCTCGCCGGCGCGCAGGTCGTCCAGCGATTTGCCGGATAATTGGCCGTAAGAGGCAAACTCGCGCACGGCATAATAAACGTCGCCGTTGGCGGCGGGGTAGGCTTTGCCGTTGCGAATCAGGGTTTCAATCATGGCAATCATCTGCGGGATGTTTTCCGTAGCCTTCGGCTCAACGTCGGGGCGCAACACGCCCAAGGCGTCGGCATCTTCGTGCATGGCTTGGATGAAGCGGGCGGTGAGCTCACCGATGGTTTCGCCGTTTTCAGCCGCTCGGGCGATGATTTTGTCGTCGATATCGGTGATGTTGCGCACATAAGTGAGCGGATAGCCGCACTCGCGCAGCCAGCGGGCAATCATATCGAACACTACCATCACGCGGGCGTGGCCGAGATGGCAGTAGTCGTAAACCGTCATGCCGCACACGTACATGCGCACGTTTTCGGGGTTGATGGGGGCAAAAGGCTCTTTTTGGCGGGTGAGGGTGTTGTAGATAGTTGGCATAGTGCAATGGAAGTGGTTGGTTAAAGATTAGAGGCTACCTGAAAGCGAAGTTTCTGCGCAGCGGCAAATTATTTGCTATCGGCTTCGGCGGGGCAGCTTGGGCCTTGGTAGGTGTAGTGCTGGTTAACTTGGGTGTTGTGGACAGAATTGCGTTCGGTATCGGTGGAGTTGATGGAGAAGGCAACGGCGGGGCGTCCTTGCGGGCCGTCTTTCAGCACCATGCTCACGGTGTAGGCATCCAAACCGGGTTTGGCTTGGGCGGGATTAAGCAGGGTATAAACCCGGCCGTGGTTGGTTTGGCGCTCTTTAAACCGGCCTTGGGGATACAGGCCGGTAGTGAGCCGGCGGATTTGCTCTTGCAGCCAGGCTTGGCTGTCGGCTGGGATGCAGACTTTCCGCTCGGCATGAATAGAAGGCGAACGCGGGAACGGAATAGCATCGGGCTCGCTGGCGGGGCGGTAATCGCCGACATCATTGCCCTGATACAAATAGAGGCCGGCAGGGAGCTCGGCGTGGGCAACAGCAGCGGCAAACAAGGCGAGCGCGGGCAAGAGGAGGCGGGAGAGGCGCGGCATGTTTTCAGGTAGCCTGTTGGGTTGTTGGGAAAGGCATTGTAGCCGAAAGCCTTGTTTGCAGCCACCTGGCGGGCAAATGTAAACAAACATTTGGAAAGTTTTGAAAACGGTAAATGTTGCCGCAGTGGCTTTTGTTTATGCGGCAGCTCGCCTATAGTGGCTGCTGTAGGCAGCGTGTTTTATATTAACTTTTTGTTTTCACCAAACTCTTCCACAAAAGGAAATCAATTATGATGAAACGTCTAACAGTATTAACTCTAGCCGCTACCTTTGCCCTGAACGGCTGCGTTACCGACCCGGTTACCGGCCAGCAAACTATTTCTAAAACTGCGCTGTTCGGCCTCGGCGGCGCGGCAGCCTGCGGCGCGGTGGGCGCGCTGACCCACGGCAGCAAAGGCGCGCGCAATGCGGCGCTGGGCTGCGGCGTGGTAGGCGCGGGTGTCGGTGCCTATATGGACGTGCAAGAAAACCGTCTGCGCCAAGAGCTGGCCAACACGCCGGTGGAAGTGCAGCGCCAAGGTGACCAAATCAAGCTGACCATGCCCAGCGGCGTAACCTTCGCCACCAACAGCTCCAGCCTGAGCCCGGACGCAGTAAATTCGCTCAACACCGTGGCCAATGTGTTGACGCAGTATCCGGAAACCACCATCACCGTGGCCGGCCACACCGACAACACCGGCAACGACCGAATCAACAACCCCTTGTCTGAAAACCGCGCCCGCTCCGTGGCCGGCTACCTCACCGGCCGCGGCGTGGCTGCCAGCCGCATCAGCACCGTGGGCTACGGCTCACGCTCGCCGGTGGCCGACAACTCCACCGAAAGCGGCCGCGCGCAAAACCGCCGTGTGGAAATCTTAATCAACCCCACCACCCAGGCAGGTCGGCAGTAAGCTATAGTTAAAGCTAAGGCACGGCGGAAGCAATTCCGGCGTGCCTTTAGTTTTGCGCGACAACTGCCTTCATCAGCATCAAATGCCGCTTTATTTAAATCTTCATCTTGACCGCTACAAAGGCTACCTGAAAATGTCGGCACAGCAACACATTTAGTTTTGACTGTGCCGCGCTTCGTTTTCAGGTAGCCTTTTCGCCGAACCCCGGCCGTTTCCACGTTTTTCCAATTTTGTCTACTCTAAAAATAGCATCCGGGCAGATTTTGCCAGACAAAATCCGCAACACAGCAGGGAAAAATATTTTCTTCGAAAAATCAAGCATACTATTGCGAAATACATTCATAAATCCTAGGCAGCAAGTGTTGCGTTACTACAACTTATGTTGCATTTCTGCTAAAATTACGCCCGTGTTCCACTCTTATTTTTGATTATGCTGCTCGACCTAAACCGTTATTCCCCCGCCGTTTTCCGCAAAGAAGCCTCCAAATTGGGCGCTTTGGCGGTGCCCATGCTATTGGCGCAGATTGCGCAAGTGGGGCTGGGGTTCGTGGATACGGTAATGGCCGGTGGCGCAGGCAAAACTGATTTGGCTGCCGTGGCACTGGGCAGCAGCGCATTCGTTACTGTTTACATAACCTTCCTCGGCATCATGACCGCGCTTAATCCGATGATTGCCCAAGAGCACGGCGCAGGCGAAGTCGAGAAGGTGGCCGAACTGGGCCGGCAAGGCATATTGTATGGCCTGATGCTGGGCATTATCGGCATGATTCTGCTGTGGCTGATGATTCAGCCCTTCAATAACTTTCTCGACTTGGATGCCGAAGTAAAACGGCAATTTGCCTTGTATGTGGGTCTGATTGCCCTTTCCATGCCGGCTGCCATGATCCACCGTGCGTTACATGCTTTCGCTTCCAGCTTGGGCAAACCCAAACCCATTATGTGGATGAGCTGGATCAGCCTGTTTTTAAACATCCCGCTCAACCACATCTTCGTTTACGGCGATTTGGGCATGCCGGCCTTGGGCGGTGCGGGCTGTGGCCTGGCCAGCACCCTAGTGTTCTGGTTTAACGCCGCCGCGCTGTGGGCTTATATTGCCAAACAGAAATATTTCCAACGCTTCGGCCTGTTTGCGCGATTCTCCAAACCCAGCGCCAAGATTTTCCGCCAAATTACCAAGCTGGGTGTGCCGATTGGCTTGTCTTTCTTCCTCGAAGTGAGCCTGTTCACCGTGATGATGATGCTGATTGCCCAACTGCCGGGCAATGCCGAAGACCACGTGGCTGCTCAGCAAGTAGTAAACAGCATCACCAGCCTGATTTATGTGATTCCACAAGGTATCGGCGCGGCAGTTACCGTGCGCGTGGGCTATGCCATCGGTGCCGACCGCTATTTCCAAGCGCGTTACGCCTCCGGCGTGGCCTTGGCCTGCGGCTCAACCCTGGCTATCGTTACCGCGGTACTCACCCTGCTGTTCCGTTATCCGATTATGCGCATTTACACCGACGACCAAGCCGTAATCGGCCTCGGCGCCACCATCCTGCTGTTTGCCGCCGCCTTCCAATTGGCCGACGCCATCCAATGTATCGCTTCCTACGCCTTGCGCGGCTACAAGGTAACCAAACTGCCGATGGTGATTCACGGTATCGCCTTCTGGGTGGTCGGCCTCGGGCTGGGCTGCCTGCTGGCCTTCGGCACGAGCATGGGGATTTACGGCTTCTGGGCGGCATTGGTGCTGTCGCTGGGTTGTGCCGCCGTTGCCCTCTTGTGGTGTTTGGCAACAGTAAGCCAAGAAATGCTGGAACATGAAGACGATGAATAAACTGCAATACGATGCCGATTTAACCGCGCTGAACACCTTCGGCCTACCCGCCCGTGCTGCCGCGCTCTACACATTAGACTCTGCCGAAAGGCTACCTGAAATTTTCCAACTGCCCGAATACCGCCGCGAGCGCACCCTGTGGCTGGGCGGCGGCAGCAATATCCTGCTGATGAAGGACTACGACGGGCTGGTGGTGCGCATGGCCAATAAAGGCATTTCCGCGCCCGAGCCGGCCGGCGGCGGCAAAACGCGCATCACCACGCAGGCTGGCGAAAACTGGCACGATTTCGTGCAGCACACCATCGCGCAGGGCTTGAGCGGGCTGGAAAACCTCAGCCTGATTCCCGGCACGGTGGGCGCTGCGCCGGTGCAAAATATCGGTGCCTATGGCGTGGAAGCCGAAAGCTGTATCGAAACTGTACACGCCTGGGATTTAGACAGCGGCCAGCCGGTATCGTTCAGCCAGGCCAACTGCCGTTTTGCCTATCGCGACAGCGTGTTCAAACAATCCGGCGGCCGTTTCGTGATTACGGCGGTAACGTTCGTGCTGAATAGAGAATTCAAGCCCAAGCTGCACTACGGCGACGTGCAAACCGAAGCCGAAACCCTGGCTCAAGGCGCTCCGCTCACCGCTGCCATCGTGGCCGAAGCCGTGTGCCGCATCCGCCGCCGCAAGCTGCCCGACCCCGCCGAAACCGGCAGTTGCGGCAGTTTCTATAAAAACCCCATTGTTTCCGCCGAACAAGCCGCCGCGCTGAAGACGCAGCACCCCGCCCTCCCGGTATACCCCCAGCCGGGCAGTCAGGCCAAACTCGCCGCCGGCTGGCTTATCGACCAATGCGGGCTCAAAGGCCACCGCGAAGGCCAGGCCGCCGTACACCAAAAACAAGCCCTGGTGCTGATTAATCTCGGCGGAGCAAGCGCCGAAGATGTGCGCCGTTTGTCCGAACACGTGCAAAACAGCGTTTACCAACGCTTCGGCGTGCGGCTGGAGCCCGAGCCGGTGTGGCTGGAATAAAGATAATGCAGCACTTATTTCCTCCTAGCCGGCAGCGCAGCAAGGCTGCATGGGGAATAAGTGCGATAGCCATAAAGCAATATAATCGATAATGTATTAAAATTCCGCTATCTCATTTTTCAGGTAGCCTCTCGCATAGGCAGAATTTACGTTGCAGCCAAGGAGACAACCCATGCCCAGGAAGCCCGGCAAACCCAACACCTACAACCGAATCATCAACATCAGCCTCCAACTGTTCAACGAAGAGGGTGAGCGCAACATCAGCACCAACCACATCTCCCAGCGCCTCGGCATCAGCCCCGGCAATCTGTATTACCACTTTCGCAATAAAGACGAAATCATCGTTCAGCTGTTCCAGCGCTACAGCAACAAACTGCTCGACTACATCCGCCAAACCGAACTGCCCGACAGCATGGCCAAAATGGGCGAATATCTGCAGGGCGTGTACGACATCCTGTGGGAATACCGTTTCTTATTCAGCGACGTAAACACCCTACTCGTCCGCAGCAAGCAGCTTTTGGGCGAACACAACGAATTCACCCATGTGAAGATTTCCCCGCTTCTGGTGAAAATCTTCACCGAACTGCGCGAAAAAGGCATCATCGAAGCCGACGACGAAGCCCTGCGCGAGCTCGGCTTAAACGTGTGGCTGCTCACCAAATACTGGTTCGACTTCGACAACTCCCAGCACATCGGCTGTTGGGACGAAAATGCCAAACGGCGCGGCATCTACCAAACCATGAGCCTGATCCGCGGCTTTGTGAGCAAAGAACACTACCCAAACTACTGCGAACTGATGACGCAATATCGTTCCTAAAGCAGCAAACCAAACGGCAGCCGGAAACCGCCTTTCCGCTGCCGTTGCATATTGTGGGCGGCTTAACAGCATTTCTCCGCAGCCGCCATGCCTAGCAAGCCGAGGCCTTTGCAAACCCGGCTTGTTTCCCCCAACATTTTCAGGTAGCCTGCCGCCGGCATTAAAGGCTACCTGAAACATAAATCTGCCCCTGCCCTTCCGCATACCGTGGATTAAGTTTAAGCAGAGTTAGGCAACAAGCCAACGCAACGTTGGTTTAAAATGAATCACTATAAGCACAAAAAGCTACCCGAAACACACCAACCATGACCCAATCCCTCACCATCCTCGGCAGCACCGGCAGCATCGGCACCAGCACGCTCGACGTGGTTGCCCGCCATCCTGAACGCTTCCGTATCTTCGCCCTCAGCGGCCACAGCCAAACCGCCAAACTGGCCGAACAATGCATTGCCTTCCGTCCGCAATACGCCGTAACCGCCAATGAAGCGCAAGCCGCCGAACTGCGCGCGCACCTGACTGCGGCCGACTGCCACACCGAAGTGCTGCACGGCGAACAAGCCTTGTGCGACATTGCTGCCGCGCCAGAAACCGACGGCGTGATGGCCGCCATCGTCGGCGCCGCCGGCCTGCCGCCCACCTTGGCCGCCGCCCGCGCCGGCAAAACCATCTACCTGGCCAACAAAGAAACGCTGGTGGTTTCAGGTAGCCTATTCATGCAAACCACCGCCCAATCCGGCGCCCGCATCCTGCCGGTAGACAGCGAACACAACGCCATCTACCAAGTGTTGCCGCCGGAAAAAGGCTACCTGAAACATAACGGCGTGCAATCCATCATCCTCACCGCTTCCGGCGGCCCCTTCCTACACACCGACTTGGCCGATTTCCACGCCATCACGCCCGAGCAGGCGGTAAAACATCCCAACTGGCAGATGGGGCGCAAAATTTCGGTAGACAGCGCCACCATGATGAACAAGGGCCTGGAGCTGATTGAAGCGCACTGGCTGTTTAACTGCCCGCCGGAGAAACTGGAAACCGTTATCCACCCGCAAAGCGTGGTGCACAGCATGGTGCGATATGCCGACGGCTCGGTGCTGGCGCAAATGGGCACGCCCGATATGCGCACGCCCATCGCCTACTGCCTCGGCCTGCCCGAACGCATCGCCTCCGGCGTGCCGCCGCTGGATTTCGCCGCCCTCTCCGCGCTCACCTTTGAAACACCCGACTACCGCCGTTTCCCCTGCTTGGAGCTGGCCTATCAAGCCATGCAGGCCGACGGCGGCGTGCCCTGCGTGCTCAATGCCGCCAACGAAATCGCCGTGGCCGCCTTTTTGGCCGACCGCATCCGCTTTACCGACATCGCACACACGGTGCAGCATTGCCTGGAGCTGGATTTTTCAGGTAGCCACCACAGCCTGGAAGGCCTGCTGGATTTGGATGCCGCCGCCCGACGCGCTGCAGAAGCTTTTGTGCGGCAGGTGGCGCATCGCTGAACATCTTTTCCATGCCAGGCAGTAAGCCGCATGAATAATGCGGCAAATACGGCAAGGCAAGCCAACACGGCAGGCAGAAATGAGGCGCCTTAACCATGGGCGCAGGCTTTGTCGGGAACCTCTGTTTCCATTACAATTACGTTTTTCTTCCTGCAGCCGATTGGCGGCTGAGGCTACCTGAAAATACCGATTGGCCCTTCGCTGCCATTTTTCAGGTAGCCTTCTCCGATTCGCCTGCTTCAAGGAGCTTCTTAGTTTGTTTCTTTTGCACACACTCGGCGCGTTTATCGTTGCCATCCTGATTTTGGTCAGCCTGCACGAGCTGGGGCATTTGCTGGTGGCGCGCTGGTGCGGCATCAAAGTGCTGCGCTTTTCCGTGGGCTTCGGCAAGCCTTTTTTCAATAAGCGCTGGCGCAATATCGAATGGTGCTTGGCGCCGATTCCGCTGGGCGGCTATGTGAAAATGGTCGACACCCGTGAGGGCGATGTGGTCGAGGCCGACCTGCCCTACGCCTTCGACAAGCAACACCCATTCAAACGCATGTTGGTGGTAGCCGCCGGCCCGCTCACCAATCTGGCGCTGGCCGTGCTGCTCTACACCTTCTCCTTCGGCTATTTCGGCGTGCAGGAAGTGCGCCCGATGGTGGGCATGGTGATGCCCGACACGCTGGCCGCCAAAGTAGGCTTTCAGCCGGGCGACACCATCACCGCTGTAAACGGCAAGCAGGTGCTCACTTGGGGCGACGCACAATCGGAAATCATCCTGAATTTGGAAGCCGGCAAGGTTCAGGTAGCCGTGCGCGAAGCCAACGGCAGCCAAACCACACGCACCATCGATGCCGCCGGCACGCCGGAAGCGGAAGCCGTGGCCAAACGCGGCGGCTGGTTCGGCATCACCGCCCTGCGCCTGAACACCACTCTCGCCTCTATCCAGCCCGGCTCACCTGCCGAACGCGCCGGTTTGCGCAAAGGCGACCGCGTGGCGGCCGTGAACGGGCAAATCGTACACACTTGGCCGGATTTAACCACCACCATCCGCCAACACCCGCAAGACAAACTGACAATCGATATTTTGCGCGGCGGCAAACCGCTTCAGCTAGCCTTGCGCCCCGACAGTCGTGAAGACCGCAACGGCGAACGCTACGGCTATGCCGGTTTTGAAGCTGAAGTCGACCGGCAATGGATGGATCGCTCCACCTACCGCTACCGGCCCACCTGGCTGGGCGCCGCCGAAATGGGCATGCAGCGCGTGTCTTCCTACACCGCACTCACCGGCCGCCTGTTTGCCCGCCTGCTCACCGGCCAGGCTTCCGTAAGTCACATTTCCGGGCCGATCACCATCGCCAGCTATGCCGGCAAAACCGCCTCCGCCGGTATTCAGGATTATTTGGAATTCCTCGCCGTAGTGAGCATCAGCCTGGGGATTTTGAATTTACTGCCGATTCCTGTTTTAGATGGCGGCCATTTAATGTATTATGCCGCCGAATGGATTCGCGGCAAGCCCGTTAGCACCAATGTGCAAATGTGGGGATTGCGCCTCGGCCTCTCCCTAATGCTGATGCTGATGCTGCTGGCTTTTTTCAACGATATCACCCGTTTATTGGGATAAAGCATGAAACTGAACAAACTTACCTTCTCTTTGTTTGCAGCCGGATTGTCTTCTTGGGCGCTGGCCGCCGCACCGTTTACCATCCAAGATATCCGCATCGAGGGCCTGCAGCGCACCGACCCTTCCACTGTATTGGGCCACCTGCCGGTTAAAGTGGGCAGCACCTTCACTGATGGCGAAGGCGAACAAATCATCAAAAACCTCTATGCCACCGGCCTGTTCGACGACGTGCGCGTGGAAACTATGGGCAACCAAGTGTTGCTAACCGTAGTGGAACGCCCCATCATCAACACGCTCACCGTTACCGGCGGCAAAACCCTGCCCAGCGACGCGATCAAGAAAAATCTCGACAGCTTCGGCCTGGGCCAATCGCAGCCATTCAACCAAGCGATCCTAAACCAAGCCGTGGCCGGCCTGCAGCAGGAATATGCCAACCAAGGCAAACTCTCCGCCACCATCACCCCCGAGATTTCCCGCCTCTCGCGTAACCGCGTGGACATCACGCTGAAAATCGACGAAGGCCCTACCACCCACATCAAAGAAATTGACTTTGAAGGCAACCAGCACTTCTCCAACCGTACTCTGCGCCGTCAAATGCAGATGGATCGCCACGGTATGTTGAGCTGGCTCTCCAAAGACGACCGTTTCTCCGACGAAAAATTCCGTCAAGACCTGCAATCCATCACCGATTTCTACCAAAACGAAGGCTTCTTTGAAGGCCGGGTACAGGACGCCGATGTGCGCTACAACGCCGACCGTACCGAACAGACGCTGTGGATTAAAGTACACGAAGGCGAACGTTACCACTGGGGCAAAGTGCGCATCGAAGGCGACACCCGCGAAGTGCCGCGCGAAGAGTTGGAAGCCCTGCTGAAAATGCGCGAAGGCCGCCGCTACAACCGTTCACAGATGGTAGAAAGCCTGCAAGCTATCCAAGACCGTATGGGTCAGGCTGGCTATGCGCTGGCTCAAGTGGGCGTGCAGCCACAGCCCGACCAGGCCAATCACACCGTGGATTTCGTGCTAACGGTAAATCCCGGCCGCAAATACTATGTGAACCAAATCCATATTTCCGGCAACAACAAAACCCGTGATGCCGTTATCCGCCGCGAAATGCGCCAAACCGAAGCAGCCCCCTACGATTCGGCCAAGCTTAACCGCTCTAAAGACCGCATCCAGCTCTTGGGCTATTTCGACGACGTGAAAGTGGAAACCCGCCCGCTGCCCGATACGCCCGACCAAGTGGATGTGGATGTATCCGTGAAAGAACGCTCTACCGGCTCGGTGGAAGTGGCTGCCGGTTGGGTACAAGACACCGGTTTGGTGCTCTCTGCCGGTGTGGCACAAGACAATCTGTTTGGCACGGGCAAATCCGCCAACTTCCGCATTGCACGCGGCAAAACCCAAAATACCGCATCCCTGTCGTTTACCGACCCCTACTTCACCCCCGATGGCGTGAGCTTGGGCTACGACATCTACTATCGCGGCTTCATGCCCTACAAATCCAGCTCCAGCTCTAGCTCCAACAACTACGAAACCACCCGTATCGGCTTGGGTGCGCGTATGGGTGTGCCGGTTACCGAATACGACCGCGTAAACTTCGGCCTCGCCGTGGAACACCTGAACGTGAAGCTGCATGGCGACGTAAATTATCAACCTTACCGCTACCGCCAGTTCCTCCAAGAACATGGTGAGAAAAACTGGATTCTCAAAGGCAATATCGGCTGGGGACGCAACAAAACCGATGACGCGCTGTGGCCGACCCGCGGCTACACCACCAGCGTCAATGCCGACCTCGGCTTGCCCGGCGGTGATTTGAAATACTACATCCTTACCCACGACCAACGCTGGTTCTTCCCCTTAAGCAAGAGCTTCACCCTGATGCTGGGCGGCGAAGTGGGCTATGCCGGCTCCTACGGGGGCACCTCCTCCGTTCCCTTCTTCAACAACTTCTATGGTGGCGGTTTGGGCTCCGTGCGTGGCTACGAAAGCGGCTCTTTAGGCCCGAAGGTGTACGAGATTTACGGCAACTCTCGCAATATCGTTAATTACGGCGGCACCTATAAAGCCTATGCCTCCGCCGAACTGCTCTTCCCCTTCCCCGGCGTGAAAGACCAGCGCTCCGTGCGCCTGAGCGTGTTTGCCGATGCCGGCAGCGTGTGGGATGGCAAAACCTACAATACAGGTGCCTACAGCTCTGCCAACCCCTACGGCACCAACGGCTACTACAGCCAAGACCACCGCTCTACCTTCAGCAACGAGTTGCGCTATTCCGTGGGTGCAGCACTGACTTGGCTGTCGCCGCTAGGCCCGATGAAATTCAGTTTTGCCCACCCGATGCGCCGGCGGGATAACGACCAAATCCAACGTTTCCAATTCCAATTGGGCACGACTTTCTAAGGAAAGTAGATGATGAAGCTTAATCTTCCCCGTATGGCAGCGGCAGCTGCTGCGATGCTGATCGCATCGCATGCTGCTGCCGACAGCGTACAAAAGCTGGGGTTTATCGATACCGAGCGCGTGTATCAGCAGTCTACCCAGGCGCAGCGTATCCAAACCACCCTGCAAAACGAATTCGGCGCGCGCCAGCAGGCTTTGCAACGGCTGCGTGATCAAGGCATTGCCCTGAAAACCCAGCTCGACCAAGGCCGCCTGAGCCCTGCCGAACGCCGCCGCACCGAGCAGCAGCTGATTGCCCTGGATAGGGATTTGCGCCGTCAGGCCGCGCAGCTCACTGAAGAATACAACCTGCGCCGCAACGAAGAGTTCGCTGCCCTGCAGCAAAATGCCAACCGCGTGATTACCGAACTGGCACAGCGCGACGGCTATGACTTGATTATCCAAGACGTTATCTACGTAAACAGCAAATTCGACATCACCGACCAAGTTATTCGCGCTCTCAACAACCAATAAAGGCTACCTGAAAATTCCGGCCTCCCTGCCGCAAAACAGGCTACCTGAAAGCGAAACTTCACCGAAGTTAAAATGCAGAAACAGCTTTCCCACATTATCGCCGCCTTGGGCGGCACGCTTGCCGGGCAAGATATCGCCATCAGCCGTATTGCCCCGCTGCATGCCGCACAAAAAGGCGACATCAGTTTTGTTTCCCACCCCAAACACCTGCCCGAAGCCCTTGCCAGCCAAGCCGGCGCGCTGATTGTGCACCACAAATTGGCCGACAAACTGCCCGGCCGCAATCTGATTGTGTGCGACAACCCGCAACTCTATTTCGCCCAAACCGCCCGCCTGTTCCACCCCGCTCCCGCCGCCAATCCCGGCATCCATCCCAGTGCCGTGGTGGAAGCAAGCGCCATCGTGCCCGATAGCTGCGAAATTGGTGCCAACGTTTATATCGGCGACTGCGTTGTGCTGGGCGAAGGCTGCCGTATCCTGGCCAACTGCGTGGTGGAGGCCAATTGCGTGCTCGGCGAGCATACCGTATTGCACCCCAACGTCACCGTTTACGCCGGCTGCCGCCTTGGTGAGCGTGTGGAAATCCACTCCGGCACCGTGATCGGTGCCGATGGCTTCGGTAATGCTTGGGCGCAAGACCATTGGTACAAAATCCCGCAGGTGGGCGGCGTGGAAATCGGTAACGACGTGGAAATCGGCGCCAATACCACCATCGACCGCGGCGCAATCGAAGATACCGTGATTGCCGAGGGCGCTAAAATCGACAACCTCGTGCAGATCGCCCATAACGTACACATTGGCGCCCACACCGCCATCGCCGCCTGCGTGGGCATTGCCGGCAGCACCCACATCGGCGCCTACTGCCAAATCGGCGGCGCCGCTATGTTTGTCGGCCACATCCACGTAGCCGACCGCACCTTCATCGGCGGCGGCACCCTCGTGGCCGCCTCCATCAACCAGCCCGACTACTACGCCAGCTCCTATCCGCTGCAAACCCACCGCGACTGGGTGAAAAATGCCGTGCACCTGCGCCGGCTCAACGAGCTGCACCGCCGCGTAAAAACACTGGAAAACACAATTAACTATCCCGAAAACAAGGAATAACCCATGCAAATCGAAAATATCGAACTTCCACTGGACGTGCGCACCCTGCAACGCCTGCTGCCGCACCGCTACCCCTTCCTGCTGCTGGATCGCGTGATCGGTTTTGAAAAAGAAAAAAGCCTCACTGCCATTAAAAACGTTTCTGTAAACGAACCGTTTTTCCAAGGCCACTTCCCTGATTTCCCCGTGATGCCTGGCGTGTTGATTATCGAAGCCATGGCACAGGCCGCCGGCGTACTCGCCATCCTCAGCCGGGGCGAGCGCAAAGAAAACGAAATCTACTTTTTCGTTGGCATCGACGAAGCCCGCTTCAAACGCCAAGTCGTGCCCGGCGACCAAGTGCAGATTCATCTGGACGTGATCACCCACAAACGTGACATCGGCAAATTCAAAGCCACTGCCACCGTAGACGGTCAAATCGCCGCCGAAGCCGTTATCATGTGCGCCAAACGTGCGGTGGATAAATAAGCCTGCGAACTAGACAACGCTCTTTTCAGGTAGCCTCTGCCAAACCATCCGCCGCATTTCGCACAAACCATTTTCAGGTAGCCCCTTACCCCTGCAAAGCCTGCTGCCACAAGGAAACCCCATGTCCCTAATCCACCCCACCGCGATTATCGACCCCAAAGCCGAACTCGACAGCAGCGTTAAAGTCGGCGCCTACACCATCATCGGCCCGAACGTGCAAATCGGCGCCGGCAGCGAAATTGGCCCGCACGCCGTTATCGAAGGGCACACCACCATCGGCGAAAACAACCGCATTTTCCAATTCGCCAGCCTGGGCGCCATACCGCAAGACAAAAAATACCGCGGCGAGCCCACCCGCCTGATTATCGGCAACGGCAACACCATCCGCGAATTCACCACCTTCAACCTCGGCACCGTAACCGGCATCGGCGAAACCCGCATCGGCGACGACAACTGGATTATGGCCTACTGCCACCTCGCCCACGACTGCGTGATCGGCAGCCACACCATCTTCGCCAACAACGCCTCCCTCGCCGGTCACGTTACCATCGGCGACTACGTCATCCTAGGCGGCTACACCCTCGTGTTCCAATTCTGCCAAATCGGCAACTACGCCATGACTGCCTTCGCCGCCGGCGTACATAAAGACGTCCCCCCCTACTTCATGGCCGCCGGCTACCGCGCCGAGCCCGCCGGCATCAACAGCGAAGGTATGCGCCGCAACGGCTTCACCCCCGAGCAGATTACCAACGTGAAAAACGCCTACAAAGCCCTCTACCGCCAAGGCCTGTCGTACGAAGAAGCCCGCAACCAAATTGCCCAAGCCGCCGAAACCGCGCCCGAGCTGGCCGTATTGCGCGACTTCCTTGCCGACTCACAACGTAGTATCATTCGCTAATCTTTCCCCCAAGGCTACCTGAAACAGCCAAACCGTTTTCAGGTAGCCTTTGGTGAAACTTTCCAAGTAGCACAACTCATCAACCAATAAGGAGACACCATGCAGAAACTCACCACCCTGGCTCTGATCGCCGCTCTGGCAGCCCCTGCTGCCGCCCTGGCCAACAACTTCGAAAGCGAACACGCTACCAACCGCGAAGTAGTCAGCACAGCCGACCCCGCTGCCCGCGAGCTGTTCTTGCGCCCGGTTACTCTGAAGCAAGGCCGCACCCACACCCTGCCCGTAACCCTGCGTGCCGGTAAGTTCTACACCTTCTTCGGCGACTGCGACGACAGCTGCAACAACATGGACATGAATCTGATGGCTGCCAACGGCGCCCGCGTAGCCGGCGACAATCTGCCAGATAACCAACCCCTGTTCACTTTCCAAGCTCCCAGCAGCGGCAACTACCGCATCGTGTTGAGCATGAAAGACTGCGACGATGCCAACGGCTGTAAAGCCACTGTTCATGCTTTCGAAGGTACCCGTCGTGTATACGACACCTTCACCCGCCCCATGCGCTAATCTTGCATAGTTCAACCGCCCGAGCCACATAGCCCGGGCGGTTTGTTATTACAGAATGTTCAAAAGAACATTCAACATCAGCTCATCAGCAATCTTAATCTAGTCAAGTACCCACACGACTGAACCATTCAACTTTACTCTTAATTCAGCATAAAAATTAATAAATAAATATATTCATAAAATTTTGTGCCAATATAATTCATACAAACACTATCATTTACCAAGCCGCCATTCTTTCATAGCTATTTTCAATCGCACCTTCTTCCAATTTCAGGTAGCCTGCCATTTTCCCCTTCAGCCAGCTCCCGCCGCCATGCCCACACGCCACTTTATCTCGCTTCTGCCCATTCTGCTATTGTCTGCTGCTGCCCAAGCCGCACCCGACAACTGGCTGCCGCAGGCACAACGCATGAACCGCGAAATCGTACGTAAAGAAGACCGCCGTGCCCGGCTGCACGAACATTT
Organism: Eikenella sp. HMSC071B05; assembly: GCF_001811325.1. NCBI lineage: Bacteria > Pseudomonadati > Pseudomonadota > Betaproteobacteria > Neisseriales > Neisseriaceae > Eikenella > Eikenella sp. HMSC071B05. Next base: position 146,703 of record NZ_KV804547.1, on the reverse strand, counting down.
CCGCGGCAGCCTGTCTCAAGGCGAATCCAAACCCCAGCAAATCAACCTGCGTGCCGGCAAACACTACACCTTCTTCGCCGATTGCAGCCACCAATGCAACAACATTGACCTCACCCTGCTGCGCGACGGCCGTACCCTTATCGCCGACACCGATCCCCATGCCTCCCCCATGTTTGGCTGGTATGCCCGCCAAAGCGGCCAATACACCCTCACCCTCACCATGCCCAACTGTATCGACCGCGTGTGCGACTACAGCATTCAAGTATTCGAAGGCAGCCAAAAAATCCTCTAGCCGCCAAATCAGGTTGCTCACAACTCGTGCAGATTTTGCCGAAGCCCAACAAACGGTAATGGCATGGAATACCTTCACCACAAATTTTTCAGGTAGCCTCTATATATCAGGCTGACTTTTGAACCAGCTGCCATACCACTTTGGCAACAAGTTTGCTCCTTATCTACCGATATGCTCTCCCACAATACTGGAGTTCGGCACAAGCGGCATATAACGAGAGAGCGTGTCAATCCTACATCGCGAAGCGGTAGACAATTCAGCGGCGGGAAACCTACCTTAAACAGCGACTACTATCATCCTGATCCTGCTGAAGCACTCGTACAAGCAGCAAGCATACGTAGAAATATACAAATCAGGAAATTACAATGATGCAGTAGCCGTTTTTAATTCCTTGGGTGTACAGAATGTTCAAGTAAGATCTAATGGTGCGATTACAGGGAAATTACCTGACGGAAGGAACGTTAATGTTCGTAACTATAGTTCAGGAAATAGTGCTCCCACACTGGAAATTCAGCATAGCAATAATGAGAATATTAAAATTAGGTATAAATAATGTTTAGTGCAATTAAATCTATTAATGCTCCAAAAGGAAGTGGATTTTGGCTAGAAGCAATATTTATGGATGAAGGAAAAATTAGTATTTTATTTTCAAGTGATGACGATAGAAATGATTTAACAGAAATATCTATCGATTGGGCTATTCATTTTCAAAGGACAGATGAATCATATAAAATCAATACATTCCATGAAATGGTTGCACCAACTCGTGGAAATGTGCACCCATTATTTATGCAAGGAGAACGTTTTTTTGAAGTTATTGATAAAAAATATACTGAATGGGTTGTTGAAGACCACTATTTCCCATTAAAAGATTATGAAAGACTATATGTTTTCTTTTTTATGGAATCATATGTTGAGGTTATTAGCCCAGAGCCACCCGTATTTACCAAAATAAATAGCAAACAGGAGTATTATGCAAATTTAAAAGAAAGAGTATGTTGGACACCTGATGAATAATGATTAAGCATATAATGAATTAAGAAACTGCATATAAGATAGCCTGTAAACTACTAACTAAGGCTTTCAGGCTGCCATAAAATACATTAAAAACAATTAAATGAATGTTTCAAAAGAAGAAGGCTGTTTGGTTTTAGCCCCCATGCAGGGTCTGCTTGACCCGGTCATGCGCCGCCTGCTCACCGACATCGGCGGCTACAGCGAATGCGTTACCGAATTCGTCCGCATCACCCACACCCTGCACTCCCGCGCCACCTGGCGGCGGCACATGCCCGAAATCGATCACGGCTGCCTCACCCACGCCGGTACCCCCTGCACCCTCCAGCTGCTCGGCAGCGACCCCGACAGCATGGCCGCCAATGCCCAAGCCGCCGTGGCCGCAGGCGCGCAAAAAATCGACCTCAACTTCGGCTGCCCCGCCCCCACCGTCAACAAACACCAAGGCGGCGCCATCCTCCTGCGCGAGCCCGAACGCATCCGCCAAATCGTCTCCACCGTGCGCCAAAGGCTACCTGAAAACATCCCCCTCACCGCCAAAATGCGCCTCGGCTACGAAGACGGCTCACTCGCCCTCGAATGCGCCCAAGCCATCGCCCAAGGCGGCGCCTCCGCGCTGGCCGTACACGCCCGCACCAAAATCGAAGGCTACCGCCCGCCCGCCCATTGGGAGCAAATCGCCCCCATCCGCCAAGCCCTCAGCATCCCCGTCATCGCCAACGGCGACGTATTCAGCCTGGCCGACTACCTCGCCATCCGCCGCACCAGCGGCTGCCAAGATGTGATGCTCGGGCGCGGCGCCGTCATCACCCCCGACCTCGCCCGCCAAATCCAGCGCCACAACCAAGGCCTCCCGCCCCAGCCCGCCGGTTTCTCCGACTACCTCGTGTGGATACGCCGGTTCTTCCAACTCTGCCGCGAACACGCCGGCGACACGCCCTACCCCGCCGCCCGCCTCAAACAATGGCTCGGCATGATGAAAACCGCCCACCCCCAAGCCGCACACCTCTTCACCCAACTGCGCCCCCTCACCTCCCTCCAACAAATCGAACAACTGCTGGATAACTACCAGCCCCAGCCCGAATAAGCAAAGGCTACCTGAAAGCCAAGCCCCGCGAAGCCCAAACTTTCAGGTAGCCCCAAACCGCACGCCACCATGCCCAAACTTTCCCGCCTCATCCGCCGCAGCCTCCTCAGCCTGGCCACCCTCCTCCTGCTCTACGGCGCCGCCGTTTGGCTGCTGCCCCGTATCAAAAGTCCCGGCCAACCCGAAGGCGAACCCGAAGGCGAACCCGAAATCACCGTATGGCTGCTCTCCAACGGCGTGCACACCGACATCGTCGTCCCCACCTTCAGCAGCGAAGCCGACTGGCGAGCCGTCTTCCCCGCCGAGCACACCCGCAGCCAAGAATACGCCCCCTGGCTCGCCATCGGGCTGGGTGACAAAAACTTCTACCTCACCACACCCACCTGGGCCGACCTCCGCCCCAGCACCGCCCTCAAAGCCGCCACCGGCCTATCCAGCAACGCCGTCCACGCCACCTACTACCACAGCCTCGAAGGCTGCACCCGCTGCGCCCCCATCCGCATCAGCCGCGCCCAATACCGCCGCCTCGTTTCCTACATCCGCCAAAGCCTGCAATGGCAAAACGGCCGCACCCTCCCCATCCCCACCAACATGGTCTACGGCGAAAACGACGCCTTCTACGAAGCCGTCGGCAGCTACAACCTCTTTTACACCTGCAACACCTGGACCAACAACGCCCTCAAAGCCATGCACACCGACGCCGCCCTCTGGACGATTACCGAACAAGGCCTCTTCCAGCACCACCCTCCCCAACCGCCATCCGGCGGAAACGAAGGGCTGCCGGAAACAACACCGCAAGCTGACAATTGAGGCTACCTGAAAACATAACTTCAACGAAGTTCAAACCATCGGGTACAGCACAACCCTGCCGTTCAAGGCTACCTGAAAATTCGAAAGAACCGGCAAACCAAACAACGGGATAATCACGCCACCCCCCACCCCGCCACATAAGCTATCGCCCACAGCCTAAACAAAAAGGCTACCTGAAATCTTAGCTTCGCAGAAACTCGCCAAGCTGAATTTTCAGGTAGCCTTTCTCTTATTGCTAAACCGCCTCAGCCCCGTAACCATGGCGGGTTGGCAGCAGCAGCGCGGGCGGCGGTGGGGCAGTCTTCGCTGTGCGCGCCTTTCAGGTAGCCTGTGCTCACCAAAAATTCGCGCACGATTTCGGGGCCGGTAAATTTGAAGGTACGGCGAAACAGCTTCACCCAATCGGCCAGCGGCTGCGGGTGGTGGTCGTCAAGCCAGTTTTTGAACGAACCGAATGCCTGTTGCAGCTGCAAGATTTGCTGCGCATTGTGGATGGCGGCATTGATTTTCAGGCGGTTGCGGATCACTTTCGCGTCGGCCAGCAGGCGTTGGCGGTCGGCTTCACCGAAGGCGGCCACGGCGGCGATGTCGAAACCGGCGTAGGCAGCGCGCAGGCCGGCGGCGCGTTGCAAAATCAGCGTCCAGCTCAAGCCGGCTTGGTTGATTTCGAGCAGCAGGCGACCGAAGAGTTCGTTGTCGTCCTCGATGGGGAAACCGTAGAGACGGTCGTGATAATGCTTGTTGGGGTCGGGGCTGTCGGCAGGCAGGCCGTTAGCAAGGGCGCAGTAGCTGTTCATGCGGCTAGTTTTTCAGGAAGGCAAACGCAGGCGAACCGATAAAGTACACCAGCAAAGCATAAGTGCCCACGGCGTTGAGCGCCACGCTGAACCAAAAAGCGCGCACAAAGCGGATATTCACGGTGTGCTGCTGATAACGCATCTGCGCCAACAGGCCGCCGGGCCAGCCGCCGAGCATGGCCAACAGGTGCAGCACGCCATCGGGCACTCGGGTGCGGCCGCTTTGGGCGCTGCGCTTGTCCGTACGGTAGAGAATAAGCAGCAGGCAGCTGGCCAGCAAATAGGCCGCAGCCAGAGGCAGGGAAATAAAGGACACGGCGGCAAGGAACAGCAGGATAAACGTGCCGCCGAGCAGACTTTCGCTGAAACCGCCGCCCAAAATCGTGCCGGAAGAAGGGCTTTCACGGTCGGCCCAGCCCAGTTCATAGCCTTGCGGAATCACACGGGTGGCCACCCACTCGCCGCGCCGCCGCCCCAGCACAAAGCTCACCTGCTGGTGGTTGGCCGGGCTTTTATCGCGGAACACGAAGGCCGATTGCGGGAAAAACACCCGCGCTTTAATCGACTTAACCTTGATATAGCCCGATTTTTCCTCTTCGTTCCAGCGCACCACCTTGCCTACATAAGTTTCGCCGTTCACCAATTTATCTTGCCGCTTGGCCTGTTTGCGCTCTTTATGCAGCGCCTCTTCTTCTTCCGGGCTGCGCCGCTGCAGGCTGGACGTGGCAGCGTCTTCCGCGCTGTCGAGCAGCCAATAGCCGCTAACGGGGTGGCTTTGCAACACGCCGCGCAACACATCGCCCGGCTCGGGGGAAAGGTCGGTGGCGGCAAACAGGTCGCCCACCAAAAACACGCTCAAAGGCGGCTCGTCGCCATTGTTCACCACATCGGCCACGCCCGTGCGCTCTGCAGCATCCCACACCCGCACCGCAGCATCCACAATCCGCCCCTCGCGCCACTTACGTCCCGGCTCGGCAACCTCCTCACCGCCATCAGCCGCCGGTTGCACAGGAATTTCAGCCAACACGGCAGCCTGCGACTCAGCCACCACTGCGGCAAGCGTTTCAATTGCGGCAGGCTCAATCTCAGACGCCCCATCGGGCAAAGTTTGCGGCGCAATTTCGGGCAATTCGTTTTCGGTGTTCATGGCAGGCGGAAAATAGGATTTGGAAAAAGAGAAAGGCTACCTGAAAAGCACCCGCCTGCCAAGCAGCAAGCGGGTGTTGGGGGAATTTGCAGGCAATCTGTTGCAGGTATCAGCAAGGAAGCGAAGATGCCTCACTGGACAAGGCTACCTGAAACGGAGATTTGTGGTTTCAGGTAGCCTTTTTAGACGGTCTTGAAGACGATTATGCTGGCCACGTTTACCACCTATTCTATGGTTTAAATACCTTGTTTCGATGCCATTCAAAATATTTCTCGCTATCAGGGTGGATTTCTAATACCGCATCAAGAGAGATTCCAAGCCGGAACAGGTTTTTTTCAGAAAGCCTTTTGCTAATACGGATTTTGCCATCTGGCTCAAACGTAATCAGCCCACTATCAAACAAGGCATCAATGTTTGGGGCGAGCATCAAGCCGTTGCCATTCTTCATCATCCTTGCAGTCGCGCCAAGGTTTGATATGGCTGGCAATCAGCAATTCAGGCATATCCACGCCGCTGATGGGGCATTGCGGATACCGTTCCAATACGCCGTTTCTGAATTCGCCTTGACCTCTGCGGGCGTTAATCAGGCGCTGGATTTCGGTTTTGGCTTCTTCGGTTGTGGCGTTTTCTAAGCGTTGGCTAAGTTCATCTAAATCATTTTCCAAAGATTGTTGATAGGCTACCTGAAAAGTGGGTATTTCAATGTATTCGCTGGGGACGTAATCTTCCATACAATGTCCGCATCCGGTTAAATGTTTATTATATTTCTGCCGAGAATAAGCCTCTAATGCAGGAATGGAATTAGAACAAGCTTTATAATAAGGGCTTGATTCAGTAGTGTAGTTACCATTCTCATTGCTGATACATGGTTTCCTCTTTATTCCTTGTACACGATGTATCATAGGATATTTAGAAATGGGTTTGCCTTCTTTGTTTATATTTAATATATAACCATCAGGGTTGTTCTCTCTCCATTTCAAATATTCGGCATCATTAGGCTCATCTTTAAAAATTTTGAGTTCGGGCATAATATTTCCTTTGAAAATAAACATACGCTGGATTATTAGAAATTTCACAGACCTGTAAAAAAATGAATGTTAGATTTTGTTCCAAACTACGTCAGAAATGCCCACAACGGTATTTCATTTGTTGCTTGCTGTTCCAATCGGCATCATAAATCTTTTGCCTACTACATGAAAAGTTTTTCCAAGCAGATGTAGGTCGGATTCTAGAATCCGACAGCTTCATACGGGAGATTTTATCGGATACAAGTATTCGACCTACAAATTTTGGATAATAAAAGGCCGTCTGAAAATCGTTTCAGACGGCCTTTTATTCACTAGCCTCTACTTTGCTACCACTCTTTCTTTCAAAGTCTTCAACACACTTTTCACCGTCTTAATCCTCATCTCCACATCCTCCATCTGAGCCGTGAACTTCAGCTTATCCGCCCCGGCCAGCCGGTATTTTTTATCCGTCTGAATCAGCAGGATGATTTCTGTCGGGTCGATTTGGTGGTGTTTGCCGAAGGTAACGGTAACGGCTTCGCTGGTCGCGTCGATGACGTCTATACCCAATTCTTTTGCAGCGAGCCGCAGGTGGTGGCTTTCGATGAGGGTTTTGACGGGTTGTTCGGGCAGGCCGAAGCGGTCGACGAGTTCTTCGTGTATGGCGTTGATTTGCTGCACGGTTTCGCAGACGGCGAGGCGTTTGTAGAGGACGAGCCGTTCGTGGATGTCGGGGCAGTAGCTTTCGGGCAGCAGGGCGGGGCTGTGCAGTTTGATTTCGGTGGTGATGCCCAGCGGTGCGTCGAGGTCGGGCTGGCGGCCTTTTTTGAGGTCGCGCACGGCCTGTTTGAGCATTTCGGTGTAGAGCGTAAAGCCGACCTGTATCATTTCGCCGGATTGACCTTCGCCGAGGATTTCGCCTGCGCCGCGGATTTCCAAATCCTGCATGGCGAGGGTGAAACCTGCGCCGAGTTCGTCTGCCGCCGCGATGGCGTCGAGGCGTTTTTCTGCGTCTTTGGTGATGTATTCGGGCGTGAGCAGGTAGGCGTAGGCTTGGTGGTGGCTGCGGCCGACGCGCCCGCGAAGCTGGTGCAGTTGAGCCAGTCCGAATTTGTCGGCACGGTTGATGATGATGGTGTTGGCGTTGGGAATGTCGATGCCGGTTTCGATGATGGTGGAACAGAGCAACACGTTGAATCTTTGCTGCAAGAAGTCGCGCATGACTTGCTCCAGCTCGCGCTCGCGCAGTTGCCCGTGCGCCACGCCGATGCGGGCTTCGGGCAGTAGAGTTTCCAGCCGCTCGCGCATGTTTTCGATGGTATCCACTTCATTGTGCAGGAAAAATACTTGCCCGCCGCGTTTGAGTTCGCGCAACACGGCTTCGCGCACGCTGCCTTCGCTGAACGGTTTGACAAAGGTTTTCACCGCGAGGCGGCGGCTGGGCGCGGTGGTAATCAGCGAGAAGTCGCGCAGGCCTTCGAGCGCCATGCTGAGGGTGCGCGGAATCGGCGTGGCGGTCATGGTAAGGATATCTACGTTGGCGCGCAGGCGTTTGAGCTGCTCTTTTTGGCGCACGCCGAAGCGGTGTTCTTCGTCGATGATGACTAAACCTAAGTTTTTGAATTTTATGTCGTCCTGCACCAATTTGTGCGTGCCGATAACGATATCGACCGTGCCGTCCGCCATACCTTCCAGTGCGGCTTTGGTGGCTTTGCTGTTGTTGAAACGCGAAAGGCTGGCGACTTTCACGGGGAAATCGGCGAAGCGGTCGGCAAAGTTTTGCGCGTGCTGCTCGACCAAAAGCGTGGTCGGGGCGAGTACGGCGACCTGTTTGCCGCCCATCACCGCCACAAACGCGGCGCGCAGGGCGACTTCGGTTTTGCCGAAGCCGACATCGCCGCAAACAAGGCGGTCCATCGGCTTCGCCTGCGTCAAATCTTTAATCACGGCGGCAATGGCGGCGGCTTGGTCTTCGGTTTCTTCGTAGCCGAAGCCGTCAGCAAACGCCTGATAGTCCAACTCGTTGATTTCAAATTTGTGTCCCGATTGGGCGGCGCGTTGGGCGTAGAGATTGAGCAACTCGGCGGCGGTGTCGCGCGCTTTTTCGGCGGCTTTGCGTTTTGCCTTGTTCCACGCGCCGCTGCCAAGCTTGTGCAGGGCGACGTTTTCATGCGCCTGGCCGGAGTAGCGGCTAATCAAATGCAGTTGCGAAACGGGCACATAAAGCTGCGCTTCGCCCGCGTATTCGAGCAACATCATTTCGTTGGTTTCGCCGCCCAAATCCATCGTTACCAAACCCATATAGCGCCCGATGCCGTGTTCTTCGTGAACGACGGGGTCGCCGATATTGATTTCGGCAAGGTCGCGCAACAGGCCGTCTGAAACGGCGGCGTGTTTCTTGCGGCGGCTGTGGACGCGCGAACGGGCAACGTATTGATACAGCTCGGATTCGGTGATGACGGCGAGGTGCAGGCTACCTGAAAGGGCATTCTGGCTGTTTTCAGGTAGCCCGCCCAATTGGAAGCCTTCTGCCAACGGCGTAACCGTAATGCATAGCGGCGCGTTGTCATCTAAAAATGCCTGCCAGCCGGCCACGGGTTTGGGTTTCAGGCCGTGCTGGGCAAAGAAGCCGAGCATGGTTTCGCGCCGGCCGGCGCTTTCGGCACACAGCAGAATGCGGCCGCCAAAGGCTGTCTGAAAATCTTGCAACGCAGCCAGCGGTTGTTCGGATTGGCGGTTTACCGCCACATCGGGCAGGGTATGGGGCGAGGTGGCGGAAAAATCCGGCCAGATTTGCGGGTAGGCTTTCAGGCTACCTGAAAAGCGGTCGGCAGTAAGATACAAATGCTGCGGGTGCAACGGCGGATAGCTTGGGTCGCCCTGCGCCAGCGCGTGACGCGATTTGATTTCGCCTTCGAAGTGCACGGCTTCGGCGTGCACTTCGCCCACGCATACGGCCAGGGCGTTTTCGCCGATGTAGTCGAACAGGCTGGCGCAGCCGTCTTCAAAAAACAGCGGCAGGTAGTATTCCACGCCTGCGCCGAATTGGCCGTTGCTCACGGCTTGATACACGGCGGCCTCGTTCGGGTTGCTTTGGATTTCCTCGCGGAAGCGGGTGCGGAAGATTTTTTGCGCATCGGCATCGGTGGGGAATTCGTGCGCGGGCAGCAGGCGGATTTCAGACACGGGGGCAAGGGTGCGCTGGGTGTCGGGATCGAAAGTTTTGATGCTGTCGATTTCGTCGTCGAATAAATCAATTCGGTAGGGCGTGCTGCTGCCGATGGGGAACAAATCCACAATCCCGCCGCGCACGGCAAATTCGCCGCCAGCCACCACGTTGGACACGGCAGAATAGCCGGCTTCCACCAGATTTTCGCGCAGTTTGTCTAAATCCAGCGTCTGCCCCGTTTTCAGCCAAAACGTGCGCCCCAGCAGGAAGGGCGGCGGCGCGAGCTGCTGCATGGCGGTGGCAACGGGCACAAACAGCACGTCCGCCACGCCGTTTTTCAGCTGCCACAGCACCGACAGCCGCTCAGACACCAAATCCTGATGCGGCGAAAAACGCTCGTAAGGCAGCGTTTCCCAATCGGGCAGGAAAAGCGCGTTGTCTTGCGGGCGGAAGAATCGCCACGCGGTTTGCAGGCGCAGCGCAGTTTCGGCATCGGGCGTGAGCACGAGCTTGAGCGGCTTCTCCGGCAGGGCAGAAGCAAGGAAATAAGGCAGGCTGCCAGCGGAAAGCTGCGGCCAGCGGGACTTTTGCGCGGGTTTGGGCAGAGGGAGATTCATAGTGTACCGACAAAGGTGTGCGGCAGCCTGAAGCAAATTCGGGCTGCCGAGTGTTTATGGTTATCCAAATAGAAACAATACGGCGTTGGTTCACTGCACGGCCTGGTTTCTATTTTGAGCAACTGTGGTTTGGATTGATGAAAAACGGATTTTAGCAGATTAAGGCTACCTGAAACTTTAGCTTTGCAGCAATTCACACCACTTATTTTCACTGCGTTGCAGCTTGCGTTTTAGCTTCGCAGAAACTTAACCTTGGCTACGCCAAGACATCGTTTTCAGGTAGCCTTTTATACCGCGACCAAGGCGGCTAATCCACCGCCACTTCCACCGGCTGCGCGTTCAGGGCGGCGAGCGCGGGGGCGGGGGCAACGGTTACAAACAGGCCGCGGCCGCCGCCGTTGATATACATCAGCGGCAAATCCCAGATGCTGCGTTCGGCATACACCGGCAGTGCGGTGCGGCAGCCGAAGGGGCTGGTGCCGCCCACAAAATAGCCCGTCCATTTATGCGCCTGCTCGTGCGCGGCCAGCTCCACGTGTTTCATGCCTAGCTGGCGGGCAAGGTTGCGGGTGGAGATTTGGCGGTCGCCGTGCATCAACACAATCAGACCCTTTTTGTGCTCGTTAATCAACACGATGGTTTTCACGATTTGGTGTTCGTCGATGCCGAGGCACTCGGCGGAATGCGCCGTGCCGCCGTGCTCTTCATAGGGATACTGCATGGCAGTGTGCTCGATTTTATGCGCGCGCAGAAAACGGATGGCGGGCGTAACGGGATGGTGGGGTTTGCTCATGAAAGGCTACCTGAAAACGATGTCTTGGCGTAG
>NZ_KV804547.1:131403-135837 GCF_001811325.1 Eikenella sp. HMSC071B05 | reverse complement strand
TACCTGAAAACGATGTCTTGGCGTAGCCAAGGCTAAGTTTCTGCGAAGCTAAAGTGTAAGCTTCAATGCAGTGAAAACCAGCGAAGCGCGGTTGCGGCGCAGCTAACACGAAGCTGCAATAAAGTTAAACGGGAAAGGGGCAGATGATGCATGCATCAAACGATTTCAGGTAGCCTGCCGTTTGGCGTGAGGCTACCTGAAAATTATTTGGCAAACGGCAACCAAAGCCGCGCCAGCACATACATCACCACTCCGCCCACAGCGAACAGGGCAAACACGATGCCTTTTTTGCGCGCATTCGGGCACAGCCAATACACAGCCAGGCTGAAGCTGAAAAACAGCAGCGTCACCACCCACACCAGCTGTTTGTCTTTAAAGCGGTTGAGGGTGTAGCTTTCGGTAATCATCACATACAGCTGCCAAAATCCGGCAAAGCAGATACAAAGCACGCCGGCAGGCAGGAAAATCAGGCCGAGGTCTTGATGGGTCATGGTGTGGGTTCTTTTTGAAAAATTTGCGCAGGCAGCATTATAAGGCTACCTGAAAACGGAGCGAAGCGGAGTTTCTGCGTAGCTAAAATGGAGCGAAGCGAAGTTTTATGGATTAAACAAGACAATATGTCTAAAAAATATTAGCTTTTTGCCCTCCTATCAACCAATTTTAAAAATTTTGTCTAAAAAAGCTGTCAAATTGTCAAAATTCGGGTAGTATGTGGCATCTAAATATCCGCGACAGCGCCTATTACCCGCCTCCGCTATGCCCGCCAGCCGGCAGCGGCCACAAGCCCGCCAGCCCGCCGCACCGCATACCGGCCGCGCCGTCCGTCCCGTTTAACCAAATCCAAAAAAAGGAATCCACATGCAAGTTTACTACGATAAAGACGCCGACCTCTCCCTGATCAAAGGCAAAACCGTGGCCATCATCGGCTACGGCTCGCAAGGCCATGCCCACGCCGCCAACCTGAAAGATTCCGGCGTAAACGTGATTGTCGGCCTGCGCCAAGGCGGCTCCTGGAACAAAGCCCAAGCTGCCGGTTTCGACGTGCGCAGCGTGGCCGATGCCACCAAAGCCGCCGATTTGGTGATGATTCTGCTGCCGGATGAAAACCAACCGGCCGTATACCGCACCGAAATCGAACCCAACCTGAAACAGGGTGCCGTATTGGCCTTTGCCCACGGCTTCAACGTGCACTACAACCAAATCGTGCCGCGCGCCGACTTGGACGTGGTGATGATTGCCCCCAAAGGCCCCGGCCACACCGTGCGCAGCGAATTCCTCAAAGGCGGCGGCGTGCCCTCGCTGATTGCCGTGTATCAAGACAAAAGCGGCAAAGCCCGCGACATCGCCCTCTCCTACGCCGCAGCCAACGGCGGCACCAAAGGCGGAGTGATTGAAACCAACTTCCGCGAAGAAACCGAAACCGACCTGTTCGGCGAACAAGCCGTATTGTGCGGTGGCGCAGTTGAACTGGTGAAATGCGGCTTTGAAACCTTGGTGGAAGCCGGCTACGCGCCTGAAATGGCCTACTTCGAATGCCTGCACGAGCTGAAACTGATTGTGGACTTGATGTATGAAGGCGGCATCGCCAACATGAACTACTCCATTTCCAACAACGCGGAATACGGCGAATACGTTACCGGCCCCGAAGTCATCACGCCTGCCACCAAAGAGGCGATGAAAAAAGCCCTGTATCGCATCCAAAGCGGCGAATACGCCAAAATGTTCATCCAGGAAGGCGCAACCAACTACGCCAGCATGACTGCCCGCCGCCGCCTGACCGCCGACCACCAAATTGAAAAAGTGGGCGCCCAGCTGCGCAGCATGATGCCTTGGATTGCCAAAAACAAATTGGTGGATCAAAGCAAAAACTAATCATCGGCAAGCAATTGCCTAAAAACAGGCTACCTGAAAACGAAGCTTCAACGCCCCTTAAACGCCGCATAGCGGGGTTTCGGCGAAGCTAAAATTTCAGGTAGCCTGAATTTATCTACTTCCATGCTGCTCAACTCAACACAGTGCTTATGCCGTGAACCATTTTGGCTGCATCGGCAGAAGGATGGCTAGCCAATCCATCGCTAGCGAATTGTTCTGCATACCCTAAATGCAATACAGGCTACCTGAAAAGCTGCCCTGTTTTAGATAATTGGTTTCAGCTAGCCTCCTCCTCAATATGAATTCTATTCATCTACTAGCGCTAATTTTTCAGCCCGCCGCCCTTGCCTAAACCCCCGCCGCCCGCTACCGTATCGCCTTTCTTTTGCATTTAGTTTCCACCATCATGCTACACAATACCCTCAGCTTCGAATTTTTCCCCACCCGCACGCCCGAAGGCCGCGAAAAACAGAAAATCACCCGCAAGCAGCTCTCCCAATACCAGCCCGAGTTTTTCTCCTGCACCTCCGGCGCCGGCGGCACCACCCGCGAAGGCACCATGCAAACCATCCGCGACATCCTTGCCGAAGGCATGGCCGCCGCTCCGCACATCCCCTGCGTGGGCTTGGATGCCGGCGAGCTCACTGACCTCTTGCAGGAATACAAAGATTTGGGCATCCGCCACGTGGTTGCCCTGCGCGGCGACATCCCCTCCGGCATGGGCTTGGGCACCACCGGCCTGCACCACGCCAACGAACTGGTGGAGCTCATCCGCCACCGATTCGGCGACTGGTTCCACATCGAAGTGGCTGCCTACCCCGAATACCACCCGCAATCGCGCAGCGCCGAAGACGACATCCAAAGCTTCGTGCGCAAAGTGAAAGCCGGCGCCGATTCCGCCATCACCCAGTTTTTCTTCAATGCCGACGCCTACTTCCGCTTCCTCGACGATGTGCGCGGGCGCGGCGTGGAAATCCCCATCGTGCCCGGCATCATGCCGATTGCCAACTTCTCCAAACTGGCCCGCTTTGCCGATATGTGCGGCGCCGAAATTCCGCGCTGGCTGCGGCTGAAGCTGCAATCCTACGCCGACGACACCGCCTCCATCAAAGCGCTGGGGCTGGACGTGGTAACCGAAATGTGCGGCCGCCTCCTGCGCCACGGCGCTCCCGGCCTGCATTTCTACACCCTCAACCAGGCCGGATTGTCTTCCACCATCTGCCAACGTTTGGGCTACTAATCCGCCCTTTTCCAAACAGAGATGGAGGCTACCTGAAAAGGTTTCAGGTAGCCTCCATCTCTTCTGAGTGCCCGTCCGGTGCTATAATTCGCTCTTTCCAACATTAGCTTAGGTCAGTAACCATGTTACGCGCACTCATTATCGTTTTTGCCTGCCTAGCCGCAGGCGAAGTGCTTTTACACCTCACCCACCTCAAACTGCCTGCCAGCATCGTGGGCCTGCTGATTTTGTTCGGCCTGCTCCAAGCCGGCTGGGTGAAGGAGGCCTGGTTTAAGCCGATGACCGAATTCCTCATGCAGCACATGATGCTGCTGATGATTCCCGCCTGCGTGGCACTGATGGATTATTTCTCCATCGTAGCGCACGATTTCTGGTCGATTACCATCGCCACCGTGGCCAGCAGCGTGCTGGTGCTGCTCTCCAGCGCGAAAACGCATGAAATACTGAGGAAACACAAATGAGGGAAGTCGCCACCAACCCCATTGTGCTGATTTTAATGATGCTTGCCATCTACCGCTTCAGCCTGTTTTTGCGCCTGCGCAGCGGCAGCCCGCTGGCCAACCCGCTGATGGTGAGCACGGCTTTGGTCATCGGCTACCTGAAACTCTTCGGCATCCGCTACGACGATTTCATGCAAACCGGCCGCATGGTCGGCTTTTGGCTGCAGCCGGCCATCGTGTGCCTGGCCATCCCCATGTATCAGCAATGGCCGCGCATCCGCAGCCAATGGCTGCCGATTGCCGCCTCGCAGCTGGTGGGCAGCGTGGTGGGCATTGTGAGCGGCGTGCTGTTTGCCCACTGGCTTGGCGCCAGCCACGATGTGAGCCAGTCGCTCGCCGCCAAATCGGTTACCATGCCGATTGCGCTGGAAATCACCCACGTGCTAGACGGCATCCCCGCCGTTTCCGTGGCCGCCGTGCTGCTGGCCGGCCTCACCGGCCAATTTATCGGCTTTTGGATTCTGCGCCACAGCCACATCCGCAACCCCATCTCGCACTCCATCGCGCAGGGCACAGCCTCGCACGCCATCGGCATTGCCGCCAGCCTGGAAATCAGCGGCCACTTCGCCGCCTACGCCACCCTCGGCCTGATCTTCAACGGCATCCTCACCTCCTTCCTCGCCCCGATTATCGTGCCGCTCTTGGCCGTTTAAACATGCCGCGGGAATGGCAAAGGCTACCTGAAAGTTTCAGGTAGCCTTTTTTGCTACGTATCAAGCCAGCCCGTCGCCGCCATACCCAATCTTCTGCGGATTTGTTATGCTAGCCCGTATCTTCCCTTCTAGTACACAGGAGCCTTCCATGTCCTACCGCGCCCCCGTA
>NZ_KV804547.1:103857-131303 GCF_001811325.1 Eikenella sp. HMSC071B05 | reverse complement strand
GGTTGGGTTAGCCGCAGGCGTAACCCAACAAACAAGAGTGCAGGTTGGGTTTACTAACCCAACCTGCACTCTGCCTTATCAACAGGCTACCTGAAAAATAGATTTCAGGTAGCCTGCTTATTTCCAAGGTGTAGGGTGTGTGCGGAACGCACGCACGCGGCTTGGGAATAACGGGCAACGGCGTGCGTGCCACAGGCACGCACCCTACACCCCACCTTAGGCTACCTGAAAAACCATAAGCCGGATTCCCGCACCCGACACCCTGTCCAAGGCTACCTGAAAGTTTCAGGTAGCCTTTTTTGCTACGTATCAAGCCAGCCCGCCGCCGCCATACCCAAGCCCCTGCGGATTTGCTATGCTAGCCCGTATCGTCCCTTCTACTACAAAGGAGCCTTCCATGTCCTACCGCGCCCCCGTAAACGAACTCTTATTCGCCCTACAAACCCACGGCAACCTGGCCGAAATCGCCCAATGGTATGCCGAAAGCGGCCTGGACGAAGACACCGCCACCGCCATCATCGAAGAAGCGGCCAAGTTCAGCGAAGAAGTCTTCCTGCCCACCGGCCGCACCGGCGATTTGCACGGCGCGCGTTTGGAAAACGGCAAAGTCATCACCCATCCCGATCTCGCCGCCGCCTACCAAGCCTTCTGCGAAGCCGGCTGGCCCGGCCTGCGCGCCCCGACCGAATACGGCGGCCAAGGCCTGCCTGCCGTGATTTCCGCCGCGTGCGAAGAAATGTACTACTGCGGCAACCTCGCCCTCTCGCTGTTGCCCATGCTCACCGTGGGCGCGGTGGAAACCATTGCCAAACACGGCTCCGAAGAGCAGAAACAAACCTTCCTGCCTAAAATGAGCCAAGGCATTTGGAGCGGCACCATGAACCTCTCCGAGCCGCAGGCCGGCACCGACCTCTCCCAAGTGGCCACCAAAGCCGTGCCGCAGGAAGACGGCAGCTACCGCATCAGCGGCCAGAAAACCTTCATCACCTGGGGCGAACACGAGCTGACCGAAAACATCATCCACCTCGTGCTTGCCCGCCTGCCCGGCACCACTTCCGGCATTAAAAGCCTTTCCCTGTTTATCGTGCCCAAATACAAAATCAAGCCCGACGGCAGCATCGGCGAGAGAAACGGCGTGTCTGCCACCGCCATCGAACATAAAATGGGCATCCACGCTAGCCCCACCTGCGTGATGCAGTTCGACGAAGCTGAAGGCTACCTCATCGGCAAAGCCGGGCGCGGCCTGCTTTATATGTTCACCATGATGAGCCACGCCCGCCTAGGCGTGGGCATCGAAGGCCACGCCGTGGCCGAAGCCGCCTACCAGCAGGCACTGGCCTACGCCCACGAGCGCATCCAAGGCAGCGCGCCCGACGGCACCCCGCTCACCATCATCCACCACCCCGACGTTGCCCGCATGCTGCTGGTGCAAAAAGCCACCATCGCCGCCCAGCGCGCCCTGTATCTCCAAGCCGCCGCCGCGCTCGACGCCTCGCACCAACACCCCGACCCCGTCGTCAAAAAAGCCTCCAAAGGCCGGCTCGACTACCTCATCCCCATTGTTAAGGCCTGGTGCAGCGACAACGGCACCGTACTCGCCAACCTCGCCATGCAGGTGTTCGGCGGCGCAGGCTATATCGAAGAAACCGGCATCGCCCAGCTCGTGCGCGACGTGCGCATCACCGCCATCTACGAAGGCACCAACGGCGTGCAGGCCGCCGACCTCGCCCGCAAAACCGTGTCCGACAAAGGCAGCCTCGTGCGCACCCTGCTCGCCGAAGCCCAGCAAACCGCCAACGCGCTCGCTGCCGTTGAGCCCGCCACCGCCGAGCCGCTCCAACGCGCCCTCGAATTGGCCGAACGCAGCACCGCCCTCCTCGTGCAGCAGCACGAAACCAACCCCGCCGCCACCGCCCTAAACGCTGCCGCCTATCTGGAGCAAATCTCCCTCACCCTCGGCGCCGACGCCCTGGCGCAAAACTTCCTGGCCGCCCGCAACGCAGAAGCACGCTTCGGCAGCGCATTCTGCCAAGCCCAGCAGCACACCGCCCGCGCCTACCTCGCCTACGTGCTGCCCCAAGCCCACGCCTGCGCCGAACGCATCCGCCAAGGTGCCGAGCCCCTGCTCGCCGTGCCGTTTGAAGCCTTCGCTTCGTCTTAAAGCGCGGCATGACAAAGGCTACCTGAAAATGCAGAATCGCTTTTCAGGTAGCCTTTCAACACCTCTTCCGACTATCAAGGACAGCTGATGGAACAACATATCAACTACATTACGCTCGGCGTAGCCAACCTTGCCGAATCGCGCCGTTTTTATCGGGAGGTATTCGGCTGGCAGGAAACGGCCGACAGCAACGAAAATATTGCATTTTTCCAAGCCGGAAACGCGCTGCTGCTCGCCCTGTTTGGCAAAGCCACCCTGGCGCACGACGCACAAATACCGGAACAAAGCAGCGGCTTCCCACGCTTTACCTTGGCGCACAACGTGGGCAGTGAAGCCGAAGTGGACGCACTGTTTGCCGAGTTCGCAGCGAAAAATATCAATATCATCAAAGCCCCGCAAAAAGTGTTCTGGGGCGGCTACAGCGGCTACCTCGCCGATCCCGACGGCTTTTTGTGGGAAATCGCGTTTAATCCGTTTTTGCAGAAATTGCGCTGAAACCGCGCTTTCAGGTAGCCTCCACCCTCCAAACAAAACCGCCATGAAATCACTCCTCCTCGCCCTCGCCGCCCTTCTGTTCGCTCCTCCCCTGTACGCCGCGCCCAACCTTATCTTGGCCAAAGAGTACAACGGTCAAAATATTGCCGGCTGGGCGATGAGTGAAAAGCTCGACGGCGTACGCGCCTATTGGGACGGGCGCAAACTCATCAGCCGCCAAGGCCACCCCTTCTCCCCGCCCGCCGGTTTCACCCGCGATTTCCCGCCCTATCCGCTCGACGGCGAGCTCTACAGCCGGCGCGGCGCATTCGAGCAGATTTCCGCCGCCGTCCGCAGCGCCAACGGCGATTGGAGCGGTATCAAGCTGCACGTTTTTGACGCGCCGCAAGCCCCGGGCAACCTGTATCAGCGCCTCGCCCTCGTGCAGCGCCACCTTGCCGCCCACCCACAGGCCAAAATCGCCGTCATCCCGCAAACCCCCGTGCGCGATGCCGCCCATGCCCAACAATTCCTGCGCCAAATCGAAGCCCAAGGCGGCGAAGGCGTGATGCTGCGCAACCCCAATACTCCCTACCAAGGCGGCCGCAGCGACAATCTGCTCAAGCTCAAAAGCGCGCACGACGCGGAATGCACCGTTACCGCCCATCACGAAGGCAAGGGCCGCAACGCCGGCCTGCTCGGCGCCGTGTCCTGCCGCAACGAAACCGGCGAATTCCGCATCGGCTCGGGCTTCAAAGACGCCGACCGCCGCAACCCGCCGCCAATCGGCAGCCGCATCACCTACAAATACCGCGGCTTCACCACCAAAGGCACGCCCCGCTTCGCCACCTACCTGCGCCGCGCCAACTGAACCCGGCAGGCTACCTGAAAGCCGGCAAACAGCCACGCCAAACGGCGGCACAGCACCATCCTGCCTTGCCATATTCCCATTTCGCAGCCGCTCCATTTTCAGGTAGCCTCCCACCTATCCACCTCCGCCCCGCACTTTGCTATACAATAGCGCCCAATTTGAATTTCCCGCCAAACATCCCATGCTAACCTACGTTCCGCCCGAGCAACGCCCCGCCCCGCCCACTTACGAGCGGCCCTGGCTCTTGCTGCTGCTGGCTTTTGTCTGGCTGTGGCCGGGCGTGTTTGCGCATGATTTGTGGCAAGACGAACCCTTGGTGTATGCGGTCATCCGTCAGGCCGCGGAGAGCGGGCAATGGTGGCTGCCGCAGGATAGCGGGGCACTGTTTTGGGATGTGCCGCCGCTGTATATGTGGCTTTCCCTGCTGTTTTTGAAACTGTTCGGCCATTTGCCGCCGTATGAGGCGGTGCGCATGGTGAATGCCTTGCTCGCGGCGGTATCGCTCGCGGCCATGGGCGGCGCGGGGCGGATGCTTTTGGGTCGGCGCAACGGGCGCACGGCGGTGTTGGTGCTGATCGGCTGCCCGGGCCTGCTGATGATGAGCCACTTCATCGGCGGGCAAATCGTTACCCTGTGCGGCTTGAGCCTGAGTTTCTACGCGCTGGCGATGGCGCGGCAGAAAACCGTGAAGGCGATTGTGCTCACGCTTTTGGGTTGGACGGTATTGTCGCTTTCAGGTAGCCTGCTGCCGCTGTTGGGCGTGATGCTCACCACGGCGCTGTTGCTGCTGGATTCGCATTGGCACAACAAACGCTTCTGGCTCACGCTTCTGGCGGCAGCAGGGCTGACGCTGCCTTTGCTGTTTGTGTGGCCGCTGGTGCTCAATGGTTTGTCGCACGAGGCCTTCCTGCAATGGTGGCGGTATCACGCGCTCGCGCCGTTCGGCGGCTTTGCCCGCTTGGATTTCGGTTTTTCCGCCGCTTATTATCTGAAAAACCTGCTGTGGTTTGCCTTCCCGGCCTGGCCGCTGGCCTTGTGGACGCTCTACCGCCAGCGCCGCCTGCCGCGTCATGGCTGGAACAGCCTGTGCCTGATTTGGCTGGCGGTGTTCGGCCTGATGCTGGCCGCTTCGCCACAGCACGCAGAAGACAATTTAATGCTGCTGTTGCCGCCGTTGGTGTTGGCGGCAGCAGCGCAAGCCGACCAGCTGCGGCGCGGCGCGGCGGCGTTTTTCAACTGGTTCGGCATCATGACGTTCGGCTCGCTGGCGATGTTTGTGTGGCTCGGCTTTTTCGCCATGAACTTCGGCTGGCCGGCCAAGCTGGCCGAGCGCGCGGCTTATTTCAGCCCGTATTATCAGCGGGATATCGATTACTTCCCGGTTATCGTGGCCGTATTGTTCACGCCGGTGTGGCTCTTGGCGATTACGCGCAAATACGTGCGCGGCCGACAGGCGGTTACCAACTGGGCGGCCGGGCTTACGCTGTGCTGGTCGCTCATCCTCACCCTGTTCCTGCCCTGGCTGGATGCAGCCAAAAGCTACCGCCCCGTGGTGCAGCGGCTGGAAGCCGAGCTGCCGGCCGATGCCTGCGTTTCCGCGCAGCACGCCGTGGTGCGCCATGCCTGGCAGGAATACGGCCGCTACCCCTTAGGCGAAAACTGCCGCTTCGTCGCCACCCTGCGCCATGAAGCCGTGCCCGATGCCGCCGAACTCGCCAGCGCCAACCGCCCGCGCGAGAAACACGAGGCGTTTGTGTTGTGGCAGCGGTAACCCTGGCATAGGCTGCCCGAAAGGGGAGGTTACGTTTTCAGGAGTCTGCCGTTATAATTGGATGTTTCTCATCGGCTATCAGCCAACAATCTATATCCTTACCTAAATCACAGTATAATAAGGTAATTTATGAAATCCAAAGCTGCCGCACTACTATCCCTTATTCTTCTATCCTCTCCTGTTCCTGCCGAACCCCAATCCAAGCCGCAAACCACACCGTCTGCCGAGCAAACTCTCAAACGGCAGTGCGGCAATCATATCCGTGCTGCCCTTTCCATGTCTTTCTATGCACGGTACTGCGGTCTCAACCGAAACACTGCTGCTCACTACAACGCACTTGCCGACATTGCTGACCGCCGCTCTCGAGAGCAGCAATGCAATCAGCTTATCTCCGAAGACGATCGAACCATCATTGCATTTCCAATTGAGACTGCCGTTGAAACCATCAAAGAATTTCCACAAGAGATGTGCCCTGAACTGAAAACTGCCGCCGAATACTATGCACCGCAATACCGCATCCGATAAACATCATCAAAGCTGTTTGAGATTTCTAACAACTCTCCCAACATAAGGAAAACACCATGAAACCCCATATTTTAGCCTTCCTCACCGCTGCCATCCTGCCCATCTTTGCCCTGGCCGCACCGCACGGCCGGGCAAACCGCCGCCCCCAGCAGTCGCAAAAAGCCATGTGCCTAGACATCGCCACCGCACGTGCCCACATGATTACCTACAACGTAACATGCAAAGGCAACAGCCGGGAAGAAGCCGCGCAAGCCCCCGAAGTTGGCAACGCCAGCTCCCTTTTCCAAAACCACGGCTGCCAGAACATATTGAGCGAAGCCGATGTCCGCAACGCCATGATGGCTGAAATCAACCGCTTGGGCGGCAGAAACCTCAGCAACGAGCAATACTGCGCCGCCATCAAGCCCACGGTTGACAAAGCAGAAGCACAATTCGGCGATGCAGACGGTGCCAAATAAACCGTACCTGTAGCACAATAAAGGCTACCTGAAATTTTTCAGGTAGCCTTCCCTCAATATCCAGCTGCAATAAAACCACCCACCGCATATATACCGCCTAAGAAACCACATCCAGCAAAGCTATCATATTAGTAGATTAAAAAATAAGAGTGCTACTGTGTTGACCCTACTATACTGCTCGTACCATCTGCGGCTCGCCGCCTTGCCCCATTCTTATTTCGATCCACTATAAATAGGCACAGAATACCCGCATGAAGGAAGCCGAATTCTCACAAAGCCTCAGCCAAACCAAAAGATTTCCGCAGCCGGCCGGCTTAGCACACCCGTTGCCCAAATCCACGCTTTCAGGTAGCCTTCGCACCGCAATTCAAACAACAGGAAACCAATGCAGCCCGCCAAACCAAGGCAGCCCGAAAGCACAAACCCAAGGAGACCCCATGAAACTCAAAACCCTAGCCGTCCTCGCCACCATCCTGCCCGCACTCGCCATCGCCGCCCCCGCCAGACCCTCATCCGGCCGCGCATCCCAATCCAAACCCGCGCAGAGCAAGCCACAAGAGCACGCCTCCTCCGGCAGGAATTCATCTTCCAAACAGCAAGACAACAAACCCCAGCGCGGCCGCAATAGTCAAAACAGAACCCAAGACAGCAACAAACCGGCCAACGGCCGCGCCAACTCGCGCCAGCAGCAGGATGCCAAACCAGCCCGCGGTCGCAACAGCCAAAGCAGGGAGCACGACAACAACCGGTCCGCCAACGGCCGTGCACACTCACGCCAACAACAGGAAACCAAACCTGCCAACACCCGCTCCAACGCCCGCCAGCAGCGCGATACCGGACACAACGCCGCCCACCCCCCAATCCGGCACAGCCGGCCAGCCCGCCAGCAAGATAACGAACAACCCGCCCACACCCAAGAGCGCCCGCAGCCTAGCCCCGAGCCACAAGACAACAGCCCGCAAGACAACGCCCAAGCTGCCGAACACGCCGCCGCAAAAGCCCAATGCCTGCGCTACGTTGTCGATGGCAACAACCTCTCCGCCTTTACCGAAGCCTGCCGTCCCGATTCCGCCACCAGCGAGCGCTACCAAACCGCCTTCAAAAACACCCAGATTCAATTCGAGCACGACAGCTGCCTAGACATCGTCAGTGAAGACGAAGCCCAAGCCGCCATCAATCTTGAACTCCAGCGACTCGGTCAGACCAGCCGCCTGTTCTGCCCCGCCGTCAAAGACGAACTGCCAGGCATTGCCCACCGCTACCGCAACGTCAAATAACCCACAGGCTACCTGAAAAACCGAAAAGCAATTTTCAGGTAGCCCCTCTTCCCAGCCACATACAAGGAATTCCTCCAATGAAACTCCGCACCCTGGCCCTCCTTACTGCCGCCCTTCTCCCCGCCCTTGCCCAAGCCGCACCTGCCCAAGCCAGCAAACAACAATGCCTGGGCTATCTGAAAGACGGCTTCCAAATCGTCATCCACGTCTCTGCCTGCGAGCCCGCTGCAGCCCAAGACGAACGCTACAAAAACGCCTTTAACGCCGCTCAGCAACAGTTCGAACAAGCCAACTGCGAAAGCCTACTGAACGAAGCCGAAGTTCGCACCTTTCTTGACAGCCAAACCGCAGGTAAATCCCAGCAACAATACTGCGCCGCCATCAAAACCCCCGTGCAGCGCAGCTTGCAACGCTACAACAGCGGCCGCCGCTAAGCCTTTTGCCGCTGCATTTTTCAGGTAGCCTCACGCTTAAATTGAGGCTACCTGAAACCCCTTTTTGGAGAAAACATGAACACCAGCGCCCCAAATGTCGATGCCGCCGAAATCGACAAATTCAGCCGCCTAGCCGCCCAATGGTGGAATCCCGAGGGCGAATTTAAGTCCCTGCATGAAATCAACCCGCTGCGGCTAGGCTTCATCCGCGAACACAGCGGCGGGCTGGCCGGCAAAAACGTACTCGACGTGGGCTGCGGCGGCGGCATCCTCAGCGAAGCCCTTGCCCGCGAAGCCGCGCAAGCCACCGGCATCGACATGGCCGAAAAATCCCTTCAGGTAGCCCAAGCCCATGCCGAACAACAAGGCCTGGCCAACCTGCACTACCGCTGCATCAGCGTGGAAGCGCTCGCCGCCGAGCAGCCCGCCGCCTACGACGTGGTTACCTGCATGGAAATGCTGGAACACGTGCCCGACCCCGCCTCCGTGATTGCCGCCTGCGCCAAACTGGTCAAGCCCGGCGGCAGCCTCTTTTTCTCCACTCTCAGCCGCACCGCCAAATCCTACGCCCAAGCCATCATCGCCGCCGAATACCTGCTCGGCCTCGTAGCCAAAGGCACCCACGACTGGCAGCGCTTCATCAACCCCGCCGATCTTGCCCGCCTCTGCCGCCAAGCCGGCCTAACCATCACCGCCACCAGCGGCCTCACCTACAACCCCCTCACCCGCCGCTACCGCCTCTGCCAGCGAACAGACGTCAACTACATGATCGCCTGCCGCCCGATCGGTACAGCTTGAGCCCAGCGCCACATAGCAACCAAAATGTAGGCTACCTGAAACCGGTCAAACCGTTTCAGGTAGCCTTTTTACTGTCTCTCTACCCGCTTTTTCTGACAAACAACGGCAGGCAATTTCCAAATGATCCAAAATACATCTCTTACACATCAGCGCACCAAGCACAGATTTTGCCGTAAATTGTCAATATAATCTGCGGCAAACAACCATCCAAGAGCAATAATATATTGATAAACATCAATGAAATTAAGCAACCTGAGCGAGATACTAACAAACTTAGCAGAGAACCCCAATCAAACAATAGCAACCGAGCACAAAGAGGAAGAAATTGCCTAATTTTACGCACCCTCATCTAGTAGATGGCAGTAAAATTGCTTGCTATTAAAGGATATACCCTTATTTTTCTTTATATGGAAACGGGTTATAATAGAAACTGCCGAGTAAAGTAAACCTTGTCTATTGCAATGTTTTGATAGGGTTTGTTGATTCAGGGAAGGCGCTACTCAGTCTACTTAAACATGGAATGACGAAAATGAAAACCTCTAATATACAAAAACATTTTAGGCCGACGATGCTGGCGGCTGCCATTTTTGGCATCAGCTGTGCCGCGCAAGCGGCAACGGTGAGCATCAGCAACAAACCGCTTACCGGCGTTACCATTGCCCACGGCCCAAACATCACCCTGACGCCATCCGTAGAGCACCCGACAGCCGGTGCCGCTTACTCTAATAACGACTTTATATATGATGGGTATCCAACATTAAGGATTGGTACCAATCAGGCTCAATGGCAAAATCATTGGAAACGATATTATTTGGGATATTTTGATAATACCAAGTGTTATATATTCAAGAACTATGGCAGCAATGATGGATATTTCGAGGTTTCTTCGAAAGCCACCACCGATGCTGACGGCAATGTGGGCCTGTGTAGTGGCACTACCGATGAGTATAGCGGCAACTTCCTAAACTGGGCCACGATGTCCGCCATTGATATTTTCCGCTACTCCTTAACCGGTGGTAACAGGGCGCGTGGTGTAGGTAACGCTGCGGCTAACTATACTGCCGGCGATACAACCGACGCCGCGCCGATTGCGGACAGAGGTACATTCTTGCGCCGCGCCTATGTTAACCCGCGCAGCCAACAAAACGGTAGCCAAACTTTCCGTTTGCGCTTAAGGGCAATCGATATTGGTACTGCACCGACAGTTCGTGACTTCATGTTCCTGAAGAGGATTATCCCTTCTAGCATGGTAGATTCTTTTGCAACCACCTCAGATGTGCCCGGTTTGCCCAGGGCGTTGGGTTTCCGCTACTACGCCTCCCCTATTCCTGGCAAAGCTTCTTTGAATGAAGGGCTAGTGGCTGCCAGCGAGAAAATCGGTCGACCCAGCAAGATTTTCTTTGTGAATGAGAGCTTCTATGTTACGCCGGTGCGCATGAATCGCGATGGCGCCCTGATGTATCAAGACCGCAGCCAAATTAATCCCCGTATTGCACCAGGAGCTACCCAACCAATTGTACAAACAGCATACAATGCCTCTCAAGGTAAAGCAAACTTAACGAATGCTTGGTTACCGGTGGTAGTAAAGGCCTGTGACCCCGGCACATTGGGCACGTCTAGCTTGGCATCAAACTGTCGGCAATACGGCAGTCTGTACAAGCCAGAAGGCCTGATGCAGAAATATGGTCGTGGTGAGGGGCCGGATAGCCGCCCTGCTCGTTTTGCTGTATTCAGCTATCAGTTGAACTATACGAACGATGTGAGTGGTGGTGTTTTGCGTACCCGTATGAAATATTTGGATCGTACACAACGCGAAAACGGCATCACTTACGGTCAAGAGTGGGATGAAAGAACAGGTGTACTGGCTGTAAACCCAGACGACGACGATGCCCGCAAAACCAATGTATCAAATAGCGGCGCCATCAACTATATCAATAAATTTGGTGATGCCGGCAACTATAAAGGCCTTGATACCTCAGCCGAGCTGTTCTATACCGCTCAGCGTTATTTGCGCAATAAAGGAATGCCCGTATATTATGAGCAGACTCAGCGCAAATATGGTATCAACCCGACTACAGCCGATGGTTTCCCAATGATTTACGATTGGGATGACCCGCTCACACGCGGCTTGGCTTCTCGGGATGAAGCACAGTGCCGCTCTAACACCATGATTCTGATTGGTGATACCTTTACCCATGATGAGAAAGACTTGCCCAACTTCAGCCCGAATAGCGGGGTAAAAGATGACCCTGAGATCCAGACTGAAAAGCTTCTAAGAGACATCTTAGATCAGGAAAAATTTAAAGGCCTTGATGGTGACTCATGGGATAAATCTCGCGGTTCATATGCAGGCCGACCTGTTAAGGAAGGAACGGATTATTCTCCTGCCGGCTTAGTTGCATTGGCTTATTGGGGCAGAACGCATGACATCCGTCAAGATATTCCAGGTGACCAATACATTAATACCTTCACCATCGACGTATTGGAAACAGGTTTTGGTCGTTTTGAGAAAGATAACCCGGCCTCGCTCGGTAATACATATTACTGGGCAGCCAAATACGGTGGTTTCGATTATAAACCCGGTATTACTATGCCAAATCAATCCCGTGAAAGCTGGACTGCTGATACTCTAGGAGTCAGCAGCTCGCCGGTATTGTTCCCTGATGGTATGCCGAAAAACTTCGCCTTGGGTAATAGCCCAGAAAATATGACTAAGGCTTTGGAGGATGCATTCCAAAAAGCGAATGAATACAATGATCCGTCTCAAGCATTTGTGGGCGTAACCGAACACCAAAACTCTGTCGTAGATGTCGGTGCCAATAAAACTTTGGGTTTGCAGTCTTCTTATAACGTAGACAAGCTCTCCGGTGATGTTATCGCCCAACGCATTGGTGCTCAAGGCAACGGTTTAACCTTTACTCCGGCATGGCGTGCTTCAACCAAAATGGAAGCTTTCCATACCGCGTCGGGCTGGTCTGCTCGTAAGCTATTTACCGAGGCCTCCAATGGCACTACTACCGCCTTTACCCCAGGCAACGTAGCACAATTCAGCACTGCACTGAATGCCGGTGCTTCTGCTGCTAGCTTGGTGCAATATACTCTGGGCGACCCAAGCTTAGAAGGTACTGCTTGGCGTAAACGCGAAAATGGCCTGCTAGGCACCATTATTAACTCTGGTGTACAGCCTATTTTGCCTCCGCACAATAAACCTGCAGGCTGTAATTATGCCGACAGCAACATCATGGTTCGTAAAAACTTCTATGTAACTGCATCTAATGCCGGCGTACTGCATGTTCTGAACCAAGACGGTCAGGAAGTGATGGGCTATATCCCCTCCACAGCGCTACCGAAACTGTATAACTTATCTTTGCCTGTACCATCGCATTCCCAGCCGGTTCATCAATATCTGAACGACGGTACCCCGGTTACAGATGAAGTTTGCTTCGGTACTACTGCAAAATCTATTGTGGTGGGTACTGCCGGTCGTGGTGGTGCTTCGGTGTATGCTCTAGATGTAACTGATTTGAGCAACCCCGGTGCCCATAACGTAATGTGGGAATTCTCCAATGCTGATGATTCCGACCTTGGCCTCACTGTTGGCAAACCCTCCATTGCCAAAGATAAAGACGGCAATCCGATCGTGATCTTCAGCAGTGGCGTAAATAGCGGCTCCAGCAATGGCTACCTGTATATTCTGCGCGCAGACAATACTGGCAACTGGCAGCTGAATACCAACTACTGGAAAGTGCCTTTGGGCCAAGATGGCGTGGGCGAACCGGCTATATACGACCGTGATGGAGACAAGATGCCCGAAGCCGTATTTGTTGGTGATCTGAGCGGCAAAATGTGGCGCGTAGATTACAACAAAACCAACGGATTATGGGAAAAAGCTTATGGCAATCAGCCCTTGTACACCCCTAGTGGCACAGGTGCACCAATTACCGCAGCTCCTGTCATCACTCAAACTGGTGGTCATCTGTATGTAGTCGCTGGTACCGGCCAATACTTCTCACTAGCAGATATTTCACCAGGTGTGCAGAACTATGCTCTAGGCCTCTTTGCTGAACAGGGTCCGATCACCGATGCAGATTTGCTAGGACAGAGCTTTACTGATAATGGCAAAGAAGTGGATGCCATCTACTCCAGCAATAAAACCCTGACACAGAAGATTTATCAAGTGTCCCAGAACGCTATCCAAAGCCATCATAAAGGCTGGCGTCTGAGTCTACTCAAAGGTCAGGCTATTGTGGCTCAACCGGCAATCCGTCGTAATAAAGTGGCTACCTTTACGGCTGTCCGCACTACTCCGACCGGCAACGTATGCTCGGTAAACGGTGCGACTGCGCTGATTGCCGTAAGCTTGCAAAATGGCGGTCAATACAATTTACCAGCTTTTGATACCAACAAAGATGGTCGTTTTGATGGCAACGACGAGTTAGGTGGTATGCTGGAAGTAGGCGGGATCATTGCTCCGGTAGGTACTTCTAGGGAAGCCAACGTTGGTGGCAATAATAGTATCCGTAACATCTTGGCTGGTGATACCGGAACTATTGACGTACCGATCAACAACTTTGACGAATCCCTCATCCGCCGTATCTCTTGGCGTGAGATTTTCTAAAGCTCTAAAGCTATCGTGGTCACAAAGCCGCCTGGATTATTCAGGCGGCTTTTTTTAGCCAAATACCTAAACTACCTACTCCTACATCTCCCACTTATCTCTCCCTTCATATAGTTGCAGCAATCATTTACTCATGTGCAAGCCTGTGAGATACAGACAGCACGACCAGTGTGGCAATAAGAGACAATACATTGAAGAAACAAGTACTTTATCCATAAAAATGTGCATTCATGCCATACTATCCGAATACCCATTCAGCCAAACAAAAAAGCCCTGCATTAAGCAGAGCTTTTGAAATAGTGGCACGCCCACGGGGATTCGAACCCCGGTTGCCGCCGTGAAAGGGCAGTGTCCTAGGCCTCTAGACGATGGGCGCATGCGGGAAAGAGCGCGCATTATACCGATGCAAAAAGCACTGTCAAGTGGCAGCAGGGTACGGGCTATTTTGAATTTGGATGGAAGCGGGCACTTGGGCTTCGCAGACACCATACCTTCACTTTGTATAGCCTTGGTTTTCACTTTGATTTGAAGCTCATGCTTTCAGGTAGCCTTTGGCAAAAGCAAGCCTGCGCAGTAAGTTTTGGGGGAAACGGCAAACTGGCCGGATTGGCGGTATAATGCCGCGCTTTGAAACAGATAGAAACAACAAGCAAAATGTGGTTTAAACAAGTCAGCTTTTACCCCCTCAACAAAGACAAACTGCCAGATTTGGAAACCCTGTCCGCCAAGCTGCAAGAGGCCGAATTTGCCCCGCCTCAGGGTTTGGACTGGTTTGGCGAAGGCTTTGCACCGCCGGAAGGGTTTTCACCGGAATTGGTGTTTCCCGCTGATTTCACTTGGAGCGTGGCGCTGAAGAAATCCGAAAAAGTGCTGCCTGCCGGCGTGATCCGCGAGATTTTGGACGACAAAATCGCCGAAATCCAAGAAGCCGAAGCGCGCACCGTGGGTCGCAAAGAAAAGCAGGAGCTCAAAGAACAAATCACCGACGACCTGCTGCCCCGCGCCTTCACCCGCAGCAGCAGAACGCAGGCCGTGTGCGACACGCGCAGCGGCTTCCTGCTGGTAAACCAAGCCTCGGCCACCCGTGCGGAAAACCTGCTGGCCAAGCTACGCGAAGCCTTGGGCGGGCTCGAAGCCAAACTGCCGAACACCAAACAATCGCCTTCCTCCCTGATGACCGAATGGCTGCTCGCCGGCGCGTGTGGTGGCGGCTTCGAGCTGGATGATATGTGCGAACTCAAAGGCACGGGCGATGCCGCGCCCACCGTGCGCGTGTCGAAACAGGATTTGACCGCCGACGAAGTGGTGCAGCACGTGAAAACCGGCAAAACCGTTACCCAGCTAGGCCTCGTGTGGCGCGAGCAGATTGCCTTCGTGCTCACCCAGGATTTCACGCTCAAACGCATCCAGTATTTAGACGTTTTGCAGGAAGAGGCCGAAAGCCACGGCGACGATGCCGCCAGCCTGGCCTTTGCCTCGCAAATCCTGATGGCCGAAGCGCTCTCTACCCTGCTGCAGGAATTGGTATCGCTTCTAGGCGGCTGGCAGGAGTAAACATCAATTTTTCAGGTAGCCTATCCAGCCGGCAGGCTACCTGAAAATAAAGATAGAATAAGGCTGCCTGAAAACTTCAGCTGTGCTTTCAGGTAGCCTCCCCCAAACCAACTTACCCCAGGACAAACACCATGAGCATCAAATCCGACAAGTGGATACGCCGCATGGCCGAAGAGCACGGCATGATCGAGCCGTTCGAGCCGAACCAAATCAAAGAGCAAGGCGGCCGCCGCATTATTTCCTACGGCACCTCCAGCTACGGCTACGACATCCGCTGCGCCAACGAATTCAAAATCTTCACCAACATCAACAGCACCATCGTCGATCCGAAAAACTTCGACCCGAAAAACTTCGTTACCGTGGAAGACGACTGCTGCATCATCCCGCCCAACTCTTTCGCGCTGGCGCGCACGGTGGAATATTTCCGCATCCCACGCAACGTGCTCACCGTGTGCCTGGGCAAATCCACTTATGCCCGCTGCGGCATCATCGTGAACGTGACCCCGTTCGAGCCGGAATGGGAAGGCTATGTAACGCTCGAATTCTCCAACACCACGCCGCTGCCTGCCAAAATCTACGCTGGAGAAGGCGTAGCGCAAGTGCTCTTCTTCGAGAGCGACGAAGTGTGCGAAACTTCCTATAAAGACCGAAAAGGCAAATACATGGGGCAAACCGGCGTTACCCTGCCCAAGGCGTAAGAATGGCGGCATGAATAAAGGCTACCTGAAATTTTCAGGTAGCCCATTTCGCACTAGGCATCAATGATGAAACATTTTGAGATTTTAACTGACGCACCTTCTATCGAAGCATTACGCCATCTGCTTGGGCAGTCTGTGGTTGAGATTTATACACATCGAATCATTGAGCACCATACTCCTTTGCTCTACCCTTTCGATGAAACCGAACCTCAAGATGATTTCTACATGTCGGATCAACTGTCTGGCAATTGCTGGCTGTTCCCATGCCAAAATCAATATGTGCTCATTGCAACGGATTGGGGTGATTTGCAAGAATTATATTGGCGCGATTTTTATACACGCGATTGCAAAATATTAGCAGCAGAGAATATAAAAGGCTCTACTTTGTTTATTAAAGTAGAACCGCCATTTACTTTGGATAGCATGAAGCAAATTGAGCTTATGCACGGCAGGCTTCGGAAGATATTGGCTATTTATTAAGCGATTGTGCGATTAGACTGATCGCAGAAAATGGGCAATCTATCATGATTGCAAATGACAGCAACATACTGGGCTCCAGCCGAATTATTCTGCGCCCAGAATTCCAAAAGCGGTTTATAGATAAATTCTGCGCATTTCCAAGAATGCTCATCACACAAAGCGGTGTTCAGTTGTGCGAAATTCCTCCTGTAGAACATTGCAATTGGGATGGTCGTCGTTAAAACACGCCACCAAAAAGGCTACCTGAAATTTTCAGGTAGCCTTTTCCATTCCAATCAACCCTGCCGGCCTATCGCTCCAAATACTTTTTCATCAGCATCAGGGCAAAGCGCACGGCTTGAGCTCGGATGGCTTCGCGGTCGCCTTGAAAGTGCTGCTCTTTGGCCCAGATGCGCTGTTTGGTGGCAAGGCTGAACCAAACCGTGCCCACGGGTTTGTCTTCGCTGCCGCCGTCGGGGCCGGCGATGCCGGAGATGCTGATTGCGTAATCGGCCTTGGTGGCGATGAGTGCACCCAGTGCCATTTCGCGCACGGTTTCCTCGCTTACCGCGCCGTAGTGGTTGAGGGTGGCGGCGTTCACATTGAGGAGCTGCTGTTTGGCGTGGTTGCTGTAGGTAACGAAGCCGGTTTCAAACCAGGCGGAGCTGCCGGGCAGGCGGGTGAGTGCAGCGGCGAGCAGGCCGCCGGTGCAGGATTCGGCGCAGGTGATGGTTTCGCCGCGTTGGGCGAGTTGTTGGGTAACTTCTTGCAGCAGGGTATCCATAACAGGGCTCGTTTGGGGTGATGACTGCCATCATCTATCAAAGCGGTGGGTCAGTCAATTTTTCAGGTAGCCTGCCTTCGGTTTCGGCGGCCAGACGCAACAATGCTTCGCGGTTGGAAGGGGAAAAGGCAAGACTGGCCGCCTCGGCCAGCGGCAGCCAGCGGTGGGCGCGGTGTTCGCGCACGGAAAGGCGCACGGGGCCGGCGGCGGGAATGCGGGCGGAGAAGACGTGTTCGGTGTTGCGGGTAACGCCGGGGGCGTAGCGGTGGCGCCAGTGTTCGTAGATTTCGTATTCGTTTTGCGTGTGCCAGTCTGTGAGCTCTTCTGGCGCGAGCAGGATGCCGGTTTCTTCGGCCACTTCGCGCAGGGCGGTGGCAAACGGGGTTTCGCCTTCTTCCAGGCTGCCGGTTACGGATTGCCAAAAGCCGGGGGGAGACACGCGCTCAAGCATCAGAGCACGGCCTTGCCCGTCGTGCAGCACCACCAGCACGGATTCCGGGCGTTTGTAGGCTGGGCTGCTCATGACTGAGCGTCCTCTTGGCTTTCCGATGGCTCGGCAGGATCAGGGTTGGCGTTGGCGAATTCGTCGGAGGCGGTATCGCCCTGCGCCTGATAGCCGGCTTTGAGCAGGGCGGCGGCATCGGGCGAGAGGTCTTGGTTCAAAATGCGCACTTCACGCTGCGGGAAGGGGAATTCGATGCCTTCCTCGTTAAACCGCCGCCACACGGTGAGCAAAATAGCCGAGCTGAGACCGAGGAAGCCGTTTTCAGGATCGCGTACCCAAAAGCCGAGCCGCAGATTGATGCCGTTATCCGCAAAATCAATCAAATATGCCTTAGGCGGCGGGTCGGTTTTCACACGCTCCTGCTCGGCGGCGGCTTCTTGCAGAATCTCAATCGCTTGGGTTAAATCGGTATGGTAGGCTACCTGAACGTCTAAACTCTGCCACAGGGATTTGCCGGTGTAGGATTCGTTGATTACGGTGGAAGTGATGAAGGTTTCGTTCGGAATCAGCGCCTCCTGCCCGTTGCCGCTGCGCAGCACCACGAAGCGGGAAGTGAGTTGCGTCACGTAGCCGGTGAAGCCGTTTACCGTGAGCCGGTCGCCCGGGCGCACCGAGCGGTCGCCCAAAATAATGAAGCCCGACACATAATTGCTGGCAATCTTCTGCAAGCCGAAGCCCAAGCCCACGCCCAATGCGCCGCCGAACACGGAAAGCACGGTTAAATCAATGCCCACCAGCGGCAGCGCAATCAACACCGACAACACCAAAAGCAGCGAGCGCGCCAGTTTGGAAAGCACGATTTGCAGGTTCGGATCCAGCCGCGTGCTGCCTTTGAGCCGCGCATCGATATAGCGCGACAGCCACATCGCGCCCACCAGCATCACGCCTACCCACAACAATCCGGTGAGCACGGTATACAGCGAAAGCCGCGCCGAACCCACGGAAAACTGCAAACCGCGCAGCCAGGCCAAAATCAAATCGTCAATACCCGAAGCCCACAGCAGAAACGCGACCCACAGCGCGGCAGCCAGCGAAGATTCCATCCGTTCGGAAAACCGGTTGGCCGGAATCGCCGAATGAAACACCGCCAACACCACCCGAATCAAAATCATCCACCGCGCCGCCATCACCAACAGTCGCAGCCACACCGCCGTTGCCCCGAAAAAGGCAAACCAGCCGCCCAAAGCCAAGGCTCCGCCCAGCAGCATCAATAGCGGCCAAGCAATGCGGCGCCCGATATGGCGCAAAAAATGCGGCTTGCCGTCTTCCGCCGGCATCTTGCCCAGCAGCCGGTTGGAGAGAAAATACGCCCCCACCAGCAAAGCCAACGCCAACACCAAATCCACCCAGCCGAGCGTTTTGGATAAGCTGCCGAGCAGCTGGTTCAGCCCGAATTCCTCGCGCGAAAACAGGCTGAGCAGAAAGGCGTGCAGATTGGTGCCGAGTTGGTCGAGCCAATCGGCATTGGCAGCGGCAGTGAGCAAGGGAAGCATCATAATTTTTCCGTATAGTGTGTGATGGCGGCGATTATATAGGCAAACGGCAGGGCTTCATATGGCGGCTGGGGAAGGCTACCTGAAAAGCAGCTCATCAAATATCGACATAGCCACACCGACCTACCCAGCCATCCGGCCAGCAAACGGGCGGGTATTTAACCCGCCCACCGTGTTTCAGGTAGCCCCAAATGTGCAAGCCACTTAACCCTCAGGCTGGATAAAGCACCATTGCCCCGGCAGCAAATCCTCACACTCCCAATCGCCGAAGCGCAGGCGGTGTAGGGCTTCCACGCGGTTTCCTGCAGCGGCCACCATGCGTTTTACCTGGTGGTATTTGCCCTGGGTGATGGTGAGCAGCAGGCTGTGCGGGTTTTCCAATTCGGCCGCGGCAGCGGATACGGTTTCATTATCATCGTGCAGCAGTACGCCTTGGCGTAGGGTGGCGCACAGCTCTTCGCCGGCGGGATGCTTGAGCGTGGCGCGGTAGAGTTTGGCCACATGGTGTTTGGGCGAGGTTTGGCGGTGGTTGAATGCGCCGTCGTTGGTGATGAGCAGCACACCGGTGGTGTCGGCATCGAGCCGCCCGATGGCTTGCGGCTCGGTGGCGCGGATGTGGTCGGGCAGCAGGGAAAACACGCTGGGGTAGTCGCGCGGTTTGTGCGAAGTTTCATAACCGGCGGGCTTGTGCAGCAGGATGTAGTAGTGCGGCAGGGGAATGACGGCAATCTCTTCGCCGTCGATGGCGAGGTGCTGCACTTGGGCGGGCTCGATTTCGGCAGCTGGTTGTTCGGCGGTTTCACCGTTAATCTCAATGCGGCCTTGTTCGACCAGCTGACGGCATTGCTTGCGGCTGCCTATGCCTTGGGCTTGCAGGTATTTGGTGAGTTGCATGATGGACGGATCGTGGATTGGATGCGGGGATTATAGCAAAGCAGTTTGGCAGCCCGGCTGCCCGCCGTTTGGAGGCTACCTGAAAAACAATAAAGGCAAGGCCTGATCGGCGTGATAACACCAGCCAGTAAGCAAGCTGCCATATAAAAGGCTACCTGAAAACGGTAAGCCATGTTTTCAGGTAGCCTCTTAAATATTGCCGTAGTGCAGCTTATGTGCGCCGTTGCAGTTTGCAGGCGAGCATGATGCCGGCGGCCAGCTCTTCCACCGATTTATGGGTGGTGCTGGTGTAGGGGATGCCGTGCTGGCGGAACATGGATTCGGCCTCGTTCACTTCGCGCCGGCAGTTTTCCGGGCTGGCGTATTGGGAGTTGGGGCGGCGCTCGGTGCGGATGTGGTGCAACCGGGCGGGGTCGATGGTGAGGCCGAAGATTTTGGATTTGAAGGGCTTCACCATGCGCGGCAGGTCTGTGCTGTCCAAATCGTCGGGGGTGAGCGGGTAGTTGGCGGCGCGGATGCCGTATTGCAGGGCGAGATAGAGGCAGGTGGGGGTTTTGCCGCTGCGGGATACGCCCATGAGGATCACGTCGGCATCGGCGAGGTCTTTGGCGGACACTCCGTCGTCGTGGTTGAGCGAGAAGTTTACGGCTTCCATGCGGGCGTCGTAGCGCTCGGTGTTTTGGATGCCGTGGGTGCGCCCCACTTGCAACACGGCCTGGGTGCCGAGCTCTTCTTCCAGTTTGTTGATGAAGGCGTCGAAAAAGCTCAGGTGCAGGCCGTTGCAGTTGCGGATGATGTGGCGGATGTCTTCGCTCACGATACTGGTGAAGATGATGGGGCGCAGGTTGCAGCCGTCGGCAATTTTATTCACTTCGGCCACCACGCGTTCGGCTTTTTCGGCGGTGTCGATAAAGGGATAGGTGAGGCGTTTGAATTCGATGTTGTCGAACTGGTTGAGCAGGGCGTCGCCCATGCCCTCGGCGGTGAGGCCGGTGCGGTCGGAAATAAAGATGGCGTGTCGTGTGCAGGGAGGCATGGTCGATTCCTTTCAGGTAGCCTTAATGTGGGTGAGCAAATAGGTTTGAAAACGGTTTATTTTAGCAGCTTTTGCGCTTCAAGTTTCAGGTAGCCCATGACAGAAATACAGCCAGCGGCTACAA
This sequence comes from Eikenella sp. HMSC071B05, assembly GCF_001811325.1. Taxonomy (NCBI): domain Bacteria; kingdom Pseudomonadati; phylum Pseudomonadota; class Betaproteobacteria; order Neisseriales; family Neisseriaceae; genus Eikenella; species Eikenella sp. HMSC071B05. The sequence goes on along the minus strand of NZ_KV804547.1, from coordinate 110,369 downwards.
TACCGCCGTTTTCCCTTAACTACCCACAGGACGGAATAGAATCATGTCTGGCAAGAATGTAATCTGGTTTGAAAATCTGCGTATGACCGACGTGGAACAGGTGGGCGGCAAAAACGCCTCCTTGGGCGAAATGATCAGCCAGTTGGCTGAAAAAGGCGTGCGCGTGCCCGGCGGCTTTGCCACTACGGCCGAAGCCTACCGCGCATTTTTGTCGCACAACGGCCTGAATGAGCGCATTTCCGCCGCGCTGGCCGAGCTGGATGTAGACGACGTGGTCGAGCTGGCACGCGTGGGCGCGCAAATCCGCCAATGGATTTTGGACACCCCCTTCCCCGCCGAGCTGGAAGCCGACATCAAAGCCGCATGGGACAAACTGGTGGCCGATGCGGGCACCGACCAAATTTCCGTGGCCGTACGCTCTTCCGCCACTGCCGAAGACTTGCCCGATGCCTCCTTTGCCGGACAACAGGAAACCTTCCTGAATATCCAAGGCCTGGAAAACGTAAAAGAAGCGATGCACCACGTGTTTGCCTCGCTCTATAACGACCGCGCCATCTCCTACCGCGTACACAAAGGCTTCGAGCACGACGTGGTGGCCCTCTCCGCCGGCGTGCAGCGCATGGTGCGCTCCGACAGCGGCGCTTCCGGCGTGATGTTCACCATCGACACCGAATCCGGCTTCGACCAAGTGGTGTTCGTAACCGCCTCCTACGGCTTGGGCGAAACCGTGGTGCAAGGCGCGGTAAACCCCGACGAATTCTACGTGCACAAGCCCACCCTGCGCGCCGGCCGCCCCGCCATCCTGCGCAAAACCATGGGTTCCAAACTGATTAAAATGGTGTTCACCGATACCGCCGAAACCGGCAAATCTGTGCAGGTGGTAGATGTGGACGAAGCCGAACGCAAACGCTTCTCCATCAGCAACGAAGAAATCACCGAATTGGCCAAATACGCGCTGATTATCGAAGAACACTACGGCCGCCCGATGGACATCGAATGGGGCCGCGACGGCTTGGACGGCAAGCTCTACATCCTGCAGGCCCGCCCCGAAACCGTGAAATCGCAGGAAGAACGCAACAGCACCCTGCGCCGCTACCGTATCGAAAACAAATCTACCGTATTGTGCGAAGGCCGCGCCATCGGCCAGAAAGTTGGCCAAGGCACCGTACGCCTGATTAAAAGCGCTGCCGAAATGGACCAAGTGCAGCCCGGCGACGTATTGGTAACCGACATGACCGACCCGGATTGGGAGCCGGTGATGAAACGCGCCTCCGCCATCGTAACCAACCGCGGCGGCCGCACTTGCCACGCTGCTATTATCGCCCGCGAATTGGGCATTCCGGCAGTAGTGGGCTGCGGTGATGCTACCGATGTGCTCTCCCACGGCCAAAGCGTAACCGTATCCTGCGCCGAGGGCGACACCGGCCTGATTTACGACGGCCTGCTGAAAGTGGAAGTGATTGATTTGGCACTGGACAACATGCCTGCTTCGCCGGTGAAAATCATGATGAACGTGGGCAACCCCGAGCTTTCCTTCGGCTTTGCCAGCCTGCCCAGCGAGGGCATCGGCTTGGCACGTATGGAGTTCATCATCAACCGCCAAATCGGCATCCACCCGCGCGCCCTGCTCGAATTCGACCGCCAAGATGCCGAACTGCAGGCGCAGATTAACGAGCGCATCGCCGGCTACGCCTCACCGGTGGATTTCTACGTGGACAAACTGGCCGAAGGCATCGCCACCATCGCCGCCTCCGCCTATCCGAAAAAGGTGATTGTGCGGATGTCCGACTTCAAATCCAACGAATACGCCAACCTGCTCGGCGGCAATATCTACGAGCCGCACGAAGAAAACCCCATGCTCGGCTACCGCGGCGCCGCCCGCTACATTTCGCCCGATTTCAAAGAGTGCTTCGCGCTCGAATGCCGCGCTCTGAAATACGTGCGCGACGAAATGGGGCTCACCAACGTGGAAATCATGATTCCCTTCGTGCGCACCCTGCATGAAGCCGAAGCCGTGGTGAAAGCACTGAAAGAAAACGGTCTGGAACGCGGCAAAAACGGCCTGCGCCTGATTATGATGTGCGAACTGCCCACCAACGCCATCCTGGCCGAACAGTATCTGAAATACTTCGACGGCTTCTCCATCGGCTCCAACGACATGACTCAGCTGACCATCGGCGTAGACCGCGACAGCGGCGGCCCGATTGCCGGCACCTTCGACGAGCGCGATCCGGCAGTGAAAGTGATGCTGCACCTGGCCATCAAAGCCTGCCGCAAGCTGAACAAATACATCGGCATCTGCGGCCAAGGCCCGTCCGACCACCCCGACTTCGCCAAATGGCTGGTTGAACAAGGCATCGAAACCATTTCGCTGAACCCGGATACCGTGATTGAAACCTGGCTCTATCTGGCCAAAGAACTGGCACCCAAGCAGTAAGCCCGGCTAGACAGCCATAGCAAAGGCTACCTGAAAACGCCACGCAGCTATTTTTGCATAGCAGAGTTTTCAGGTAGCCTCAATTACGCTTTGCCCACCCGTATAGAAGGCAAGCCGTGCTGCATTTTGCAGCAATATGCAAATTTTGCTGCCGCCACAGGCAGCATGAATTACAATGCCGCACCGCAATAGCCTAATCAGAAGAACTTGCCCTATATGAACAATTTCATTATCACCCCCTTCGAATCGGTACGCACCAACTCGGAGATGTTTCGTTTGGATGCTACGTTCGACAGCATCAACCAAGAATGGGGTGAGGCCTCAAAAATCCTAATCGACAACATCCTGCGCCAAACCACCGAATACCGCTCCGCCTGCGAGCTGATATATGAAAATCAGGGCAAAAAGCTGAAAGCCATTATCTGCAACAAGCACACCAATCCCACGCTAAACGGCCTGCCCGTATTCTCCGCCGAAAGCATTGCCGCTTGGAAAGAGCAATACGATTATATAGAAGATAAATACTATCTCACCATTCCCGACTTGGGCGTGTGCATCGGCGGTATGGGCGGCAAGAAAATCCCCAAAGGCGAAGACCGGCTAGTCATTGTGTTTGCCCGCAGCGAGATTGAGTATTACAAAATGTTTGTTCAGGTATAGCCGGTTTTTCAGGTAGCCCGTACACACCACCATAAGGATTCCCTCCCATGACCACCCATTTAGGTTTTCCGCTGGAAACCGTTGCCGTTTTCGTTGTCCTCTCCGTAGGCGCGATTGCCATCGATCTGTTTGCCCACCGCAGCGACCAGCCCATGTCGCTCAAAAGCGCCGCGCTGTGGTCGGTGTTTTGGATTGCGGTGTCGTTGGCGTTCGGCGGCTATTTGTGGTTCCACCACGGCAGCGAAACGGCCAGCCTGTTTTTCACCGGTTATGCGCTGGAGAAAGTGCTGTCGGTGGACAACCTATTCGTGATTATGGCCGTGTTTTCCTGGTTTAAAATCCCGGAGGCCTACCGCCACCGCGTGCTGTATTGGGGCATCATCGGTGCGATTGTGTTCCGCATGGTGTTCGTGGCTATCGGCACCGGCCTGATGGCGCTGGGGTCTTATGTGGAGCTCGTGTTTGCCGCGGTGGTGGGCTGGACGGGCATCATAATGCTGCGCCGCGATGAAGAGGAAGAAGCCAATGAAGACTACTCCGAACACCTGGCCTACCGCTGGGTACACCGTTTCTTCCCGGTATGGCCGCGCCTCCACGGACACAATTTCTTCCTGCGCGGCCACGAGCTCACCGAAGCCTGCCGCCAAAACCCCGACGTGCGCCTCGAACCGGCCGGCGAAGACCTGAAACATCCGGAACAACACCACCCGCAGCCGGTAAAAAAAGGTGCGCTGGTGGCCACGCCGCTGTTTTTGTGTTTGGCCATTATCGAGATTTCCGATGTGATGTTTGCCTTCGACAGCGTACCGGCGGTGATTGCCGTATCCAAAGAGCCGCTGATTGTGTACAGCGCCATGATGTTCGCCATCCTCGGCCTGCGTACCATGTATTTCGTGCTCGAAGCCCTGCGCGGCTATTTGGTGCACCTGGAAAAAGCCGTGGTGGCGCTGCTGTTTTTTATCGCGGTGAAACTGGCGCTTTCCGCCTCCGAGCACCTGTTCCAACACGGCTACGAAATTTCGCCCAACGCCTCACTGGCAGTGGTGCTCGCGGTGCTGGCCTTGGGCGTGGCCGCTTCTTTCGTGTTCCCGGAAAAAAGCAAAGCAGAAGAGCAAAACAAACAGCCCTAAGCATACAGGCTACCTGAAAGCGCTGCTGTAATTCAGCACGGCAAAGCTTAATTTCAGGTAGCCCCTCCGCCATCCAAAGGCTACCTGAAACCCTTTCAGGTAGCCTTTTCGTCTGCTAAGGACAGGCCCTTTGTGGCATAATACCGCCCATTCCCATCTTTCCAACAAACCGCGAATCATGACCAAATCACCGCAACGCAAAATCCTCGTTACCTCCGCCCTGCCCTATGCCAACGGCAGCATTCACCTCGGCCACATGGTCGAACACATCCAAACCGACGTTTGGGTGCGCTTTCAAAAACTGCGCGGCCACGAGTGCTACTACTGCTGCGCCGACGACACCCACGGCACGCCCGTGATGCTGGCCGCGCAAAAACAAGGCATCGCGCCCGAAGACATGATTGCCAAAGTGCGCGAAGAGCACATCGCCGACTTCACCGGCTTCCACATCGACTACAGCAATTATTACAGCACCCACTCCCCTGAAAACAAACAGTTTTCCGAACAGATTTACCGTGCGCTGAAAGCCAACGGCAAGATTGAGAGCCGCGTCATCGAGCAGCTTTTCGACCCTGAAAAACAAATGTTCCTGCCCGACCGCTTCGTCAAAGGCGAATGCCCCAAATGCCACGCCCAAGACCAATACGGCGACAACTGCGAAGTCTGCGGCACGACCTATTCCCCGACCGAACTGATTAACCCGTATTCCGCCGTTTCCGGTGCCAAACCCGAATTGCGCGAATCCGAACACTTCTTCTTCAAACTGGGCGAATGCGCGGGCTACCTGAAAGAATGGACTTCCGGCAACAACCCGCACGACGGCAAGCCCCATCTTCAGCCTGAAGCCCTCAACAAAATGAAAGAATGGCTGGGCGAAGGCGAAGAAACCACGCTGTCCGACTGGGACATCTCCCGCGACGCGCCGTATTTCGGTTTCGAAATCCCAGACGCGCCGGGCAAATACTTCTACGTCTGGCTGGACGCGCCCGTCGGCTACATGGCGTCGTTTAAAAACCTGTGCGACCGCATCGGCGTCGATTTCGACGAACACTTCAAAGCCGACAGCCAAACCGAGATGTACCACTTCATCGGCAAAGACATCCTCTACTTCCACGCCCTGTTCTGGCCCGCCATGCTGCACTTCTCCGGCCACCGCGCCCCGACCGGCGTGTACGCACACGGCTTTTTGACCGTGGACGGACAAAAAATGTCCAAATCGCGCGGCACCTTCATCACCGCCAAATCCTATCTGGAACAAGGCCTGAACCCCGAGTGGATGCGCTACTACATCGCCGCCAAACTCAACAGCAAAATCGAAGACATCGATTTGAACCTGCAAGACTTTATCAGCCGCGTCAACAGCGACCTCGTTGGCAAATACGTCAACATCGCCGCCCGCGCGTCAGGTTTCATCGCCAAACGTTTTGAAGGTCATCTGAAAGACGTTTCAGGCAGCGCATTGCTGGCAAAACTCGCTGCCGAAAGCGACAACATAGCCGAGCAATACGAAAACCGCGAATACGCCCGCGCCCTGCGCGACATCATGGCATTGGCAGATGCCGTGAACGAATACGTCGATGCCAACAAACCGTGGGAACTCGCCAAACAAGAAGGTCAAGACGAACGCCTGCACGAAGTATGCAGCGAACTCATCAACGCCTTCACCATGCTGACCGCCTACCTCGCCCCCGTGTTGCCGCAAACCGCCGCCAACGCCGCGCGTTTCCTCAATCTGGACACGATTACCTGGGCGAACACGCGCGAAACCTTGGGCGAACACGCCATCAACAAATACGAACATTTAATGCAACGAGTGGAGCAAAAACAAGTGGACGATTTAATCGAAGCCAACAAACAAAGCATTCAGACGACCCCCGCGCCTGCCGCCGAAGAGGGCAAATACGAAAAAGTCGCCGAACAGGCGAGCTTCGACGACTTCATGAAAATTGACATGCGCGTCGCCAAAGTATTGAACTGCGAAGCCGTCGAAGGCAGCACCAAACTCCTGAAATTCGACCTCGATTTCGGTTTTGAAAAACGCATCATCTTCTCCGGCATCGCCGCGTCTTATCCCAACCCCGCCGAGCTGAACGGCCGCATGGTCATTGCCGTCGCCAACTTCGCCCCGCGCAAAATGGCAAAATTCGGCGTATCCGAAGGCATGATTTTGAGTGCCGCCACGGCGGATGGGAAACTGAAGCTCCTCGATGTGGATGCAGGCGCACAGCCGGGCGACAAAGTGGGCTAAATGCTAAAAAGGCTACCTGAAATTTCAGGTAGCCTTT
>NZ_KV804547.1:71070-103757 GCF_001811325.1 Eikenella sp. HMSC071B05 | reverse complement strand
AAGGCTACCTGAAATTTCAGGTAGCCTTTTTCTGATACACTGCCCACTACTTCGTTCTCAAGCAAGCCCACCAGAGAAATGAACATGACAAACAAAACCTTCGCCCTCCCGCTGTTGCTGGCCACCCTCACCTTGTCTGCCTGCGTTCACACCCAACCGAGTGCCGGCCATGCCTCGCTGGCCGATGAGTGTGAGCAGCTTGCCAAAGACACAGATACCTTAGCCACTGCCGCATACTGCTACCGGGAAAATCCAGAAGTATCTGTATATTTCAACGATTTATCCTTAACACTACTCTTTAACCATCCAAAAGCGGAACTTTGTCGCCGTCAATTACCCCAATCCCCACAGAAGAACTACCGTCTAAACGCCGATCCAAACAAGCTCTGTACCGACACGCGTACCGAACGCAACCGCCTGCGCAGCCAAGTGGAAGCCTTTGCCGACAGCAAAATGGCCGAATATGCTGCCGCAGAAGCGCCCAAGCGCGACATCTCCGCCGCCGAGCTGCTGCGCCAAACCCGCGCCGAGGAAGCCGCGCGCCGCGCCAGGGTGAATGCCGCCATCCGACAGATAGAAGGCCGTTAAGCAGCATCTGCCTACAAGCAAAAGGCTACCTGAAATTTCAGGTAGCCTTTCTCTATGCTCCAGCAGCCGTTTATTTCTGCTGCTGCGGTGCGGCTATCTGCTGCTGCCAGCGCTGCATATTCTGCTCCAGCTGCGTTTGATTAATGATGCCGGCTGCAGCAAACAGCACCATAATCGCCATGGCCGTTACCAGCAGGGCACAGAAACTGGCAATATAGCCCAGCAACACCTGCTACAGGCGCACGCCGCAGAGGCGGGCATAGCCCATCACGCCCACGGCAAACGCCCAAGCCACCCAAACTTGCAACAACGGCGCCAAACTGGGCACATACAAACCCAACAAGGTAGGCAAGTAGAGCACTTCAGTGAGCAGCGTGTAGCCCCACAAAGATTGCCGACGGCCGCCGAGCGCGCCCATCAGCCGGGTCATCACGCCGGCAAACACCGGCCATTTCACCAGATTTAAACACAATACAAACGCTATCATGCCATGTTGCCCGTTCAACACGGGTGAGAGCATCGCAGTATTCACCGCAGCCACCATCACCAGCGCGCCCAAGCAATCCGGCAGCGGGTAGGTATATTCTTCGGCAGGGCGCAATCGCAGCCGCATCAGGTTGGCGGCATCACTCATCAATCGGTACATGGCAAACAGTTGTGGGTTGTGAAAAGGCGGCATGATATAGTGAATTAAATTTAAACCGGTACAGCGTTGGCTCGCCTTGCCGTACTATTTGTACTGTCTGTGGCTCGCCGCCTTGTCCTGATTTAAATTTAATCCACTATAGCGCCAAAGCCATCAAGTTCGCGCAAAAGCTGAGGCTACCTGAAAGCGGCAACGAAGTTAACCGTTTTTCAGGTAGCCTCTTCATCGACCTGGTCTAACGCGCCCGATAATCTACTACCGGCACCGGGTAGCCGTTGGTGTTCACTTCCGCCGCAGCCAGCCACGGAGCATGGATACGACGGCTGTCGATGTGCGCCAACTGTGGCAGATGGCGGCGGATGAATTGGCCGTCGGGATCGAGCTTTTGCGACCAAACCACGGGGTTGAAGGGCTGCCGTTCGGCCTGTTTGCCGCCCAGGCCGGCGGCCAGCTGCCAGTTGCCGCTATTGGCGGCGGGCTCAAAATCCAGCAACTGGCGTGCAAACCAGCCGGCACCATCCTGCCAGCGGCCGCCCAGCACTCGGCAGAAAAAAGCAGCGCAGAACCGGCGCAGGCTGTGCGGCAGCCAACCGGTGTCGCGCAAGAGGCGCATGGCGGCATCGGCCAGCGGATAGCCGGTTGCACCTTGCTGCCAAGCGGCCATCAACGCTTCGTTGGTCTGCCTGGCTGCGGTGCGGTGTTCGGGCAGACCGTGCTGCAACACATCGGGATATTGGCGGAAATAATGCTGCCAAAATTCGCGCCGTGCCAAAGCTTCGCGCCAAGCGGCGGCATCAGGCACGTTACCGGCTGATGCCCACACCCGGCGCACCGACAGCGTGCCGAGCACCAGATGCGGTGAGAGCTGCGAGCTGCCGTGTTGGGCGGGCAGGCTGCGTAGCACCGGGTAATACGGCAGGCGCGGCAAAAATTCGGCCAGCTGCTGCTGAGCGGCGGTTTCGCCGCCGGGAATGGTGAGCACGGCTCGAGGGACAACAGGCAGCGCGGCGATTTTCAAATTTTCAGGTAGCCTTTGCTGCTGCGCGGCCAAATCCGGCGGCGGCCAGGATGGCGCTTGCCAAGCGGCATATTGTTCAACACACGCAGCCTGCCAGGCTACCTGAAACGCGGCAAAGGCCGGCCCATTGAAATACGGCGCACGGATAAATTGGAAGGGGGGCTGCAGCAGGCCGTCGGCCACGCTGCTTAGTCGGCAGCCCTGCCTTTCCAGCGCGGCGCGTAATGCGCCCTGCCCCGCCCCGTTGGCGGCACACACCACTTCCACCGCATGGCAATGCACGGCCATTTCGGCCACTGCCTGCACGGGATTGCCTGTGCGCACATGCAGCGGAATACCGCATTCGGCCAGCCGCGCCTGCAAATCGCGCAGGCTCTGCCAAATAAAATAGCGCCGCCGCGCCGTGAGCGTGCCTTTGTTCGGCCACACATACAGGCCGAGCAGCGGGCGGCCGCTGCGGGCGGCGGCTTGCAGGGCGGGCTGGTCATCGGTGCGCAGGTCGTGGCGGAACCAGATTAAGGTGGTGGACACGCTCATTTTGCTGGGGTTTCCGGCGTTTGTTCGGGAAAGCGGGAGCAGATGGCACGGCAGCCGGCTTGGTGCACCAGTTCCGGCTCGAGTTTGTTGAGGCAGTCGGTGTGGCCCAGCGGACATTCGCGCTTGAAGCAGGGGCTGCACTCAAGGTGCAGGCTCACCACCTGCGCGTGCGGGCTCAGGGGCGGAGTGTGCTCGGGGCTGGACGAGCCGTACACGGCGGCCAGAGGGCGGTCTAGTGCGGCAGCCAGGTGCATCAGGCCGCTGTCGTTGCACACCACGATTTGCGCCAGGGCAAGCAAATCGATGGCTTCGGATAAGCTGGTGCGTCCGCACAAATTGGTGCAGAGGCTACCTGAAAGCCGCTGCACTTCTTCGGCGGTTTCATGGTCTTTGGCCGAGCCGAACAGCCAAATCTGACGGCCTTCGTCGGCATAGCGTTTGGCCAACGCGGCAAAATGGCGTGGCGGCCAGCGTTTGGCCGGGCCGTATTCCGCACCGGGGCAGAAGGCGGCAATCGGCCGGGCGTTGTCCAAACCGTGCGCCTGCATGGCAGCTTCGCTGGCGGCAGCGGAAACGGCGAGGCGGGGGAAATCGCCGGGGCGCGGTTCGAACGGCACGCCTTTCGGGTAGGCCAAGGCGGTGTAACGATCAACCATCAGCGGCAGCGCGGCCTTATCCAGCTTTCGGATATCGTTGAGCAACGGGTAGCGGCTCTCGCCCACATAGCCGGTGCGCTGCACGATACCGCCGGCGCGGGCAATCAGCGCGGATTTAAACGAGCCGGGCAACACGATCACTTGGTCATAGCCGCGACGCGCCAGCTCTTTGCCCAGCCGCCAGCGCTCGCGCAGCCGCAATGCGCCATGGGCGAAGGGGTTTTCCAAAATCTGATTGACTTCAGGCATGCGCTCGAACACGGCCATCGACCACTTGGGTGCGAATACGTCGATCCGGCAGCCGGGATGCAGTTCGTATAGGCGGCGGTAAAGCGGCTGCGTCATCACGCAATCGCCAATCCAAGAAGGAGAGATGATGAGGATGTGTTTGGACATGACAAGGAATCGGCAGGATATAGCGAATGAATCGACCTTTCGCTATCTAGCAAGCCAAATTGACTTTCGATACAAGGCGATGAGCCGTAAACAATACAGGAGTACGACCAGGCGAACCAACGCCGTAGCGAAAGTTGAGTTGGTTTGCTAGAGAACAATGGGCAGGCATTTTTCAGGTAGCCTCCGGCGGCTTTGATTTGCCGCAACAGAGAATTCCTGTGGAGATGCTTAAGAGGGCACGAGCAGTAGCCATATAGAAGCCCCGCTATACTAAAACTGTGTTAGTGATGCCGATCTGCTTCACCATTGAGCTGATAAATGCTGCCACAATACGGGCATTCTATACTGCCGTTGGAAGTAATCGGCAAAAATACGCGCGGGTGGCCATTCCAGGCTTCGTGCGTGGGGCCGCTACAGTGTAGAGGCAGGTCGGCAGGAGTAATAACGATGGGAGGCTGTGCTTGGTAGGGCATGGAGGTTGTCCTTATTGGGCAGTTGGCGTGGTGGCTGGCACTTTCGGCAGCAGCCAAGCCGCTTTGGTTGCATACTATCGGCTTGATATATTGCCGTGCCGCCTTATGCCTTATGATGGAAATGTATTTGACTGGCTTACTGATTCAGCCGACATAACGGGATTATACCGATGCTTGAATGGGAGGTGTAGCATGCAGCTATGTGGCACACGTCCGTGTTGATGGGAAGGCTACCTGAAAATAGGGTGGCAATCAGACGGGCTTAGCGGAAACTTTCAGGTAGCCTCATCCTGCCATTAGCCAGCCCAGCAAACCGCTGCTGGCTACGGCAATCAGCACGGTGGGCAGCATCGGCAGACGGCTAGCTGCCAATAGCGTGATGACCAAAGCCACTAATTCATGCGGTTTGTTAGACACGAAATGGGGCGCGATGACTGAAATCAGCACGCAGCCGGGTGCTGCTGTCATCACACGCTTGGCCCTTGCCGACAACACGCGGTTGCGGAAGGCGAAAAAACCGATCAGCCGGGTGGAATAGGTTACGGCCAGCATGCCTAAAACGGCCAGCAGGGAGGCGCGGCTAATCATGCTGCGCCCCTTGGTCGAAAAACGCCCACGCCAAGCCGACAAACGTACCGGCCAGCACATACCAGCCGTTGTGCGGCGATAAGAGGTAAACACCGGCAGCACTTATCAGGCTGGCCAGCCACGGCAAGGCTGCCCGCCAAGTGCGCCACATTCCCCGTATCAGCACTAGAAACACGGCCGGGAAAGCCATACCGAAACCCAAGTTTTCCACATTCCCAAGCAAATAGCCAAATCGGGCACCGATGAAGCCGCAAGTTATCCACAGCAAATACAATGCAGCAGCCGTGCCAAAATAGTAAGGCAGACTAAACGCAGGCAACCCTGCCTGCTGCCGCTTCCCGGCATCGGCCAGGCTCATCGCCCAACTTTCATCGGTCATAAAGAACAATACCGGCAACAGCTTCCTCAGTGGCAAATGGCGAACAAATGGGATAAATGCCACACCCATCAGAATATGCCGGCTATTAATGAGGAAAGTAGTGCCGATAATCAGCAGAACGGGCAGCGGACTTTGCCACAGGCTGACTGCGGCAAATTCGGAACCGCCCGCAAAGTTCAACCCCATCATCAACACCACCTCCAACCAACTCATTCCTTGCTGTGCAGCCCGAGTACCCAAAATCAATCCAAATGGCATCACCCCTATCAAGATAGGGGTAGCTTCAATAATACCGCGCCGGAATTCAGCAAAAGTGGAGGAATAGTGCATAATGATAAAACTTGATTAGATTAGGAGCATTAGATAAGTACTATGAAAACTAGCGCCATTTTGATACAAGTATCCCTCCCTGCAGTACAAGTTAGTGCATGAAGAAGAATTACCGGCTTTTGCTATGCAATTATTTTCACCAATAGCACCAACTTACCTATCGCTATACTTTATATACCGCATTCAGCTCGCTAGCTTGTATGAAAATAATTGCTCCATCTATAACCAACTAAATTGACTCTCAAACACAAGGCAGCGAGCTGCAAACAGTACCGTAGCAAAAGTTCAGTTGACTTGCGCTATATACGTCAACTACAAAACCTGACCCCATATAAATTAAAGCTGAATCCCATGCAATCACACATAGGATCCAGCTTTTAACTTAATTATGTATGCAGTTATGCTGCTTCAGTATTTGAGTCTTCAGCGGCCAAATCGGTCAATTGCACCAATGCTAACGGCGCATTATCGCCCTTACGGAAGCCATATTTCAAAATACGCACATAACCACCATTACGGTTGGCAAAACGAGTACCCAACTCATCGAATAGTTTAACTACAACATCTCTGTCGCGAGTTCTATTGAAGGCGGTACGGCGATTAGCCAAAGAAGGCTTCTTACCCAAAGTAATCAAAGGCTCTACTACTCGTCTCAACTCTTTAGCTTTAGGCAAAGTAGTCACGATAGTTTCATGGGTTAAAAGCGAGTTAGCCATATTACGCAACATCGCTGCACGATGGCTGCTTGTACGGTTTAATTTGCGGTTGGCATTACCATGACGCATAATTTTATTATCCTTTTCAATTAAATATTAAGGCTTATCCAAACCAACAGGTGGCCACACATCCAGTTTTGAACCCAAGGTCAAGCCTTTTGAAGCCAATACTTCTTTAATCTCGTTCAAAGATTTTCTGCCCAGATTCGGAGTCTTCAGCAATTCAGTTTCGGTTCGCTGAATCAAATCACCAATATAGTAGATGTCTTCAGCTTTCAAGCAATTCGCTGAGCGAACTGTCAATTCCAAATCATCTACTGGGCGTAGCAGAATCGGGTCGATGGGCGGAGCTTCTTCTTTCGACTCCTCGACCGGCGTTCCTTCCAAGTCCGCAAATACTGACATTTGATCAATCAGTATACGAGCTGCCCGACGCACAGCCTCTTCTGGATCAATTGCACCATTGGTTTCAATATCTAAAACCAAGCAATCTAAGTCCGTCCGCTGCTCCACACGAGCAGCCTGAACCTCAAAGCTAACACGATGAACCGGAGAAAAGTTGGCATCCAAATGAATAGCGCCAATTTGTTTGTGGTCATCATTCCTGCTGCTAACAGTTTGATAGCCACGGCCTTTTTCCACAGTAATTGTCAGTTCAATCTTGCCATTATCAGACAAGCGGCAAATAACATGTTCTGGATTAATTACTTCCACATCATGCGGCAATTCTAAATCAGCAGCAGTTACCACACCACTACCTGATTTATTTAAGCTAACCTGAACCGAATCACGACCCTGAAGCTTGAATACCACACCTTTAATATTCAGCAAGATATCTACAACATCTTCCTGAACACCATCTAAAGTAGAATATTCATGCAGTGCGCCATCAATTACCACCTCTGTAGGTGCAAAACCATTCATTGATGACAGTAATATACGACGCAATGCATTGCCTAATGTATAACCAAAACCCCGCTCAAATGGCTCCATAAAAACTTTTGCACGCGTTGCAGACAAGGCATCTACATCAATCTGTCGCGGCTTCAGAAATTCATAGGTGCTGTTTTGCATTTAACTGCCCCTTTTTTGAGCCAATGAAATTATTTTGAGTAAAACTCAACCACTAACTGTTCGTTAATATCGCTATACAAGTCAACACGATCAGGCATATTTCTAAATACACCCTCTTGTTTATCGACATCTACAGAAACCCAACTTGGCAAGCCAATCTGAGTAGCCAACTGCAATGATTCCTGGATACGAACCTGCTTCTTAGCTTTTTCCCTCACAGAAACAGTATCTCCAGCTTTTACTTGGAAAGATGGGATATTAACTACTTCACCATTTACCAGAATTGCTTTATGAGACACCAACTGACGAGCTTCGGCACGAGTAGAACCAAAACCCATGCGATATACTACGTTATCCAACCGTGACTCAAGCAGTTGCAACAACAACTCACCAGTAGCACCCTTACGGCGTGAGGCTTCAGCAAAATAACGGCGGAACTGTCTCTCTAATACACCATATAATCTGCGGATTTTTTGTTTCTCACGCAGCTGGATACCATAATCAGACAAACGGCCTCTTCTTGCACCGTGCTGACCAGGGGCATTTTCGAGTTTACATTTTGATTCAATAGAACGGCGCGCACTTTTCAAAAAAAGATCGCTACCTTCACGACGAGCTAATTTGCATTTAGGGCCAATATAACGTGCCATAAGTTGATTACTCCAGATTAAATACGACGTTTTTTAGGTGGACGACATCCATTATGAGGCAATGGAGTAACATCAGTAATACTTACAATCTTAAAACCAATAGCATTTAGAGAGCGAACAGAAGACTCTCGACCAGGCCCAGGCCCTTTAATGCGAACTTCCAAATTCTTCACACCATACTCCTGTGCGGCCTTACCAGCTGCTTCTGCAGCCACTTGAGCAGCAAAGGGAGTACTTTTGCGAGAACCTTTAAATCCTGCACCACCAGATGTAGCCCAAGACAAAACATTACCCTGTCGATCAGTGATAGTAATAATAGTATTATTAAAAGAAGCATGAATATGGACGATACCATCATTCACTACTTTCCGTACTTTTTTACGTGTACGCGCAGCTGTAGTTGCTTTAGCCATTTAACTTAATCTCCTAACCTTTTTTGCCTGCAATTGCCTTACGAGGACCTTTTCTAGTACGTGCATTAGTCCTAGTACGCTGCCCACGACACGGCAAACCACGACGGTGACGAAAGCCACGGTAGCAACCCATATCAATCAATCGCTTGATATTCATGGTAATTTCGCGACGCAAATCACCTTCAACCTCATACTGCGCAACCTGTTCACGCAAAGCATCCAACTGCCCCTCTGTCAAATCCTTTACCTTAGTATCAGGGGCAATAGCTGCATTATTACAAATCAATTTTGCACGACTTGCACCAATACCATAAATTGCCTGCAACCCAATTACAACATGGGCATTATTAGGAATATTCACTCCTGCAACACGAGCCATTCTTCGTTTCCTTTAAGACGAAAAGCTACACAAACATAGCATATTTTTATTTTAAAACAAATTAGCCTTGTCGCTGTTTATGACGCGGATCTGTACAGATCACCCTCACAACGCGATTGCGACGAATAACCTTGCAATTGCGACAAATCTTCTTTACCGATGGTTGAACACGCATTTATTTTCCTTTTTCATGATTTAACGAGCTCGAAAAACGATCCGAGCACGGGATAAGTCATAAGGTGTCATTTCTACAGTAACCTTATCACCAGGTGAAATCCGGATATAGTGCATCCGCATCTTCCCAGAAATATGCCCTAATACTTCATGGCCATTTTCCAGTTTAATCTTAAAAGTTGCATTAGGCAAAGTTTCCAACACCTCACCCTGCATTTGTATAGTATCTTCTTTAGCCATAATCTCTTTTACTTACAGAGTACAATTACTTCTTAGCTGAACTTTTCCTCATTAAATGCTCATACTGTTGGTTCATACGGTAGGAGGCAACTTGAGTACCAAAGTCCATAGTAACAACAACTAAAATAAGAAGAGATGTCCCACCTAAATGAAATGGTATGCCTAGCACTCCTGTAACAAACTCTGGAATCAAGCAAATAATAGTTATATACAACGCACCAAAGAAGGTAAGACGCATAACTACCTTTTCCAAATAATTTGAAGTTTGCTCACCCGGTCGGATGCCTGGGACAAAAGCCCCACTCTTCTTTAAATTCTCAGCCATTTCTCTTGGACTAAATACTAGTGCAGTATAAAAATAGCAGAAGAAAATTATGGCTGCTGTAAATACTACCAAATATAAAGATTTGCCTGGGGAAAGGTTAGCAGAGATAAAATCAACAAACGCATTACCATCCACTCTTTTATCCAGCCATCCAATAATCTGTGACGGGAACAAAATTACGCTAGATGCAAAAATCGGAGGAATCACGCCTGCCATGTTTATTTTAAATGGCAAATGGGTTTTTTGCCCTTGTACAATTCGGTTCCCGATTTGTCGACGCGCATAATGAATAGGAATCTTACGCTGGGCACTCTCAATATAAACAACGATATAAATCAGGCATAACCCACCAAACAATACAAAAAGAATTGTCCCATAGCCACTAGCACCGGTAATTGCCAGATTTAACAAGTTACTAACCGCACTAGGGAGGGCCGCTACAATGCCTGCCGTAATTAATAGTGAAACCCCATTACCAATACCACGTTCAGTCATCTGTTCCCCAAGCCACATCAAGAACATGGTACCAGTCACCAGACATGTAATTGCAGAAATATAGAACTCTGTCCGCCCAATCACTACAAGATCTGGCCGCTGGTAAACAACTGCTGCCGCTGCAAATGCCTGTACGACCGCAACAAGCAAAGTTCCCCAACGAGTATATTTGGTTAAAGTTCGACGACCGGCTTCACCCTCTTTTTTTAAGGCCTTTAACGATGGAAGCACCTCAGCAACCAATTGAATAATAATAGATGCTGAAATATATGGCATAATCCCTATGGCAAAAATACTAAACCTCTCTAAAGAGCCTCCCGAAAAGAGATTGAGCATGCCCAAGATACCAGCATTGTCTTCCTTAAAACTATTAGCGAGTGCTGCAGCATTGACTCCAGGTACAGGAATATGAGCCCCTACCCTAAAGACGATAAGAGCCCCGAGCAAAAATAACAGGCGTCTTCTTAAATCATTCATTCTTGCTAAATTCCTAATTACAGCTGCCACGTGATATCTTTAAGAAGTATCAAGACAGCTCTACAACTCCACCAACAGCTTCAATAGCTGCCTGAGCACCTTTTGTAACCTTAATGTCGCTACGGACAGTCAGCGCTTTAGCGATAGACCCAGTGGCAACTACCTTAACTGCGTTCACCCCAGAGTTTAATAAACCATTTTGTTTTAACGTTAGGATATCAACCTCTTTACCACTCACTTTATTTAAGTCAGATAAGGTAATAACTGCAACCTGCAAAGAAGAGATTGGCTTAAAGCCTCTCTTGGGAAGACGGCGCTGGAGAGGCATCTGCCCACCTTCGAAACCAACCTTATGGAATCCCCCAGCACGGCTTTTTTGCCCCTTATGTCCACGACCACATGTTTTACCGAGACCACTACCAATGCCACGCCCAACACGACGCTTAGCATGAGAAGAGCCTACAAATGGTTGAATTGTATTCAAAAACATAATCAGTCCCCAACCTTCAAGAGATAACTTACTTTATTAATCATTCCACGATTTTCAGGAGTATCTAGCACTTCAACTGAATGATGCCGATGGCGCAAACCCAAACCTCGGACACACTGCCGATGAGATTCAACCGTACCAATCAGGCTCTTAGTAAGCGTTACAGTAATTGTCTTTTGTGTACTCATCATTAAACCCCTAACTCTTCCACAGATATACCGCGCTTAGCTGCTACCTCGCTTGGGGTATACAATTTTGCCAAGCCGTCTAAAGTGGCTCGAACGATATTATATGGATTAGTAGAACCATGTACTTTTGCAGAAATATTATGAACACCCATTGCCTCAAAAATTAGTCGCATTGGGCCACCAGCCTTTACGCCACTACCTTCTTTTGCAGGCTGCATAAATACCTTTGTAGCACCATGCTTACCAACCACCTCATGATGAATAGTCCCATTATTCAACGACACCTTGATCATTGAACGTCTAGCCTGATCCATAGCTTTCTGAACTGCAACGGGCACTTCTTTAGATTTACCCTTACCCATTCCAATGCGGCCATCACCATCGCCAACCACTGTCAGCGCTGAAAATGCCATAATTCGGCCACCCTTAACTACCTTGGTGACACGATTAACGGCAACCATTTTTTCAATCAAGCCATCATTACGCTCTTCAATATCTTGCTTTGCCATTATCTGATCCTCAACTCTTTAACTATTATTCTAAAAATTCAAGCCATTTTCACGAGCGGCCTCTGCCAATGCTTTGACACGCCCATGATACTGAAAACCAGATCTATCAAAAGCAACTCTTTCAATACCCAATGCTTTAGCTTTTTCTGCAATTCTTTTACCCACTAAAGATGCAGCTTGAACATTACTGCACGAGCCTAAGCTTTTTCTTACCTCTGGCTCTACCGTGGAAGCTTGAGACAAAACGACAGCTCCACTCGCATCAATTATCTGCGCATAAATATGGTTATTGCTTCGAAATACACACAGCCTAATCTCTCCAAGCTGCTTTATGCGTGCACGTGCTTTATGTGCACGACGAGCTCTTCTAGTATACTTATCCATGAATACCATTCCTTAGCTATTTTTTCTTTGCTTCTTTCAAAACTACCACTTCATCCAAATAGCGTACACCCTTACCTTTATAAGGCTCAGGCGGTCGAAAACCACGAATTTCAGCTGCTACCTGCCCTACAATTTGTTTATTGGCACCCTTTAACACTATCTCCGTAGGAGACGGCGTTTGAACCGAAACACCTTCTGGCATATCATAAACAACAGGGTGTGAGAATCCCAAAGAAAGATTTAAGGCAGAACCCTGGGCCTGCGCACGATATCCTACGCCAACCAACTGCAATCTTTTCTCAAACCCTTCAGCCAACCCTTTAACCATGTTAGCCGCAATAGCCCGAATAGTGCCTGACATTGCATCTGCTTCTTTAGTATTAGCAACAGCAGAAAATTCTAACTGCCCATCAGCAAACTTAACAGAGATACTGCTAGGCACTGCCACGCTCAGCTTATCACTCTTATTCTTTATTACCAACTTACCAGCCCCAAGCTCAACATCAAGACCAGCAGGGACATGCACTGGATTTTTTGCTATACGAGACATTTTAAATAAAGCTCCTTAATTGGCTACTTACAGTTAAGCCACAACGCACAACAACTCGCCACCCACACCTGCGGCAAGAGCCTTATGCCCAGTCATCACACCCTTGGATGTACTAACGATAGCAATACCCAACCCATTCATAACTCGCGGAATTGAATCTGCACCCTTATATACTCTTAAGCCGGGACGAGAAACTCTCTTAATTTGCTCAATTACCGGTTTTCCTAGGTAATATTTCAACTGAATTTCCAAAATGGGCTTCACACTTGAAGATACCGAAAAGCTATCAATATACCCCTCCTCCTGCAGAACTTTAGCAATTGCACATTTCACCTTAGAAGAAGGCATAGCAACGGAAGCTTTATTTGCACGCTGCGCATTACGAATGCGAGTCAGCATATCAGAAATAGGATCATGCATACTCATTACTATTTATCCTTAAATTTACCAGCTGGCCTTAATAACGCCAGGAATCTCACCACGCATCGCAATTTCGCGAATCTTAGTACGCCCCAAGCCAAACTTACGGAAGGTGCCACGTGGTCGACCCGTTAAAGCACAGCGTCTTCTTTGTCGAATAGGTGACGCATTTCTGGGGATAGCTTGAAGCTTTAAACGAGCCTCAAAGCGCTCTTTATCACTCACCCCAGCATCATTAATTACTGCAAAAATTGCAGCCCTCTTCGCAGCATACTTTTTTGCAAGCGCAACGCGTTTTGCTTCTCGATTAATAAGAGCTTTTTTTGCCATGATTATCCCTTAAATGGAAATTTAAAAAGCGAAAGCAATGCTCTTGCCTCTTCATCCGTTTTCGCAGTAGTAGTAATCGTAATATTTAACCCACGAAGTGTGTCAATCTTATCGTACTCAATCTCAGGGAAAATAATCTGCTCACGGACACCCATATTATAATTACCTTGACCGTCAAAAGATTTACCATTAACCCCTCGAAAGTCCCTAACACGCGGCAACGCTACAGAAATCAATCTATCCAAAAACTCAAACATCCTCTCCTTACGAAGAGTAACCTTGCAACCAACCGGATAGTCATCACGGATCTTAAACCCAGCAATTGATTTTCTAGCTAAAGTAACAACAGGCTTCTGTCCAGCAATTTTCTCCAAATCGCCAACAGCATGCTCCATCACTTTTTTATCAGCAACTGCCTCACCAACCCCCATATTTAATGTTATTTTTTCAATACGAGGAACCTCCATGATGGACTTATAT
Source organism: Eikenella sp. HMSC071B05 (assembly GCF_001811325.1). Taxonomy (NCBI): domain Bacteria; kingdom Pseudomonadati; phylum Pseudomonadota; class Betaproteobacteria; order Neisseriales; family Neisseriaceae; genus Eikenella; species Eikenella sp. HMSC071B05. Next base: position 89,852 of record NZ_KV804547.1, on the reverse strand, counting down.
CCAAACTGCGACATCAACGCAGGAACAACCGTCTCAATATAAAACTCTCTCAACCGTGCCATACCTAAATTTCCTTAGCTCAACTTAAGCCAACTCAGCACCGTTAGACTTAAATACTCTCACACGTCTAACCTTGCCATTATCATCAATCAACTTGACACCAACTCGATCCGCTTTCTGCATCTCTTTGTTATAAATAGCGACGTTTGAAATGTGAATAGGCATATTTTTAGCAACCACACCACCCTCAACATTACGCATAGGATTAGGCTTTTGGTGCCTCTTAACAAGATTCACACCCTCAACAACCACCTTATCACCTAACAAACGGGTAACTTGCCCCTGCTTGCCTTTATCTCTACCCGAGATAACAACAACATGATCGCCCTTAATAATTTTACTCATAATCTTATCTCTCAGATCACTTCAGGAGCCAACGAAACAATCTTCATAAACCGCTCAGTACGCAATTCACGCGTTACCGGCCCAAAAATACGTGTACCCATAGGCTCAAGCTTAGCATTCAGCAACACAGCAGCATTATTATCAAATTTAATTAACGCACCATCTGCACGGCGAATACCTTTAGCTGTACGAACAACAACAGCATTATATACATCACCTTTTTTCACTCGGCCACGCGGAGCCGCATCCTTGACCGATACTTTAATAACATCACCAACGCTTGCATAGCGGCGCTTAGAACCACCAAGCACCTTAATGCACATAACGCGACGAGCACCAGAGTTATCAGCCACATCCAAAATAGTCTGCATCTGAATCATGTCATTACCTTTTTAAAACCAACTTAACCTATCATTAGCCATCAAATAGATGGCCAACATCTACCAAAATAGATCAGTTTTGGCCCCGACAGGGAGAAACTCCTAGGAAACTAGAAGCTAGAAAGGCGAGGAGTTTACAGCCTTTTCTTTCCTACTGCAAGACCCCGCCTACAAAAATACCAAAATTACAACTAAATTTCTTGAGACTTCTCAAGCAGGCTTTGGACAACCCATGACTTTGTCTTGGACAACGGGCGACCCTCAGCAATTACCACCACATCACCCACTTTGCACTCATTTCGCTCATCATGAGCATGAATTTTAGTGGATCGCTGGATAATCTTACCGTACAAGGGGTGTTTTACTCTGCGCTCAATCAAGACGGTTACTGTTTTATCCATCTTGTCGCTGATCACCCTACCTTGCAAAGTTCGAACAATTTTGGCATCACTCATTGCCAACCCCTTTCTCAGCTAACTTGGTTTTTACGCGAGCAATATCACGACGAACGCGCTTCAACTCACTACTCTTGCTTAGCTGGCCAGTAGCATGTTGCATACGCAAACTAAATTGCGTCTTTAACAAACCAACCAGATCAGCCTCCAGCTGCTCCAATGATTTGTCTTTTAAATCAATCGTTTTCATCATTTACCTACCTGCCGGGACACAAAAGTTGTACGTATAGGCAATTTTGCAGCCGCTAAAGCAAACGCCTCTCTAGCCAAGGACTCTGATACTCCATCCATTTCATAGAGCACTTTGCCAGGCTTGATTTCAGCGACATAATACTCTACAGAGCCTTTACCGCCACCCATACGCACTTGGATTGGTTTTTCAGTAATAGGTTTATCTGGGAATACTCGAATCCAAATACGCCCACCACGCTTAATATGACGAGTCATAGCACGTCGAGCCGCTTCAATCTGTCGAGCCGTTAATCTGCCACGACCAATTGCCTTCAAACCAAAATTACCAAAGCTGACATCGTATCCATTAGTAGCGACACCAGTATTGCGACCTTTATGCTGCTTGCGATATTTCATTCTAACCGGCTGTAGCATGGCGGCCACCTCCTTTTCTACGCTTATTCTCAGTGTTGGCATTTTCCAACAACTGTCCAGTCTCGCCCTTATAAACCCATACCTTCAGGCCTATAACACCATAGGTGGTATGCGCCTCGCTAGTGGCATATTCAACAGCTGCTCGCAAAGTATGCAATGGCACACGACCCTCACGATACCATTCACTACGAGCGATATCCGCGCCATTCAGACGCCCTGAAGTCATGATTTTGATACCTTTAGCGCCAGCACGCATAGCATTTTGCATAGCGCGCTTCATTGCGCGACGGAACTGTACACGTTTTTCCAACTGCTGAGCGATGCCATCAGCAATAACTTGCGCATCCAATTCAGGTTTGCGAATTTCTTCGATATTCACATGAACAGGAACACCAAGCAATTGGTGCAAATCTTGCTTCAATATCTCAATATCCTCGCCCTTTTTACCAATCACAACACCAGGGCGTGCAGTATGGATGGTGATGCGAGCAGATTTAGCCGGACGCTCAATCACTACGCGGCCTACTGAAGCATTGGCTAAGCGCTTACGCAAATAATCACGCACATCGATATCCTGCTTCAATACAGCAGCAAATTCTGTGCTCTTGGCAAACCACTTAGATGACCAGTCTTTATTTACAGCTAGGCGAAAGCCAGTTGGATGAATTTTTTGTCCCATAGCTTTTCCTTAGTTTCCTACTGTCACATTAATATGACACGTTTGTTTTTCAATACGGTTGCCACGACCTTTTGCCCGGGCACGGAATCGTTTTAAGCTCGGCCCCTTGTCCACAAAAATCGTTACAACTTTAAGCTCATCAATGTCAGCGCCTTCGTTATGCTCAGCATTAGCGATAGCAGACTCTAATACCTTTTTAATCAGCTCAGCACCTTTCTTTGTGCTAAACATCAAAATATTAAGAGCTTGCTCTACCTCTTTGCCTCGAATTAAATCAGCAACTAATCGGGCTTTTTGAGCAGAAATACGGGCGTTTTTATGTTGTGCAGATACTCTCATGATTCACCTTATTTCTGAGCCTTTTTATCAGCCAAGTGTCCTTTAAAAGTACGAGTAAGCGCAAACTCACCCAACTTATGGCCAACCATATTATCGCTAATAAACACAGGCACGTGAGTGCGACCATTATGTACCGCAATAGTCAACCCAATAAAATCAGGGAGAATTGTTGAGCGGCGAGACCATGTTTTAATAGGACGCTTATCATTGCCGGCGCGAGCAGCATCAACTTTTTTCAGCAGGTGCAGATCGACATATGGACCTTTTTTCAATGAACGAGCCATATCAATTAACCTTTATTTGAATAGCGGCGACGAACGATCATATTGTCCGTACGCTTATTATTACGAGTTCGGTAACCCTTAGCCGGAGTACCCCATGGGCTGACAGGCTCACGAGCCTCACCGGTACGACCCTCACCACCACCATGCGGGTGATCTACAGGGTTCATTACCACACCGCGGACGGTCGGACGAATACCACGCCAGCGATTAGCACCAGCTTTACCAATTTTCTTCAGACTTTGCTCTTCATTGCCAACTTCACCAACAGTGGCACGGCAATCAATATGGATCTTACGCACTTCACCTGAGCGCAGGCGAACTTGAGCGTAAACACCTTCTTTAGCCAGCAAAACCGCGGAAGCACCAGCTGAACGAGCAACCTGAGCACCTTTACCAGGTTTCATCTCGATACAGTGGATGGTGGTACCAACCGGAATATTACGAATCGGCAAAGCATTACCAACTTTGATTGCAGCTTCTGCGCCAGAAACCAACACGGCACCCGCTTGAATACCGCGAGGAGCAATAATATAACGGCGCTCACCATCAGCGTAGCAAAGCAGCGCAATGAAAGCAGTACGGTTCGGATCGTACTCAATACGCTCAACTTTCGCAGGAATATTATCCTTATCGCGTTTAAAATCTACTACGCGGTAGTGATGTTTATGCCCACCACCTTTATGACGAGTAGTGATATGACCGTTATGGTTGCGACCAGCGATAGAGTTTTTCTTCTCTACCAGCGGCGCATAAGGAGCACCCTTATGCAGACCCTCTGCAACCACGCGAACCATACCGCGGCGGCCTGCAGAAGTCGGCTTCATTTTTACAATAGCCATAATATTTATTCCTTATCTGCAGCTGCTGCAACAGATTCCAAATCCAGCTCCTGTCCGGCAGCCAAGCTGACATAAGCTTTCTTCACATTACTGCGGCGACCCAGAGTGCGACCAAAGCGCTTTACTTTCCCTTTGATTGCAACTGTAGTCACAGAGGCTACCTGAACACCAAACAACAATTCAACAGCAGCTTTAACTTCTGCCTTGGTTGCATCAGGCAACACTTTAAAAGTCATCTGGTTGCGTTTTTCAGCCAACAAATTGCTCTTTTCAGAAACAACAGGAGCCAAAATTACTTTCATCAAACGTTGTTGATTCATACCCATTGCTCCTCAAGTTGTGCAACCGCTTCCTTCGTTACCACTACTTTTTTATAGCGAAGCAAGCTGTACGGATCAATCTGCTGAGCCTCCAGAACCAACACATTTGGCAGGTTGCGTGAAGACAGATATACGTTCTCGTCCAATTGACCGGTAACAAACAAAACCTGCTCCATACCCAAATTTTTCACTTGCTCAGCAAAAGCTTTGGTTTTAGGAGTAGCAACAGACAGCTCTTCAATCACAAACAAGCGCTCATCACGCACCAACTGGGACAAAATAGTCGCCATACCGGCACGGTACATCTTACGATTAACCTTCTGAGTAAAGTTTTCATCAGGCTTATTCGGGAATGTACGGCCACCCCCTCTCCACAGCGGAGAAGAAGACATACCAGCACGAGCGCGGCCAGTACCTTTTTGGCGCCACGGCTTTTTGGTGGAGTGCTTCACTTCAGCACGAGTCAGCTGTGCACGGTTGCCAGAACGGGCATTTGCCAAGAAAGCAGTAACCAGCTGGTGAACCAATGCCTCGTTATATTCACGAGCAAACAGCGCATCGGAAGCAGCAAGGCTACCTGAAACCTGGCCTTTAGCATCAATTACTTTTAATTCCATTACGCACCTACTTTCACGCTAGGGCGCACAACTACATCACCATTGGCAGCACCGGGAACGGCGCCCTTAACCAACAGCAGATTACGTTCTGCATCCACACGAACCACTTCCAAACGCTGCACGGTCGCAGTGGTATTACCATACTGACCAGCCATACGTTTACCCGGGAACACACGACCCGGATCTTGGTTCATACCAATAGAACCAGGAACACGGTGAGAACGAGAGTTACCGTGAGAAGCACGTTGCGCACCAAAGTTATGGCGCTTGATGGTACCAGCAAAACCTTTACCTTTAGAGGTGCCGGTTACATCCACAAACTGGCCAGCTTCAAAAATAGCAACAGTTACTTCGTCGCCCACTTTCAATTCAGCCAATTTCTCTTCAGTCAAAGCAAACTCATGCAAACCACGACCTGCCTCAACACCTGCTTTCGCAAAGTGACCGGCTTCCGCCTTGTTTACACGATTAGCTTTCTTCTGACCAAAGGTAACCTGAACAGCCGCATAGCCGTCGGTATCTTTGGATTTTACCTGAGTGACGCGATTAGGAGACATTTCCAACACGGTTACCGGCACGGAAACACCTTGCTCAGTAAATACGCGGGTCATACCCACCTTGCGCCCAACCAGACCTAATGTCATGATTTTTCCTTATATAACAAGGGGTCAGCTACGATTGGCCGACCATTTGGACAAAACAAAAAACTTGGCTAAAAATGCCAAGACGCACACTATACTATATTTTCGCTAAAACTTTCAAGCAGAAACTTTGCCTTAGTTCTGCAGAATCAAGCTACCTGAAAATGCATATCATCCAAACGCAAACATATAGCCACGCGTTATATCGGTATAACAACAGGCAGGTTTTCAGGTAGCCTCAAGGTCGTTAAAATAATCATAGTGGTACAACACCTACCTGTTTTACTAAAACCAATCTTGAGGAACTCATCATGTGCCAGCTTTTGGGCATGAACTGCAACACCCCCACCGACATCGTTTTCTCTTTCGAAGGCTTCCGCCTGCGCGGCGGGCTCACCGACCGACACGCCGACGGCTTTGGCATTGGCTTTTTCGAAAACAAAGGCGTGCGTATGTTCCACGACGACAAGCCCAGCGCCAGCTCACCGGTGGCCGATTTGGTAAAAACCTACCAAATCAAATCCACCAACGTTATCGCCCACATCCGCAAAGCCACTCAAGGCAGCGTCGGCTTAGCTAACACCCACCCCTTCATCCGCGAAATGTGGGGCGAATACTGGCTGTTCGCCCACAACGGCCACCTTGGCGGTTTCCAACCTGAGGAAGGCAAATACTACCGTCCTGTTGGCAGCACCGATTCCGAACGTGCCTTCTGCTTCATACTGGAAGAACTACGCCACCGCTTCGAGCATAAGCCACCGGTGGGCAAATTGTTTGCAGAAGTGGCCGCGCTCACAGCACAAATCCGCCACCACGGATTATTCAACTTTATGCTATCTAACGGAGAAATCTTGTTTGCCCATGCCAGCACTCTGCTGTACTACATCATCCGCCAAGCCCCCTTTGGTGAAGCGCATCTTATCGATAACGATGTAGCTGTAGATTTCGCCGCAGTAACCACTCCCAATGACCGTGTGGCCGTTATTGCCACACAACCCCTTACCGCCAACGAAACCTGGACGCAGCTGGCCGTGAACGAACTGGTAGCCTTCCGCGATGGCGACATCATCCTGCGCGACTGTCCGGACAACCCGCGCTACCTCAGCCAGCAGGAAGGCCTGGCCATCGCCCGCGCCGTCGGCGTAGCCGCATAAACCCTCTCAGCATGGCAACAATCCGGCCGCCCTGCAGCCGGATTGTTTTCATTATCGCCACACCCCAAGCATTAACACTTGAAAAATTTTTGACTTAATCGCTTGACATACACCTTACCTTTCCTTTACTTTACAGCCATGCCTTTGCATAAAACTGCAGAGTTTCTCAAAAAGGAATATGCAAACATTGATTTTTGTCCAATTTGTGGCAGTGAGTCATTGATGCAATGGCATCTTCAGCAATGAAGTTTTTCAACCACTGAGACAAGCCACCTGATCCAAGAGTGCTGTCTCTCATTAATATATGGATGGATACCATGAATGAATCTCAACATACCGATACCCCCCAATTAGACGAAAGTCAGGTCATGGCAGTTCGTCGTGAAAAATTGGCTGAAATCCGCAAGCACGGCGTAGCGTTCCCGAACGACTTCCGTCGCAATGCTTTTGCCGGCGACCTGCAAAGCCAATACGGCGAACTGTCTAAGGAAGAGTTGGAAGAAAAGAACGTAACCGTCAAGGTAGCAGGCCGCATGATGCTGCAACGCGACATGGGTAAGGCCAGCTTCGCCACCCTGCAAGACGTTTCCGGCCAAATCCAGCTCTACGTAAACGACCAGGGTGTTGGTGAGAAGATTCACGAAGAGTTCAAACACTGGGACTTGGGCGATATCCTCGGCGCAGAAGGCGTGCTGTTTAAAACCAACCACGGCGAGCTGACCGTACGCGTAAGCCAAATCCGCCTGTTGGCCAAAGCCCTGCGCCCCCTGCCTGATAAAGTGCACGGCCTGAAAGACCAGGAAACCCGCTACCGCCAGCGTTATGCCGATTTGATCGTAAACGCCGAATCGCGCGAAATCTTCAAAAAACGCGGCCGCATCATCCAAACCATCCGCAACTTCATGACTGGCGAGCAGTATCTTGAAGTGGAAACCCCGATGATGCACCCGATTGCCGGTGGCGCAGCAGCCCGTCCGTTCGTTACCCACCACAACGCGCTGGATATCCCGCTGTTTATGCGAATTGCTCCCGAGCTCTATCTGAAACGTTTGGTGGTAGGCGGCTTCGAGCGCGTGTTTGAAATCAACCGCAACTTCCGTAACGAAGGTGTGTCTGCCCGCCACAACCCTGAGTTCACCATGATGGAGTTCTACGAGGCATTCTCCGACTACCACCGCATGATGGACATGACCGAAGGCGTGATCCGCGCTTGCGCCAACGCCGTTTGCGGCAGCCTGCACGTTCCTTACAACGGTAAAGAAGTGGATCTGGAAAAACGCTTTGACCGCCTCACCATCGTGGACGCGATCAAAAAATACAATCCGCACTACACCGACGAGCAGCTGAACGATGAAGAATGGCTGAAAAAAGAAGTGGTGAAACACGGCGAAGACCTGCCTGCCGCTCCCGGCATCGGCAGCCTGCAGCTGGCCTTGTTTGAAGGCTGCGCCGAAGGTAAGCTGTGGAACCCCACCTTCATCATCGACTATCCGGTTGAAGTGTCTCCCTTGGCCCGCGCTTCCGATACCAATCCGAAGCTCACCGAACGTTTCGAACTGTTTGCAGTAGGCCGCGAGCTGGCCAACGGCTACTCAGAGTTGAACGACCCGGAAGACCAGGCTGATCGCTTCAGATCACAAGTGGCTCAGAAAGAAGCCGGCGACGACGAAGCCATGAACTACGACGCCGACTACATCCGCGCCATGGAATACGGCCTGCCGCCCACCGGCGGTTGCGGTATCGGTATCGACCGCTTGGTAATGTTGCTGACCAACGCTCCGAGCATCCGCGACGTTATCCTGTTCCCGCATATGCGTCCGGAAGAAGGCCAGAACTAATCCTTCAGGCTTAATCAAAGGCTACCTGAAATTTCAGGTAGCCTTTTTGTTGCCACTGTGCTTGTGAAGGCTACCTGAAAACATCTTCCTCAAAAAACATAGAGAATGATAACAAGACTGCGCTGCTGCATTGGCTCGTCTAGCCGAACTACTTGCACATTCGCCCCGCTAGCCTTGTCCTACACTTTTTAACCCACTATAAATCCTGCCACTCCAAACAAAAGGCTACCTGAAACCCTGTATCCGGTTTTCAGGTAGCCTTTGATACCCAGTTTAAACGGGGCTGTTTAGCTCAATTTGCCGTGGCATTGTTTGTAGCGCAGGCCGCTGCCGCAGGGGCAGGGGTCGTTGCGGTGCACCATTTGGCCGCGGGCGGTAAGGGCCTCGGGGCTGAAGTCGTCTTCGGCAAAGTCGGCAGCTTCGCCGGCACTGCCATTAGCAGCCAGGTAGGTAATGTCCGGCGCTGGAGCATGGTTTTCTTGATAAGCCATCTGCGCGGGAGCACTTTCCTCGGCCACCGGCTCATTCAGCTCGAAGCGCACTTGCGACAGGAGCCTGGCAGTTTCATTGCGGATGTTCTGCCACAGGTTTTGGAACATCTCGAAAGATTCCATTTTGTATTCCTGCTTTGGATTCTTCTGAGCGTAGCCGCGCAGGTGGATGCCTTGGCGCAGATAGTCCATAGCAGAAAGATGTTCGCGCCATTGGCTGTCCATCACCTGCAGGAAGATGTTGCGCTCGAACTGACGCATCAACCCGGCACCAACCATATTGGTTTTGGCGGTGTAGTCATCTTGCGCCAGTTTCCAAGCACGCTCTTTCACGTCTTGGTTGTCGAGGGTGGGGTCTTGCTTGAACCACGCGGTAACTGGGGCATGAATATGGAAGTCGGCAAACAGCTGTTTCTCCAGCGCCACCAAATCCCACTGCTCTTCAATGCTGTCGGCGGGCATATACAGATCAACCAAATTCTCGATTGCTTCTTGCCGCATCTCGGTCATCATGGCAGAGTTGTCTTCGGTCTCCAGCACTTCATTGCGGCGGCTGTAGATAACCTTGCGCTGGTCGTTGGCCACGTCGTCGTATTCCAGCACTTGTTTGCGCATATCGAAGTTGCGGCCTTCCACTTTGCGCTGGGCACTTTCAATCTGACGGGTAAGCAAATTGGCTTCAATCGGCACACCACGTTCCGGCGCCAGTTTATCGAGCAAGGCAGCGTGGCGGTCGAGTGCGAAAAGGCGCAGCAGCGGATCTTCAAACGAGAGGTAGAAGCGGCTGGAGCCGATGTCGCCCTGACGGCCGGAACGGCCGCGCAGCTGGTTGTCGATACGGCGGCTTTCGTGGCGCTCGGTGCCGACGATGTGCAGGCCGCCGGCAGCGATTACGCGGTCGTGCTCTTCCTGCCAGCCGTCTTCCAGCTCTTTGATGCGGGCGGCTTTTTCTTCTTCGCTCAAATCGGGATTGTTACGGATAATGTGGCTGAGGTGTTTCACGTTGCCGCCAAGCACGATGTCGGTACCACGACCGGCCATATTGGTGGCCACGGTAATCATGCCGGTTTTACCGGCCTGCGCCACGATATCGGCTTCGCGGGCGTGCTCTTTGGCGTTCAAAACGTTGTGTGCCAAACCGGCGCGGGAGAGCATATTAGACACCAGCTCGGAGTTTTCGATGCTGGTGGTACCCACCAGAATGGGCTGTCCTTTGGCATGACGCTCTTTAATATCGGCCACCACAGCTTCAAATTTTTCTTCAGCGGTGCGAAATACCTGATCGTTGAAGTCTTTGCGGATCATCGGCCGGTTGGTGGGGATAATCACGGTTTCCAGGCCGTAGATGCTTTGGAACTCATAGGCTTCAGTATCGGCGGTACCGGTCATACCGGAGAGTTTGCTGTAGAGGCGGAAGTAGTTTTGGAAGGTAATGGAGGCCAAAGTTTGGTTTTCTTGGCGGATTTCCACGCCTTCTTTGGCTTCCACGGCCTGATGCAGACCTTCCGACCAACGGCGGCCGGTCATCAGGCGGCCGGTGAATTCGTCCACAATCACGATTTCGCCGTCTTGCACCACATAGTGCTCGTCCAAGTTAAACAGGCTGTGGGCGCGCAAAGCGGCCATCAGGTGGTGCATCAGGGCGATATTGGCGGTGGAATAGAGCGAATCGCCTTCCTGCAGCAAGCCCATTTTGGTGAGGATTTGCTCGGCATGTTCATGGCCGGCTTCGCTGAGCAATACGGTGCGGTTTTTCTCATCCACCCAATAATCGCCCTCGCCCTCTTCTTCTTTCTGGCGAACCAGCTGGGCCGGTACTTTATTCATCACCAAATACAAATCAGTATTGTCGTCGGCCTGGCCGGAGATAATGAGCGGGGTACGGGCTTCGTCGATCAGAATGGAGTCCACTTCGTCCACCACCGCGAAGTTCAGCTCGCGCTGCACCTTGTCGCTCAGCTGGTGCACCATATTGTCGCGCAGGTAGTCGAAGCCGAATTCGTTGTTGGTACCGTAGGTGATGTCGGCGTTATAGGCTTCGTGCTTGGCGGCCTGATCCATATTGGCCACAATCACGCCCACTTTCATGCCGAGGAAGTTGTAGAGCGGGCCCATAATATCGGCATCGCGGGCGGCGAGGTAGTCATTTACCGTTACCACGTGCACGCCTTTACCGGCGAGCGCGTTCAGATACACGGCCAGCGTAGCCACCAGGGTTTTGCCCTCGCCGGTTCGCATTTCGGCGATTTTGCCCTGGTGCAACACCATACCGCCGATGAGCTGCACATCAAAATGGCGCATGCCCAGTGTGCGGCGGGAAGCTTCGCGGCACACGGCAAAAGCTTCTTCCAAAATGTCGTCCAAGGTTTCGCCCTTGGCGAGCCGTTGTTTGAATTCTGCGGTTTTGGCTTGCAGCGCCGCATCGTCGAGCTGCTGGATGTCTTTTTCCATGCCGTTGATGCGTACCACGGATTTGCGGTATTGTTTCAGAAGCCTGTCGTTGCGGCTGCCGAACACTTTCTTGGCCAGTGAAGTAATCATAAAATATTTAATCCCTTATGCGGTATTGCTGTTGCCCCGTGTGCTCGATTCAAACTGCGGCGGCATTCGCCTGCCGGCGTATTCCGGTTCAAATCTCATCCACTGCGATAGTAAAATAACGGGTAATTCTAGCATAATCAAACCCGTTCGCGCTTGGGAATATGGCCCGCCCTGACAGGATTTCAAGCGCATCGGGCAGGCTTTTTTATCGGTAGCGGCAGTTTGCCTGTTTTCAGGTAGCCTCTTGATGAGGTTTTCAGGTGTATCCTGCCTGCTTTGCCATTGCCAACCCCACTTTTCAGGTAGCCTTTATATGTCCGACCTCAACCGCTTCAACCCCGGCCGCCACAGCCTGCACAGCCGCGACAACCTCAGCCGCGGCGAATCGCGGCTGCACGACCTGATTATGCAGGCCGAAAGCTGGCGGCATACCGCCCAAGCACTGGAAGCACGGCTGCCGGCCAAGTTGCAGCAGCATTGCCGCGCGGTGCGGGTGCGCGAAGGGGTTTTGGTTTGGTATGCAAGCAACAATATGGCGGCGGCACGGCTGCGGATGCTCGCGGCGGGGCTGCTGCCGGCCTGGCGGGCGGTGTGCCCGGAGGTGCGCGAAGTGCAGGTGAAAATCAGCCCGCCGGAGCAGGAGCGGCCGAAAGAAAAACAAGCCAAACTAAGCCGCGCCGCCGCCGAACAATGCTTGTCCGCAGCGGACGATTTGGCGCACCACCCGGAACTGGCAGCGGCGCTACGGCATTTGGCAAGGCATGCGGAGGAAAGCGAATAAGGCGGCTATCGGTTGGCAGACAACGGCAGCCAATATTTTTTAGGTAGCCTCTACTTATATATAAAAACAGCATGACGCAACATCATGCTGTTTTTTATAGTGAATTAAATTTAAACCGGTACAGCGTTGGCTCGCCTTGCCGTACTATCTGTACTGTCTGCGGCTCGCCGCCTTGTCCTGATTTTTGTTAATCCACTATATTTTCCACTTCAGGCTACCTGAAAAGGCTACCTGAAATCTGAAACTCAATGCGCACAACCGCAATGCCCGCCGCCGCAACCGCCGGCGGCGTGGTGGTTTTCAGGTAGCCTTTCCACCGTCTCACCAGTTTCGGCATGATAATCCAGCGGCACCAAATCCAGCTTGGCCATCAGCAGGCGGTCGCCGTCTTCGTTGGGGTTTTCGGTGGTTAAAAGCTTGTCGCCATAGAAAATCGAGTTCGCGCCTGCCATGAAACACATTGCCTGCATGGATTCGGGCATATTGCTGCGCCCGGCGGAAAGGCGCACGAAGCTGTGCGGCATGGTAATCCGTGCTACGGCTATGGTGCGGACGAACTCCGTCCAATCCAAATCTTCGGCATCGGCCAGCGGCGTGCCTTCCACTTTCACCAGCTGGTTAATCGGCACGCTTTCCGGCTGCGGGTCGAGATTGGCAAGGCTGGCAATCAGCCCGGCGCGCTCGGCGCGGGTTTCGTTCATGCCCACAATGCCGCCGCAGCAGATTTTCAGGCCGGCGTTGCGCACCTTGCCCAAGGTGTCCATGCGGTCTTCATGTTTGCGGGTGTGGATGATGTCGTTGTAGCGATCGGGGTCGGTGTCGAGGTTGTGGTTGTAGTAGTCCAGGCCGGCTTTTTTGAAGTCTTCCGCCATGCCGTCTTCCAGCATGCCGAACGTACCGCAGGTTTCCATGCCCAAACCCTTTACGGCTTTGATGATTTCGGACACCACTGCCACATCTTTCGGCTTCGGCCCGCGCCATGCCGCGCCCATGCAGAAACGGCTGGCACCGCGCGATTTGGCGATTTTCGCTTTTTCGACGATTTCGTCCACATCCATCATCTGCTCTTTGCCCAGATTGGTGTTGTGGTGCGCCGATTGCGGGCAGTAGGCGCAATCTTCCGGGCAGCCGCCGGTTTTGATGGAAAGCAGGGTGGAAAGCTGGATTTCGCGCGGGTTGAAATTTTGTCGGTGGATTTCGGCGGCACGGAATACGAGGTCGAGAAAGGGCAGCCCAAACAAGGCTTCGACATCGCATTTTTTCCAATACTGCGCAGTGGGATGCGGCTTCGGCTCGGCTTGGCGGCGCAAAGCCACCGGGGAGAGGGTGGTCATAGGCGTGTTCCTTCAATAAAAATTGTTTGCGGCGGCGCAATGTCGCCGACGGGCAAAGCCGGGTCGCAATGTCCGCAGCCTGCCCTGACTGGTCGGAAGCTTTATTATTCCGAAGGTGGCAAGTGTAGCCAAAAACCAAACGGCAGGCTATCTGAAACATTCAAATCCTGTTTCAGGTAGCCTTTGATGAAAATGCCTGCACAATCTATAACTGTGCAGGCAATAACCCCATGTTCATTTCGCCCTATCTTCATCTGCATTCGGCTGTGCGTCTTCGTATTTTTTATACACTTCTTCTACCGCCTTCTTTGAAAGAGGCGCGCCACATCGTGCGCAATACTTAATAAATGGCGATACTCCTCTAGATACGGAAAATGACAAACCGGTAAATGAGACTACTTTTCCATTTAAGCCCTGAGTTTTATGGCAATGAGGGCAGATTCCAAAAATAATAGTTGTAATAATAGTTATAGGCATTACTATAGGCATATAATACATAAAAAATAAACCAAGAGAATCTTTCTCTGTCAGAACCTCACCGGTATATATTTTTTGTATTAAAGCAATGATTCCTATAGCGGCAAACCCATAAAAACCAAGCTTAGGGATCATCAGCTTTCTCTGCATAGCATTGGCCAGCTTTAAATCCTGCTCTTTGTTGCTTTTGCTAATATCATATTTATACTTATATTTATCCATCTTATTCATGTTGCTTTGCCATTCTATAAACCATCTCACGTTTTATCATATCAGCTCCCCTCCCAATCCGGCATGGCATCCGCCTATTTAAATTGGCAAGCAGCGTCTTCCGCCTTTCAAATCTTCAGGTAGCCTCCAGCCGTCTTTAAAAAGGCTACCTGAAAATTTTCAGGTAGCCTTTATAGCTCCCCACCCCATCAATCCGCGCTGATTTCCTCCAGCGTGCGCCCCTTCGTTTCCTCACCCAGCAGCACGATCACCAGCACCACCGCCGCCAGCACCGCCGCAAACATCACGAAAATCCGCGCGAAACCGCCGCTGCCGCTCATACCGGCCACCACCATCGGCGCCACAATCCCGCCGATGCGCCCCACCGCGCCCGCCCAGCCCGAGCCAAACGCGCGGAAGCGCACCGGATAAAGCTCCGGCGTGTAAGTGTAGAGCACGCCCCACGCGCCCAGGTTGAAAAACGACATCAAACTGCCCCACAGCATGATTTCCAGCGTAGAGCCGCTTTGGCCGAAACAATAGGCGCACACCGCACACGCGCCCAAAAAGCCAGCCAGCGTGGCCTTGCGCCCGATTTTCTCCACCAGCACCGCCGCCGCAAAATAGCCCGGCAGCTGCGCCAGAATCATCACCAGCACATATTCAAACGTTTTCACCACCGAATAGCCCTGCCCCGCCAACAGCTTGGGCAGCCAAGTGAAAATCCCGTAATAAGAAAACACGATGCCGAACCAAATCAGCCACAGCATCAGCGTGCGGCGGGCAAAAGGCGGCCGCCACAGCTGCGCGAGGCGGATTTTCTCCTTTTTCTGAACGGGCGGCACAATCATTTCCGCCGCCTTCGCCACGCCCGACTCCGCCTCCAAACGGCACACCAATGCGTGCGCCTCCTCCGCCCTGCCCGCCGCAATCAGATAAGGCACCGATTCCGGCAGCCGCTTCCACACTGCAAACGCATACAAAAGCGGCACCGAGCCCGCCGCAAACGCGCTGTGCCAACCGAATTGCGGAATCAGGAAATACGAAGCCAGCGCCGCCGCCAGCCAGCCCAAGCCCCAGAAACTCTCCAGCAGCACGATAAACCGCCCGCGCACCTTCGGCGGCGCATACTCGCTCACCAGCGACACCGCCACCGGCAGCTGCCCGCCCAAGCCAAAGCCTACCCAGAAGCGGAAAAATAACAGCGCGGCCAAGTTCGGCGACAACGCGCACAAACCTGTGGCCGCGCCGTAGAGCACCATGGTGCCGGCAAATACATTGCGCCGACCGAAACGGTCGGCCGCCCAGCCGCTTAACACCGCGCCCAGCGCCATGCCCACAAAGCCGATGCTCACCACCCAACCCGACTGCTGCGCACTCAAGCCCCACTCTTTAGCCAAAGTAACCAACACAAACGACACCATGCCCGTGTCCATCGCATCAAACAGCCAGCCCAGCCCGATTAAGGCCAGCAGGCGGTAGTGAAAACGGCTTAAAGGCAGGGCATGAAGGCGCGACAAAATATCCATTGGGTTTCTCCTCGTGCAATGTGGAAAGGCTACCTGAAACACAGCGGCGCAGTTTGAAAATATCAAAATGATATAGTTGAATTTATAGTAGATTAAATTTAAATCAGGACAAGGCGGCGAGCCGCAGACAGTACACACGTTACGGCAAGGCGAGCCAACGCTGTACTGGTTTTTGTTAATTCACTATATTTCAATTTCCAATAAGCCGTATCGCTATATGCTTGGTGTAAAAACAGAATATGAATTGAGAAATTTAACTGCATAAAAATAATAATAGCTCGCATTATAACGAGCCGTAACGACACATGCCAGCCATTTGCCTCAAACCAGCGGCAACCTGGCCAGATCCCCCGTGCCCAAAACCCCCACCACCATGCCACATAAATTCAACATAATATTAATGCATTAAATAATGAAACATCTAATCCCAAACGGTTCTGCCACGCAGAAAGGCTACCTGAAAATTCAGGTAGCCTTTTGTTTACTGCGAGCGGGAAACCAACCCGCAACGTGCGGCGTACCCGCCTTCCAACCGCTCTATTTGCCGATACAGAAGCGGCTGAAAATCACGCCCAGGAGGTCGTCGGCGTTGAATTCGCCGGTGATGGTATTACAAGCGTTTTGCGCCAGGCGCAGGTGTTCGGCGAATAGTTCGAGCTGGTGGCGGCCGCACAGGGCGGCGAGTTCGAGCTCGGCTTGGGCGGCTTCCAGCGCGCGCAGGTGGCGGCTGCGGGCGAGAAACAGGCTTTCGCTTTCGCCCTGCCAGCCGATTTGCCGCAGCAGTGCCTGTTTGAGCAAATCGAGCCCGGCGCCGTTTTTGGCGGAAAGTTTGATCAGGGTGTCGGCGCCGCTGGGTTGGCCGCTTTGCCCGCAGCTTTCCGCCGCTTCGCCGCTGAGGTCGATTTTGTTGCGGATTTCGATGCGTTTGAGCGCGGGGGGCAGTTGTGCCAATATTTTACAGGTAGCCTCGTTCAGGCCTTCGTTCGGATCGATCAGAATCAAGGCCACGTCTGCCTGCTGCACGGCTTGGCGGCTGCGCTCGATGCCGATTTGCTCCACCGGGTCGGTGGTGTCGCGCAGGCCGGCGGTGTCGATGATGTGTACGGGAATGCCTTCGAGCGTAATCTGCTCGCGCACGGTGTCGCGGGTGGTGCCGGCGATGTCGGTTACGATGGCGATGTCGTCGCCCGCCAAGGCGTTGAGCAGGCTGGATTTGCCCACGTTGGGCGCGCCCACCAGCACCACGTTCATGCCTTCGCGCAAAATCGCGCCCTGCTCGGCTTGGGCGAGCACTCGGGCAAGGCGCTCTTGCAAGGCGGCAAGGCGCTCATCCACCTTGGCTTCAGCCAGGAAATCGATGTCTTCTTCGGGGAAATCCAGCGTGGCTTCCACCAGCATGCGCAGGGTGATGAGTTCGTCCACCAGCTCGTGAATCTGTTGGGAAAACGCGCCTTTGAGCGAACGCACCGCCAAGCGGGCGGCGGATTGGCTGGCGGCATCGATAAGGTCGGCCACGCTTTCGGCCTGCGCCAAATCGAGCTTGCCGTTTAAGAAGGCGCGTTTGGTGAACTCGCCCGGCTCGGCCGGCTGCGCGCCCAGCTCGAAGCAACGTTGCAACAGCATCTGCAGCACCACGCGCCCGCCGTGGCCGTGCAGCTCGATCACGTCTTCGCCGGTGAAACTGGCGGGGGCGGGGAAATAGAGCAAAAGACCGTTGTCGATGGTTTCACCGGCGGCATCGACAAAGTCGGTCAGGAGCGCACGGCGCGGCTGCGGGGTTTTGCCGCCGCTGATTTGCTGCGCCAGCGGCAGCAGCTGCTTGCCGGAAAGCCGGATAACGCCCACCCCGCCCTGCCCGGCGGCAGTGGCGATGGCGGCGATGGTGGGAATGGATGGCGATGACATAGGGCTACCTGAACCGTAATAAATAAAAAGCAATATAACACAACCACAAAAGGCTACCTGAAAACTTGAAACACGGTTTTCAGGTAGCCTTTTATATGAGAGGCCTTATTCGTCTTCGTCCTCGTCCTCGTCGCCCAAATCCACTTCTTCCAGCGGAATCAGCCGAGTACGGTAACGCAATTTGTGGTAGAGATAGAAGCCGAAGAACACGGGCAGGCCCATATAGGTCACCATAATCCGCTGCCAATCGATGGCGCCGCTCATCACCAATTCGGTATCCTGACCCAAAATCACCAGCACGCACAGCACCAGCGCAATCAGCGGGCCGAAGGGGAACCATTTGGCACGGTAATCCAAGTCTTTCAACTCAAAGCCCTGGGCGATATAGGCGCGGCGGAAACGGTAGTGGCTGATGGCGATGCCCAGCCAGGCAATGAAGCCGGTGAGGCCGGAGGCCGCCACAATATACTGATACGCGCCATCGTTAAAAATCTCGATTAAAAACAGCGCCATCACCACCACGGCTGTGGCCAACACCGCCCGCATCGGCACGCCGAAACGGTTTACTTTACGAAAACCCTTAAACGCCATACCGCTTTTGCCCATGGCATACAGCATACGTGCCGAAGCATACATCCCCGAATTGCCGGCGGAAAGGATAGAAGTAAGGATGACCGCATTCATCACTGCCGCCGCCATGGCCAAACCGGCGCGTTCAAACACCAGCGTAAACGGCGATTTGGCGATTTCTTCCACGCTTTCCGCGCCCAGCAGCTCCGGGCTGGTATAAGGCACGAGCAAGCCGATCACCAAAATAGCCAGAATGTAGAAAATCAGGATACGCCAAAACACCTGCTTCACGGCTTTCGGGATGCTCTCTTTTGGGTTTTCCGACTCACCGGCCGTGATACCAATCAGCTCCGTCCCTTGGAAAGAGAAACCGGCAATCAAGAACAC
>NZ_KV804547.1:69773-70970 GCF_001811325.1 Eikenella sp. HMSC071B05 | reverse complement strand
GAAAGAGAAACCGGCAATCAAGAACACGCCCAGCATGGTTAAGAAGCTACCTGGGAAACCACCGCCCAAAAACGGTGCTTCGCCCACGGTGAAATTGGTCAAGCCAACGTATTCGCCGCCCAACAGGCCGAAAATAGTGAGCACACCCACGCCGAGGAACACGATGACCGTAATCACTTTAATCATCGCAAACCAATATTCCGACTCGCCAAATGCCTTAACCGACAACAAGTTCAACAACACAATCAGCCCAAAAAACAGCAGGCTCCAGCCCCAGGGTGGCATAAAGCGCATCGGTTCCCAATACGTGATGACCAGCGCGGCAATGGAAATATCCGCCGCCACCGTAATCACCCAGTTAAACCAATAATTCCAGCCCAAGGCATAGCCCAGCGAAGGATCGACAAACTTGGCGGCATAAGTGGAGAACGAGCCGGACACCGGCAGATGGGTGGCCATTTCGCCCAAGGAAGTCATCAGGAAATACACCATCAGGCCGATGGCAGCATAAGCCACCAACGCGCCGCCCGGGCCCGCCATATGGATGGCGCTGCCGCTGGCCATAAACAGGCCGGTGCCGATGCTGCCGCCGATGGCAATCATGGAAAGATGGCGCGACTTTAAATGACGACGCACTTTGGTGCTGCCGGAAGAAGCCGGTGCGGGTGCCACGGCCACCGCCGCAGCAGAACCACCATCGAAAGAACTCATTTTGGTTCCTTTCAAAAAAGCATATAGCCAAAATCTTTTCTGCCATAACCAATTGAACGGCAAAGAAAAATGACTTTAGCTATACGTTATTACGCACACGCGGCGCGCCAGCACCGCAACTCAATTTTGGGCGGATTATAAACCCTGATCGCCCGCTGAAAAACCCATAATTTCCCCTAGCAGCCAAATCAGCCAAATTCGCTGCCCTTTTTAATTGGCACATTACTCAACCAGCACCCAACCCGTTGCCCTGAAAGCCGCTTGATACCTGGCCTCACGCGCCAAGCAAGCCCCGCGCTGCCGCTGCGGCAAAACGTAACATAAAAACCACATTTGGCCAGCGGCCTCCGCAAAAATACTTGCAGGCTACCTGAAAATGCCCGGTTGGGTTTCAGGTAGCCTGCTTGATGTAGCGGCACGCGGTGCAAAACAATGCCGCTGCCGGTTGGCAAAGGGGAATATAGTGAATTAAATTTAAACCAGTAC
>NZ_KV804547.1:45162-69673 GCF_001811325.1 Eikenella sp. HMSC071B05 | reverse complement strand
GCCTTGCCGTACTATTTGTACTGTCTGCGGCTTGCCGCCTTGTCCTGATTTAAATCTAATCCACTATAAAACAGCAAAGTCGATTAGTGTGGGCTCGACAAAAGGCTACCTGAAAACACCCGCTCAAACGAAGACGCCGCCCTCGGCTGCACTTCCCAAATTTCAGCTAGCCTTCACTTCCCCGCCACGGCCTGCCGCGCATCACTGTCCACCGCGTCGGAACACCCATTCGTTTTCCGAAGAAGCCGCCGCACAGAAGGCGTAGCCCTCGCTGTTGAAATCCAGCAGCTGCTCCGGTTCGGTGAGGGCGCGTTCGGCGGCGTAGCGCAGCATCAGACCGCGGGCGCGTTTGGCGTAGAAACTGATGATTTTGTAGCGGCCGTTTTTCTCGTCTTGAAACACCGGGGTAATCAGGCGGCCGCCGAGTTTGGCCGGCTGCACGGCTTTGAAATATTCCTGCGAAGCCAGGTTTACCAACACATCGGTTTGCGCCTCGGCCATGCGCTCGGCCAGCAATTCGGTAATCAAGCCGCCCCAGAAGGCGTATAAATCCTTACCGCGCGGATTGGCCAGCTTAGTGCCCATTTCCAAGCGGTAGGGCTGGATTAAATCCAGCGGGCGTAACAGGCCGTAGAGCCCGGAAAGCAGGCCGGCATGGCTTTGCAGCCAATCGATTTGCGGCGGGGCGAGGCTCTCGGCATCGAGGCCTTCATACACATCGCCGTTAAACAAATACACCGCCTGCTTGGCGTTTTGCAGGCTAAACGGCGGCTGCCAGGCCGCATTGCGCTCGGCATTGAGGCGGGCGATTTTGTCCGACACGCCCATCAGCGCCGACAAATCCTGCGGCGCCAGCTCGCGCAGTTGCGCCATCAGAATGGCAGACTGCTCAAGCAGCGCGGGCTGGCTGTGTCCCTTAGTGGGCGCGGCGGCGGTTTCGTTTAGATTTTTAGCGGGCGAGAGAATGAAAAACATGGTGTTCTCTTTAATTGAAATGTGCAAATTGGCGGGCAGTTTAGCCGCCTGCGGGGCAACAGGCAAACGGCGGAATAAATCGGCGCGATAGTTTGCAGATAGTTTTCAGGTAGCCTTCACCCCGCCTGCCTCATTAAAATAGCCGCCTCCATAAAAGGCTACCTGAAAACCATGTTCGGCATCATCAACCCCCTCTCCTACCTGATCGGCACCATCATCCTCATCATCATGCCCGGCCCGAACAGCATGTTTTGCCTTTCCGTGGCCGCACAACATGGTGCGCGCAAGGCCTACCGTGCCGTATGCGGCGTGCTGCTGGGCGATTTAGTGCTAATCCTGCTTACCGTACTCGGCGCCGGCACGGTGCTCAAACTCTATCCCGCCCTATTTCACGCCATGAAACTCGCCGGCGGCCTGTATCTGGCCTACATCGGCTTCGGCCTTTTGCGCGGCGCAGTGCGCAAATGGTTTGCCCCGCCGCCCGTTTTGGCAGCCGGTTTGCCGACCACCCCGCCCGCCGGGCACATCTTCAAACGCGCCCTGCTGCTCAGCCTCACCAACCCCAAAGCCATCCTGTTTTTGCTGTCGTTTTTCGTTCAATTCGTCGATCCCGCCTATCCGCACCCCGCCCTCTCCTTCCTGCTGCTGGCACTGGTGATGCAAACCGTCAGCTTCAGCTACCTCACCCTGCTCGTTTTCGCCGGCCACCGCCTCGCCAACCTATTCCGCCGACACCGCCGCGTTACCACCGCCTGCACCGCCGCCACCGGCCTGCTCTTTATCGGCTTCGCCGTGAGCCTGTGGCTGGCCGGAATCGAGTTTTAATTTAGCGTTTCAGCTAGCCTCATTCAGATAGAAATAACTGCTCAGGCTACCTGAAAAGCACAACAGATTGCCGTATAATTGGCGGCATTTGGCCTCGCGCCCCATCACTGCCGAATTAAGGAATCCCCATGCGCAAACTCATCCCCCTCCTCGCCGCCCTCGCCCTTTCCGCCTGCTCCAGCCTCGGCAACCAAGCCTTCAGCGGCGAAAGCGCCACCTTCGGCAGCGACAACATCCTGCGCGACGACGTGCTCAAAGTCGTGCGTACCGCCGAAGCCGCCTCGTTCAACTGCCGCAACATCGAATCCGTACACAGCAAAATCAACAGCGCCCAAAAAGTGCACGGCCGCCTGCAGGTGCGCGAAGTGTGGACCGTCCGCGCCTGCGGCCAAGCCCATCACTACCACATCGGCCTCTTCGAAGACGCACGCGGCGAAACCGACTTCACCGTCGGCCTGATTTCCCGCTAAATAGCAAAGAAAGGCTACCTGAAAATAATGTCTTGCTGAGCAAGGCCGAGTTTCTGCGAAGCTAAAAAGGATTGGCCGATTTTCAGGTAGCCTCGAAGTAGGTTGGGTTGGCAAACCCAACCTTGCCAAACAGACAACTTACTGACAAACCATGCAATACCGCCGAGCTTTTACCAAAGGAGGATATTATTTCTTCACACTTGCACTGCAAGACAGGAAACAGCGATTGCTGGTAGAACATATTGATCAATTACGGGATGCTTTTACACAGGTAAAACAGCAGCATCCATTTAAAATTATTGCCGTATGTATATTACCCGACCACCTGCACCTGCTGGTTAGACTACCTGAAAACGATGCCGATTACCCAACCCGATTACGGTTGATTAAAGCCAAATTTTCCCAAGCCTTGCCCAAAACCGAGGCCATTTCCATTTCGCGCCAGACCAAAGGAGAGCGCGGCATTTGGCAGCGGCGTTATTGGGAACATGAAATCCGCGACGATCAGGATTTGAACACACATATTGATTACATCCATATCAACCCCGTGAAACATGGATACGTTCAACGCGTGGCGGATTGGCCGTATTCATCATTTCACCGATATGTGGCAAAAGGAATTTTGCCGATGGATTGGGCAGGGAATGGTGTGGAAATTGAAGGCGGCTTTGGCGAATAACCGTAGGTTAGGTTGCCAAACCCAACGTTTTTAGATGATTAAGCAGTTTGTGTTGGGTTTTCAACCCAACCTACGCTTGCTGCCGCAACATCGAATCCGTACACAGCAAAATCAACAGCGCCCAAAAAGTGCACGGCCGCCTGCAGGTGCGCGAAGTGTGGACCGTCCGCGCCTGCGGCCAAGCCCATCACTACCACATCGGCCTCTTCGAAGACGAGCGCGGCGAAACCGACTTCACCGTACGCCTAGTTTCCCGCTAAACACTGAAGAAAGGCTACCTGAAAATAATGTATTGCGGCGAAAGGCCGAGTTTCTGCGAAGCTATAGTGAATTAACATAAACCGGTACAGCGTTGGCTCGCCTTGCCGTACTATCTGTACTGTCTGCGGCTCGCCGCCTTGTCCTGATTTAAATTTAATCCACTATAAAAAGGATTGGCCAATTTTCAGGTAGCCTTTTGAAGCAAGGACTATTCAAACATTCTTTTAAATCCGTCAGTAGGGTGTGTGCCGCAAGGCACGCACGCGGTGGGTTGGGGTTGCAGGGAAAATGGAGAACGCGTGCGTACGTACAGCATGCATCCTACATGCGGGCTACGGTTTGCTTCCCCACTGAGGAGGGGCAGGGTTGCTGTAAATTTTGTGGTTACAGACAGTTTAAAAATGTGGTGTGCCTCAGGTGAAGCGGGTTGGTAAACTCAACGTTTTTAGATAATTAATCAGTTTGTGTTGAGTTTTCAACGCCACATACAAAGCAGCAGATAAAACAACCATTGCCGAATTTTAGACAACATCAGGTAGGTTTAATTATTAAATCCAACATTTTCAGAAGGTTTATTGACATGATAAAAAACTTCCTTAAATGCTTTAAAGCTGATTTATGCCTTGGTATTCTCATATTTGTTGTACTTTGTATTATAGCTATCATTAATCCGACAGAAACAGTTGGAGCTTGGATTAATGAACTTATAATGGCAAATTGGATTTCTAAATTAATTGGAGTTTGGTTTCTATTAGCCTTGGTTTCACCTTTGATGAAATCAAGCATGTCAATCAATTTTGTTACCAAATATTTAGGTACTCTTTTGCTTGGTGCAGCTACTGCTGCATTAGCTGCAAACTTCTTCGTTTTCATAATTACAAATATTCGCGTTATGCTTGATACCAATACTAGGCAAATTTTTGGGTTCATCAATTTCTGTATCACTGGTACTAATTTATTGCAAATATTATTTATTACTATATCTATAATGCTTTCAAAGTATAGTCTTACTCAGGAATGGAAAACCAAAAAAAAACTTTTTTTCATCATGTTAGCTATATTTATTTTTCTATTACATTTGTGTTTTTTTGGTTTATGTCAAAAATAACCTTCCTTTTCTTAAAGAAAGACCCATCCCATGCCCAAACGTACCGACCTAAAATCCATCCTTATCATCGGCGCCGGCCCTATCGTTATCGGTCAGGCCTGCGAATTTGACTATTCGGGCGCACAGGCCTGCAAGGCTTTGCGTGAAGAAGGCTATAAAGTCATTCTGGTGAATTCCAATCCCGCCACCATCATGACCGACCCTGAAATGGCGGATGTTACCTACATCGAGCCGATTATGTGGCAGACGGTAGAGAAGATTATCGCCAAGGAGCGGCCCGATGCGATTCTGCCCACGATGGGCGGCCAGACCGCGCTGAACTGTGCGCTGGATTTGGCGCGCAACGGCGTGCTGGCGAAATACAATGTCGAGCTGATCGGCGCAACGGAAGACGCGATCGACAAGGCGGAAGACCGCGGCCGCTTTAAGGAAGCGATGGAGAAAATCGGCCTCTCCTGCCCGAAATCTTTTGTCTGCCACACGATGAACGAAGCCTTGGCGGCGCAGGAACAGGTCGGCTTCCCGACGCTGATTCGTCCGTCTTTCACGATGGGCGGTTCGGGCGGCGGCATTGCCTACAATAAAGACGAGTTTTTGGCGATTTGCGAACGCGGTTTCGATGCTTCGCCCACGCATGAGCTGCTGATTGAGCAATCCGTGCTCGGCTGGAAAGAGTACGAGATGGAAGTGGTGCGCGATAAGGCGGACAACTGCATCATCATCTGCTCGATTGAAAACTTCGATCCGATGGGCGTGCATACGGGTGACTCGATTACGGTTGCGCCGGCGCAAACGCTGACGGACAAGGAATACCAAATCATGCGCAACGCAAGCTTGGCGGTATTGCGCGAAATCGGCGTGGACACGGGCGGCTCGAACGTTCAGTTTGCGGTGAACCCTGAAAACGGCGAGATGATTGTGATTGAGATGAACCCGCGCGTGAGCCGTTCGTCCGCGCTGGCTTCCAAGGCGACGGGTTTCCCGATTGCGAAAGTGGCGGCGAAACTGGCGGTCGGCTTTACGCTGGACGAGTTGCGCAACGACATCACCGGCGGCCGTACGCCTGCGTCGTTCGAGCCTTCCATCGACTATGTGGTGACCAAAATCCCGCGTTTCGCGTTTGAAAAATTCCCCGCCGCAGACGACCGCCTGACCACGCAGATGAAATCTGTGGGCGAAGTGATGGCGATGGGCCGCACGATTCAGGAAAGCTTCCAAAAAGCCCTGCGCGGCTTGGAAACAGGCTTGTGCGGCTTCAATCCGCGCAGCGAAGACAAAGCCGAAATCCGCCGCGAACTGGCGAACCCCGGCCCCGAACGTATGCTGTTTGTAGCAGACGCATTCCGCGCAGGCTTCACGCTGGAAGAAATCCACGAAATCTGCGCCATCGACCCTTGGTTCTTGGCACAAATCGAAGACTTGGTGAAAGAAGAGCAGCAGGTAAGTGCAGGCTGCCTGCAAGATTTGGATTTTGCCGCCTTACGTCGTCTGAAACGCAAAGGCTTCTCCGACAAACGTATCGCGCAGCTTTTAGGGCTACCTGAAAAAGCAGTGCGCGAACACCGCTACGCGCTGAACCTGCATCCCGTCTATAAACGCGTCGATACCTGCGCCGCCGAGTTCGCCACCGAAACCGCCTATCTCTATTCCACTTACGAAGAAGAATGCGAAGCGCGTCCTTCCGACCGTAAAAAAGTGATGATTCTCGGCGGCGGCCCGAACCGCATCGGTCAGGGCATCGAGTTTGACTACTGCTGCGTTCACGCCGCGCTCGCCCTGCGCGAATCCGGCTTTGAAACCATCATGGTGAACTGCAACCCCGAAACCGTGTCCACCGACTTCGACACCAGCGACCGCCTGTATTTCGAGCCGCTGACGCTGGAAGACGTATTGGAAATCGTCCGCACCGAAAACCCGTGGGGCGTGATTGTGCATTACGGCGGTCAAACCCCGCTGAAACTCGCCAACGCGCTGGTTGAAAACGGCGTGAACATTATCGGCACATCCGCCGACAGCATCGACGCCGCCGAAGACCGCGAACGCTTCCAAAAAGTGTTGAACGACTTAGGCTTGCGCCAACCGCCCAACCGCATCGCCCACAACGAAGAAGAAGCGCTCGTCAAAGCCGAAGAAATCGGCTATCCGCTGGTCGTGCGCCCGTCTTACGTCCTCGGCGGCCGCGCCATGCAGGTCGTCCATTCCGCCGAAGAGCTGCAAAAATACATGCGCGAAGCCGTGCAGGTATCCGAAGACAGCCCCGTGTTGCTCGACTTCTTCCTGAACAACGCGATTGAAGTCGATGTGGACTGCGTTTCAGACGGCAACGACGTCGTTATCGGCGGCATCATGCAGCACGTCGAACAGGCAGGCATCCACTCCGGCGACTCCGGCTGCTCGCTGCCCCCCTACTCGCTCAGCGAAGAAATCCAAGACGAAATCCGCCGCCAAACCAAAGCCATGGCCTACGCGCTGGGCGTGGTCGGCCTGATGAACGTACAGTTTGCCGTGCAAGACGGCGTGGTGTTCGTATTGGAAGTGAACCCGCGCGCCAGCCGTACCGTGCCCTTCGTCTCCAAAGCCACCGGCGTGCCGCTCGCCAAAGTCGGCGCGCGCTGCATGGCAGGCATTTCCCTGCAAGAGCAAGGCGTGGAAAAAGAAGTCGTCCCCGATTTCTATGCCGTTAAAGAAGCCGTGTTCCCCTTCATCAAATTCCCCGGCGTAGACACCATCCTCGGCCCCGAAATGCGCTCCACCGGCGAAGTGATGGGCGTGGGCGAAACCTTCGGCGAAGCCTACCTCAAAGCCCAGCTCGGCGCAGGCGAACGCATGCCCGCCACCGGCAAAATCTTCCTTTCCGTGCGCGAAGAAGACAAGCCGCTTATCGTGAAAACCGCGCAAAACTTCCAAGCACTCGGCTACGGCGTTTGCGCCACACGCGGCACGGCAGGCTACCTGAAAGAGCACGGCGTGGTGGTGCAGGCGGTCAACAAAGTGCCCGAAGGCCGCCCGCACATTGTGGACGCGATTAAAAACGGCGAAATCGCGCTGGTGGTGAACACCGTGGCCAGCAGCCCGCAGTCCGTGGCCGACAGCCACAGCATCCGCCGCAGCGCCCTCACCCAGCGCGTGCCGCAATACACCACCGTGGCCGGCGGCGAAGCCATGAGCGAAGGGATGAAAAGCTTCAACCTCCTCGGCGTGTATAGCGTGCAGGATTTACACGCCCGTTTGAAAGGCTAAGAGGCTACCTGAAAATGGTAAAAAGGCTATCCGGAGCATTGCCGGATAGCCTTTTTTTCAATTTTTTAGCACGAGAACATGGATGAAACCCAGCCGGACGTGTTCGGGATGATGAGCATATGGCGGGATTGTTAAGAGCCTCTGGAAGTAACATGTTATCTAAATTGTCTTGGGATTCCCCAATCAGCGGGAAAACGTCGGTTTCAAAGTAGCGCATGATACGCCCCGCATGGTTCGGCTTCCAACGGCTCAAGTTGTCGGCGTGCCAGCGGCGGGCAACGGCGGCAAAGGTATTCAGCAAGGCCTCCTGCCTTTCCTGCTTGGCCTGTTGTTTGGCGGCTGCGGGGTCTTGCCCCTGTGCCAGCAAGCGGCGGGCATTCTCGGCGGCGTGGCGGGCTTCGGAGAGGAAAACAGTGGGATAAGTGCCGATAGATAGGGTTTTCTGTTTGCCGTTAAACCTGAAATTCAGATGCCAGTATCTCCCGCCGTTTGGTTTGCATACCAAGGCCAAGCCGCCGCCATCAGACAATTTCCGATAGTGGCGGTAGGTTTTAAATTCCTTATTTGGCGGTCGTTTAGCGGCATTTGTTGGTAAAATTTTAGGGGATTGTTGGTACTACCAACAATTTTACCAACACAATCAGGTCTATTCAATCACACGGCATTACACGGTATTGCATAGCTTCGGCTGCGGCATCTCCAGGCTGATAGATAAATAATACCGTTTATAAATAATATGTTGGTCTATCGTATTAGATGGTATTGCACGGTATTAAACAAGAAAAAAGCAGCCTTTTCAGGGCTGCTTTTTTGTGAAGGTGGTGCGACGGAGAGACAAAAACTAGTAAATTATGTTTTTGATTTACAAATATATTATTTTCATCAATTAGCAATATACCCCCAAATATACCCCCATTTTGCACAAGTCAAAATCTTTTCCCTGTCGCGAGCGTGAGGCCGCTCGAAATTCCGAAGGTGCAAATTCTGCATGTGCAAATTTTGCATATTGGGGGATTGTATGGGGTTGTGTTTTGCAAAAGCGGCTCGGCAGGGATAGGCCTCTATTGCCGCCCCCTGAAATTCCCCACCTTGGATTTCCCATAAACTTGCAAGAAAACCGCCATTATTGCCTGCGGAATATCTTTAAACGTTCAGCATGGCGCCTAGAATGCTCTAGGATTGCGTTTGTACTGTCTGGTGATGGGGTAGTAGCCTGAATGGTGTAAATCGCATTAAAACGCAAAATAGCGGCATTCCATACGCTTACCTAGTTTTTGGTATGGGCTGACTTGCCTTCTTGCTTCCGGTGGGTAGGGGTGTTTGGCAATGTATTTGCGCAATGCACGGGCGGGGTTGCGGTCGGTTACTTCCAGCATGGCCGCATAATCGAAAACCGCGCCTATCCATTCCCTTACTTTTTCGGCGGTGTTGCTCACTCCCCGCGCTGTGATGCGGTCTAAAACTTGTTTGATTTGCCCTACCGTGATGCTGTCTATCGGTATTTCTCCAATCAGCGGGAAAACGTCGGTCTCGAAATAGCACATGATGCGCTCTGCATGGTTCGGCTTCCAGCGGTGCAGATTGTCGGCATGCCAGCGGCAGGTAGTGGCGGCAAAGGTATTCAGTAAAGAGGCCTGCCTTTCTCGCTTAGCCTGTTGCTTGGCGGCGGCGGGGTCTTGCCCGTCTGACAGCAGACGGCGGGCATTTTCGGCAGCCTGCCGTGCTTCGGAAAGCGAAACGGCAGGATACTTGCCGATAGTCAGCGTTTTTTCCTTGCCGTCTATACGGTATTTCAGGCGGAAGATTTTGCCGCCTGCCGGTGTAACTTCCAGATACAGGCCACCACCGTCAAACAGCTTGGCTTTCTTTCCTGTGCCGGTAGGTTTCGCGTTCTTGATTTGGCGGTCGTTCAGGGGCATTCTGGGGGTATATTTTTGAGGGTATTTTCTGGATACCCCCAATCATACCCCCATAAAAGGGGCAATTCAATTAGACGGCATTAGACGGGATTAGCTTAGCAAGGAAAGAGAAAGGATAGCTTGAATCAGCCTGAAAGCCTTACCTGTATTGGATTTAGCTAATTGCATTAGATGGCATTAGACGTAAAAAAACAGCCCGAAAATTTGGGCTGTTTTATATATGTGGTGCGGACGGAGAGACTCGAACTCTCACACCTCTCGGCGCCAGAACCTAAATCTGGTGCGTCTACCAATTTCGCCACGTCCGCAGGAAAGGCGGCATTATACTGCAATATGCCAGTTTGGCAAGATGCTGTTTGAAATCGGATTATATTGCGGAATAACAAACCAACCGACACCGATACAGCTTTGGCCTGCCCTGCATGAAAAAATGCGCAGCCGCCCTACTCTTTTTCTTCGGGCTTCGGCCGCCACAACACCAGCTGTTTGCCAATGTGCTGCACCAGTTCGGCGCCGGTGGCGGCACAGAGGGCTTCGGCGATGGCGATGCGCTCCTGCCTGTCGTCGCCAGCCACTTGCACTTTGATCAGTTCGCGGGCGGTGAGGCGGGTGTCGGTTTCTTTGATCACAGCCTCGGTGAGCCCTTGTTTGCCGATGAGCACGGTGGGGCGCAGTTGATGGGCTTGTTGTTTGAAGCGGCGGATATCTTCGTTGCTGAGTGTTGCCATTTTATTGATTAGTATTTGCTAAGTGATTGGAAAAGGCTACCTGAAAATGCCGAACGGGCTTTCAGGTAGCCTGTTTCATAAGGCAGGCGCTT
The DNA here is from genome assembly GCF_001811325.1 of Eikenella sp. HMSC071B05. NCBI lineage: Bacteria > Pseudomonadati > Pseudomonadota > Betaproteobacteria > Neisseriales > Neisseriaceae > Eikenella > Eikenella sp. HMSC071B05. The sequence continues at coordinate 59,376 of NZ_KV804547.1, read as the reverse complement.
AGGCGGCCACGCTTTCAAAACGGCGGGCGGCTTCGTCCCAGTTTACTACTTGCCAGAAGGCTTTGATGTAGTCGGGGCGGCGGTTTTGGAATTTCAGGTAGTAGGCGTGTTCCCACACGTCCAAGCCGATAATCGGATAGCCGGATGCGCCGGATACGGCCTGACCCATCAGCGGGGAGTCTTGGTTGGCGGTAGAAACGACTTTGAGCTTGCCGTCTTCATACACCAGCCAGGCCCAACCTGAACCGAAACGGGTAGCAGCGGCTTTTTCAAACTCGGCCTGGAAGGCTTCCACGCTGCCGAAATCGCGCTCGATGGCGGCTTTGAGCTTGCCTTGCAGGGTGGTGCCGGTTTTCAGGATTTGCCAAAACAGGCTGTGGTTGGCGTGGCCGCCGGCGTTGTTGCGCAGCGGGGTGCGCACGTTTTCAGGCAACTCGGCCAGGCGGGCAATTAGCTCTTCGGCCGACAGTTTCTCCCACTCGGGCAGGTTGGCCAACACGGCATTGGCGTTGTTTACATAGGCCTGATGGTGCTTGCTGTGATGGATTTCCATGGTTTGCGTATCGAAATGCGGCTCCAGCGCGTCATAGGCGTAGGGCAGTGCGGGCAATTGGTATGCCATAATCAGTTTCCTTTTTCAGATGTGTTTTGCATGGCTGGAGCATTGATTCCTTCCTATTGTGTTGGTTTGCCTTGCTGCACAACTTGTACTGCCTGCGGCTCGCCATCTGAGGAGAAGAAATAATTGCTTCAGCTATAAAAGCGGCAATGATAAGTGCTATCCATTGGCAATTCAAGGTTTTTTTATCGTTTCCTCATCAGGGCAATACAGCCACGACTTGCCTCATCACTATTGATAACAACGATACATAGAGAAAAGGCTACCTGAAAATTTCAGGTAGCCTTTTGCTTATTCGCTCAAACCGTTTATTTCCGACAAGGTGCACGGCGCAGGTGGGAGTAGCGGCTGATAACGCTGCTGATGCCGGCTGCGGCATTATCGTCTACGTTCATAAACGTTATCTGCATTTTGGATTCGCCCAGTTCGGCAGATTGTTCGCTGCCGCTTGAGCCGGTGCGGATGATTTGCGGATTGAGGCCGGCTTGGCGGGCTCTGGCGGCGGTTTGCTCGGCCTGCTGTTCGCTGCTAAACGAGCCGAGGCTCATGCGGCCGCCGGCTACGCTGGCGTTGCGAAAACCCTGCGAACGCACTTTGGCGGTAAATTCCTGCACGTCGCCTTCAATGGTTACGCTCACTTGGTAGCGTTCGCTGCCACGCTGTGGGCGGCCGGAATCGCGGCGGCGCTCCACCACGCGGGTGGCGGCGTGCGGCCAGCGGGCGAGCAGGCCTTTGATGCGGTGGTAGTCGTCTTCCGGCAACACGGCCACGGCGGTGCAGGCGGTGTTGGGGGCGCGGATGCCGCTTTCAGGGGTGGGTTTAGGCTGGGCTTCGCCGGTAGGTTTGGCCGGAGCACTGGGGCGGCCTGGGGCGGCAGGCGCAGTGCGGGGGCGGTTGGCATCCACCGGCGGCACGGGCGTAGCCGGTTGCTGCGGGACGGCGGGCTGGGCGGGGGCGGTTTGCACCACCACGGTGGTGGGCTGCGGCTGTTGTTGCTGCACAACGGGCACGGGTTGCTGTTGTTGCGCCATGCGCGTTACCAGCATCCCGCCGAAAACGATGATGTTTAATGCCACCAAAACAGCAAACAGCCACTTCATGTTTGTGCAGCCCAGTTGAGTAATCCGTGAAGCACGAGATTATCCACAATTTGAATGGGGTTGTCCAAAGCAAATTGTTCAGGTAGCCCTTGTTTTACCTTGGCGGCACCGCCACCGGTAATGATCACGGCCACGGTTTGGCCGAGGTGTTTCTGCTGCAGGCGGGTGTGCATCAGCAAAACCGCGCCGCAAATGGCATCGAGCATGCCGCCGGCCATGGCGTTGGCGGTAGTGGTGCCGAAGGGGTAGGCGCGGCCGGCGGGGCGGTTGAGATTGGCGGTGTGCTGCGCCATTGCCTCTTTCATCAGGTTGAAGCCAGGCATGATGCTGCCGCCCAAGTAATGATTGTCGGCGGTGAGGGCGTCGATGGTTACGGCGGTGCCGCAGCTCACCACCACGCAGGCGTGTTCGGTGAAAAGGCGGCTGCCGAGGATATTGAACCAGCGGTCGGCACCATGCTCGCTCACGCGACGGTAGTGGTTGCGGATGCCCAAAGCCTGCGGCATGGAGCCGAGCCATTCCGGCTCGCGGCCAAGTTGTTCGGCCACGGCTTGCTGTTTGGCTTCGCCGCACACTGCCGAGCCAATGATGCGCACGTGTTCGCCGCCGTGCTCCTGCCAACTGTGGGCAAGTGACTCGAGATTCCAATAGGCAGCTTTGTCTGCCGCCGTGATGCGGCCGTTTTCCACCCATGCCCATTTGAGTTTGCTGTTGCCGGCATCGAGCAGCAGCATTTTGTCTTGTTTGCCATCGGGCGGGGCGGTATTTTGGCTGTGCAGCGGGCGCAGGCTGATTTCGCCGCTCACTACATGATGTTCCGTGCCTTCGGCATCGCGAATACGCAGCGTACCGCCCTCATCCACGCCCAAGGCTGTGCCTTGCAGCAGGGTTTGTCCGTCGCGCAGCAGGCGCACGGGCTGGTTTTGGTCGCGGTGGCAGGCGTGGTAGCCCGCGAGGAAAGGGGAGAGGCCTTCGTGGTCGAACTGCTCGAAAGTATCCGCCAGCTCGGGCAGCAGGCGTTCGGTGAGGCGGCTCACAACGATGTGGGGCGCACTGCCTTGCACGGCTTCGGCATCGGCCACGGCTTTGGGCTGCACAAAATTGATGCCGATGCCGATCACAACCGCGGTTTGGCCGTTACAACGTACGGTTTCGGTAAGGATGCCGCCGAGCTTTTCGCCACCGATGACCAAATCGTTCGGCCATTTAATCTGTGCGGGCACACCCAAATCGCGCAGCACGCGGCAGCAAGCCAGCGCAGCAGCGAGCGTGAGGCCGCCCAACTCGGCCGGTGGGCGGGAAAAACACCAGCCTGCGCTGAACATCAGGCATTCGCCGATGCGACTCTGCCAGCTGCGCCCCTGGCGGCCGCGGCCTTGGGTTTGATCGTGCACAAACACGATGCGGTGGTGAATCGGGCTGCCGGCTTTGGCTTGGGCGATGAGGTAGCTGTTGCTGGAAGGGTGCTCGTGCAACAATTCGGCCTGCCAGCCGGCGGCTGCAGCCTGTTGTTGCAAAACGGCGTTATCTAAAATCGCCAGCGGGCGCACCAGCCGCCAGCGGCCGTCTTGCTGGCGCAGCAAGCCGCGGATGTGCGGCGGCACTTGCTGCCAGAGCGCGTTGAGCTGCGGCGGCTTGCGGCCGATGCGGCGCGCCAGTTCGGTAACGTGGTGCGGCCGGCCGTCTGCCAAGGCGGCCAGCAGCTGCCAGTGTACGGCCTGCATCATGAGCCTTGCTCCGCGGTACGGATTTTGGCCAGGGTTTGGGTGGTGGAGGTTTGGTGCAGGAAGGGGATGGAATACACTTTGCCGCCGCGCGCCAGGGTTTCGGCGGCGCCGACGATGTTTTCAGGTAGCCAGTCGCCGCCTTTCACCAATATATCGGGGCGCACCAATTCGATGAGTTCGGCAGGAGTGTCGCTATCGAACCAAGTCACCAAATCCACGCTCGCCAGCGAGGCGGCCACGGCGGCGCGGTTGGCCAGCGGGTTGATGGGGCGGTCACTGCCTTTGCCCAAGCGGCGCACGGAAGCGTCGGTATTGAGCGCGAGCACCATCGCCGCGCCAAGCGCGCGGGCTTGGGCGAGGTAGGTAACGTGGCCGCGGTGCAGGATGTCGAAGCAACCGTTGGTGAACACCAATGGGCGCGGCAGCTCGGCCAATTTCCCGGCCAGCGCCTCGGGCGGGCAGATTTTGCGTTCGAAATCGGGGGTGGGCCAGGCAGTCATGGCAGCTCTTCCAAGATAATAAAGCGCGGATGATACCATTTCTGCGCCGCTGCTTGGTGTTGGGCGGGCGGGAATTGCCGTATAATCTGCAGTCTGTTTTCAGGTAGCCTCAAACGGCGTTTTCCAAAAGGCTACCTGAAACCCATTCACTCCCAAGCTCACATCATGATCCGTTTCGAACAAGTTTCCAAAACCTATCCCGGTGGCTTCCACGCCCTGCAAAACGTCAGCTTCAAAATCAGCAAGGGCGAGATGATTTTCGTGGCCGGGCATTCCGGCGCGGGCAAATCCACCGTGCTCAAGCTGATTGCCGGCATCACCAAGCCCACCTCCGGCAAAGTGTGGATGAACAACCAAGACCTCGGCACGCTCAACGACAGCCGCCTGGGCTATCTGCGCCAGCATATCGGCCTAGTGTTTCAAGACCACAAAATCCTGTTCGACCGCAACGTGCTGCAAAACGTATTGCTGCCGCTGCGCATCATCGGCTACGACCGCGCAACCGCCGAAAAACGCGCCCGCATCGCCATTGAAAAAGTGGGCTTGGGCGGGCGCGAAACGGCCGATCCGATTACCCTGTCCGGCGGTGAGCAGCAGCGCCTGTGCATTGCCCGCGCCGTGGTGCACCAGCCCGGCCTCCTGATTGCCGACGAACCCTCCGCCAACCTCGACCGCGCCTACGCGCTCGATATTATGGAGCTCTTCAAAACCTTCCACGAAGCCGGCACCACCGTCATCGTGGCCGCCCACGACGAAACCCTGATGGCCGACTACGGCCACCGCATTTTGCGTTTGCAGGAAGGCAGGTTTGCCGCATGAAACACTATCTCTCGCTGCATTTGGAAGCCGCCGGCCAGGCCTTTGCCCGCCTCGTGCGCCAGCCCTTGGGCACATTGCTGGTGCTGCTGATGCTGGCCTCCGCCATGACCTTGCCGCTGATGCTCTATTTGGGCGTGCAAAGCAGCACCGAAGTGCTCGGCCGGCTCAACCAAGCCCCGCAGATGACGATCTACCTCACGCCCGAAGCCGCCGAGGCCGACATCGCCGCCATCCGCGCCAAGCTGGCGGAAGACAGCCGCATCGAAAAAGCCGAATACGTGAGCAAACAGCAGGGCATGGCCGAGCTGCAGCAGGCGTTTCAGGGGCAGGATTTGGTGTCGATGCTCGATGCCAACCCGCTGCCCGATGCCTTCGTGATCACGCCCAAAGACGGCGCTACCCCCGAAGAGCAAACCGCCCTGCGGGCCGATTTGGCCGCGCTGCCCAAGGCCGAGAGCGTGCAGATGGATGCCGAATGGATGCAAACCCTGTTCCAAATCAACGAATTCGTGCATCAAGTGTTCCACTTTTTGGTGATCACGCTGGGCGCGGCGCTGGTGTTGGTGGCGTATAACACCAGCCGCCTGCAAATCCTCAGCCGGCGCGAAGAAATCGAAATCACCAAGCTGTTGGGCGCACCCGCTTCCTTCATCCGCCGCCCCTTCCTCTATCAGGCCTTGTGGCAGGGCGTGCTGTCTTCCGCCTTGAGCCTGGTACTGTGCAGCTGGCTGATGCGCAGCACCCGCCCGCTGGTAGACCGCATTTTCAGCCCCTACGGCCTGAACTTAGACTGGCGTTTCTTCCACGGCTGGGAAATGGCCGTGATTATTGCCGTGGTGTGCGGCCTGGGCATGGCCGGCGCCTGGCTGGCCGGCAGCCGGCATTTGCAAGAATTCAAAGCCAAAAGCCATTAACCGCAAAGGCTACCTGAAAGCCCTAAAACCATTTTTAAGGTAGCCTGATGCCATACCGATAAAGGCTACTTGAAAAACCAAAGGCTCCGGCAACCCGCAGCGCCTTTGGCATAAAGTTTCAGGTAGCCTTTAATCACGCCATGAGGCTACCTGAAAACCGAAAACCCTTTGCCAATCAATCTCTAGCCAACTCTCTCCTTCCCATTTCCCAGCCCGCATTTTTGCCCTCAAACGGCAATCTGTTACAATCGCTCCCCCTTTTTCGTGAGGCTACCTGAAAAGGTGGCCGCAGTTTTTTCGCACATCCGCTGCCGGCTCTGGCCGGAGCAACAAAAAGGAAGCCCATGTTCACACGCAAACCCCAACACACGCTACCTGAAACCATCAGCCGCGCCGCCGCCGAAGGCAACGCGCTGGGTGTGTTGCAGGCAGTGGTGACTTGGCTGCGGCAAGGCGGCGCGGCAGGCGCGCCGGTACGGTTCGGCATTTTGTGCCGCCACCTGCGGCAAGAAGGCGGCGAAGGCAAAACCATCGCCACCCTGCTGTGCCGCTGGCTCTCCAGTGTGCGCGTGTATCCCACCCTGATCACCATCGGCATCTTCTCCCGCTCCGGCTTCGGCCACGAATTCCGCCACCGCCTCTACGAGCGACTCAACCCCGCCTATAAAGACTGCAACAACCTGCGCGACGTGCTCTCGCTGCTGTTTTGCGGCGGCAACGACGGCGAATGGCTCGCCGCCATCCCGCTTTCCGCCTGGCTGCGCCTCCTGAGCACCATCCAGCGGCAAACTGAGCCCGCCGTGCGCGAAATGTGCGGCCGCCACCTGCGCGACGAAAGCCTGTATGCCGTGGAAATGCTTTCCATATGGGTGGCCGCCGAAGACCTCGATCACGACCTGATCCGCCTCGAGCCCAGGCTGCTCGATGTGGATTCGCCCTTCGTCAGCCTGATGCGCGAAGTGTCCGACTGGCTCGATTTCCAGCGCAGCCGCCAACCCGGCTCCCGCACCACCTACGATGCCAGCCATTTAGACGTGATGCTGGCGCAATGCCGCACCCTCATCGAACGCCTGCAACGCAAAGGCACCGGTGCCGGCGCCGGCTCTTCCATGGCCGTGGCACACCTATTGCAACGCCTCCAGCAAACCCTCACCCGCATGGAACGGCTCATGGCGCTGTTTGCCGCGCGCAACCGCACCCAAAGCCTGCTGCGCACCCTGCTCCTGGCCAACGAAATCGCCGTGGCCGTGGTGGCGCAGCGGCGCATCATGCCCTTGTGGCGCAGCAACGTGAAAATGCTCGCCCGCAGCATCAGCCAAAACTCCAGCCGCCACGGCGAACACTACATCACCCGCAACCGCAGCGAATACTGGGGCATGCTGCGCTCCGCAGCCGGCGGCGGCGTGCTCATCGCCCTGATGGCGCTGATCAAAATCCACATCGGCAGCCTGCCCGGCGGCCACCTCTACCACGCTGTGCTCGCCAGCCTCAACTACGGCATCGGCTTCGTGCTCATCCACATGCTGCACTTCACCGTGGCCACCAAACAGCCCGCCATGACCGCCGCCCGCTTCGCCCAAGCCGTGGAACGCAGCAGCAGCGGCCGCGCCGTAAACCAGAAGCTCGCCCAGCTGTTGATTGACGTAATCCGCTCGCAGGGCGTGGCCGTGTTTGGCAACGTTATCGTGTCTGTACTACTGGCCGTTTTCATCAGCCAAGCCTTTGCCCACCATTTCGGCAGCCCCCTGCTGGATACGGCCACTACTGCCTACCAGCTCAAATCCCTCGCCGTATTCAGCACCCCCGCGCTCTTATTTGCCGCCATCGCCGGCGTGTGGCTGTTTTGCTCCGGCATCATCGCCGGCTTCTTCGACAACCGCGCCGACTACCTCAACCTCAAACTGCGCCTGCGCGAACACCCCCTGCTCAAACGCATCCTGCCCGCCGCCTGGCGGCAGCGTTTGGCCGATTACATCCACCACCACTACGGCGCCATCATGGGCAACTTCTGTTTCGGCTGGCTCCTCGGCATGACCGGCTACCTCGGCCACCTCACCGGCCTGCCGCTCGACATCCGCCACGTTGCCTTCTCCTCCGCCAACCTGGGCTACGCCGCCGTGAGCGGCGACATCGGCTTCTTCTCTTTCGCCGCCCATTTATTGATGGTGCTGCTCATTGGCGCGGTAAACCTGCTGGTGAGCTTCTCCATCACCCTGTGGGTGGCCCTGCGCTCGCGCGACGCCGTACTGGACAACCCGCTGCAAATCATCGGCAGCACCGTCGCGCTGGTGAAACAAAAACCCAAAAGCCTGTTCTTCCCGCCCAGCGACACGCCCGAAGCCGAGAAAAAACCCGCCGCGCCGGGCAAATAGCGGCATAGCGGGCAGGAAAAGGCTACCTGAAAAAGATTTGGACGAAGCAGCAGCTCGGACTCTTGAACCCGACATTTCAGGCATGACGGCAACAGCTTGCAATAATGGCGGCGTTGCAGGTTTTGTCGGATACCGGTATTCAACCTATGCTTCCTGCCGAGCGCAAAAAAGGCTACCTGAAAATTTCAGGTAGCCTTTCTCTCCACCGAATCTATTCGTTCCAAGCCATTGCTTCGATTTTGTGCCCGTCCAAATCGCGCACGAAGCAGCCATAGTAGGCGTCGCCGTAGTGCGGGCGTTTGCCGGGCGCGCCGTCGGGCTTCGCGCCGTGGGCGAGGGCGGCGGCGTAGAAGGCGTCCACTTGTGCGTTGTTTTCTGCCAAAAAGGCGATGTGCACGCCGTTGGCGGTTTGCGCGGGCTGCCCGTCGTGCGGTGCCTGAATCCAGAGTTCAGGGAAGGCGCGACCATAGGCGATGGCACGATGTTCGCTCAAATCCAGCACGCGGCGGATGCCCAACGGGGCGAGCACGGCATCATAAAAGGCGATGGCCTGCTCAAATTGATTCGTGCCGAGGGAAACATGCGATAGGGCGCTTTGCAGTTGGGTCATGGTAAACTCCTTTTGTGATGGGGAAACTATTCAATAATTTTAATTGATTGGGAAGGGTGGATTCAAGAATCCGGCCTGTACCCAAGTAAAGGCTACCTGAAAAAGCGCAGCCGCAGCTCGGACTCTTGAACCCGGCATTTCAGGCATGACGGCAACAGCTTGCAATCATGGCGGCGTTGCAGGTTTTGCCGGATACCGGTATCCGGGCTACGCTTACTGCCGCATCATTTTCAGGTAGCCCGTACGAGGAAAGAAATGATTGAAGAAACCAAATCGGGCAACCGCCCCTCCTCCTCCAAACCGCCGTATGCGTGGCGGGTGCTGATTATTTACAGCCTGTTCGGCTCGCCCTTGGGCGCGGTGTTGTTGCTGATCGGCCTGTCCGACCCCAATTCGCAGTATACTTTCCGGCTGATTCCTATTGCCATTCTGTTCAGCTACCCGGTAGGCGGTATTCCCGCCTTCCTCACCGGCCTCTTGGCTATACTGCTGCGCCTGAGGCGTAACCTGCCCGGCATTGCCGCCATGACGGCGGCGGGAGCGTTGCTGTCGGGCATTTGGTGGCTGGTAATGGATATGTTCAGCGGATTCGACTTTACTGCCTGCGGCGCAGCGGCGGCTTTCGTGTTGTCGGTATTCCTGCCCAAACCGGCAAAATAAATTTTCAGGTAGCCTTCTACCAACAGCCTAAAGGCTACCTGAAACCCATCTGAAAAGGACGCCCATGAAATACTGGATCGGCACGGTTTCCAAAGAGCACGTCCTACGCGGTGTGGCAGGCGGCTTCTGCCAAGTGTGCCACGGCAAGGCCGCGCCGCTCAACCGCATGCAACGCGGCGATTGGCTGCTCTACTACAGCCCGAAAATCCGCTTGGACGGCCACGACAAACTGCAATCCTTCACCGCTCTCGGGCAGATTACCGACGACCAGGCCTACCCGTTTCAGATGAGCGCAAGCTTTATCCCCTTCCGCCGCAACGTAGCCTATGCCGAAACCCGGCGCGAATGCCCGATTGCCGTTATCCGCACGCATCCGGAATGGAAAAAATATGCCGCCCGGCTGCGCTACGGCCATTTTGAAATCAGCGAAGACTTCTTCAACTTCGTGCGCGCCTATATGCTGGCGCAGCCCGAAACATCCGAAACCAACGCCCGGCAGGAAAGCCTGTTTTAGCTGGCAGCCATGCCGAATCTGCCCCTCCATTCTTAATCTACTCAATCTCAGGCTACCTGAAAGCTTCAGGTAGCCTATAATCTGCCCGTTTGAACTGTTCCACCCTCCGCACACAAGGAATCCCCCATGCCTGCCGATATGATTGCCCATGCCCGCCGTTTTTCCCTTTGGCTGTCGCGCCAGCTGGATAGCGGGCAACTCGATGTTGCACGTTTGCAGCCTATGCTCGCGCAGCCTTTGCAGCCGCAGGACTTGGCCGCCTTCGCGCCGTGGGCAGACATCGCGGCAGCGGCGGATGAAGCCGAGCTGGCGCGGCAGTTGCGGCTGTTGCGCCGTTATGTGCTCGCGCAGATTATGGTGCGCGATTTGTGCGGCGCGGCCGAGCTTTCGGAGGTAACGGCTTCCATCACGCATCTGGCCGATTTTGCGGTGAACACCGCGCTCGCTTTTGCCGAGGCGCACTACACCGCGCTCTACGGCACGCCCATCGGCCGCTATAGCGGTGCGGCGCAGCATTTGAGCGTGGTGGCCATGGGCAAGGCAGGCGGGTTTGAATTAAACGTGTCGTCTGATTTGGATTTGATTTTCGTCTATCCCGAATCGGGCGAAACCGACGGGCGGCGCAGCCGCAGCAATCAGGAGTTTTTCACCAAGGTGGGGCAAAAGCTGATTGCGCTGTTGAACGACATCACCGCCGACGGCCAAGTGTTCCGCATCGATATGCGCCTGCGCCCCGACGGTGACAGCGGCGCGCTGGTGTTGAGCGAAACCGCACTGGAGCAATATTTGGTGGCGCAAGGGCGCGAGTGGGAGCGTTATGCCTGGTGCAAAGGCCGCGTGGTCACGCCGCACGCCAACGGCATCCGCAGCGTGGTGCAGCCTTTCGTGTTCCGCAAATATCTGGACTACGGCGCCTACGAAGCCCTGCGCGGGCTACACCGCCAAATCCGCAGCGAAGTGAGCAAAAAAGGCATGGCCGGCAACATCAAGCTCGGTGCGGGCGGCATCCGCGAAGTGGAATTTATCGCGCAGGTGTTCCAGATGATTCGCGGCGGGCAAAACCGCAGCCTCCAGCTCAAAGGCACGCAGGAAACGCTGGCCGCGCTGGCCGAAGCCGGCATTCTCGCGCCCGAAGCTGCCGCCCGGCTGCTCGAAGCCTATCGCTTCCTGCGCCGCCTCGAACACCGCCTGCAATACTGGGACGACCAGCAAACCCAAACGCTACCTGAAAACCCCGAACAGCAGCAGCTGTTGGCCGAAAGCATGGGCTTTGCCGATTACGAAGAATTTTCAGGTAGCCTCAACGCACAACGCGCCCAGGTAAGCGCCCAGTTCAACCAAACCTTAAGCAGCCCCGAAGAGAACGACAGCGAAGCCGAACAGCCGTTGGCCGGGCTGTGGCAAGACGACGCCGCAGCTGCCGAATGGGCGGCGCAGCTGGCCGATTTGGGCTTTGCCAACGCGCCCGAAGCCGCCGAGCGGCTGGCGCATATCCGCAGCAGCAGCCGCTACCGGCATTTGTCGGCCCGCGCCCAGCAGCGTTTTGACGCCGTGCTGCCGCGCGTGGTGGCCGCCGCCGCCGAAAGCAGCCGCCCCGAAGCCGCCCTGCCGCGCCTGCTCGACTTTCTCGACAGCATCAGCCGCCGCTCCGCCTACCTCTCCTTTTTGCAGGAATACCCCGCCGCACTCGCCCAAGTGGCCGAACTCATGGCGCAAAGCCCCTGGCTGGCCGAATATTTGCAGCAACACCCCGTGCTGCTGGACGAATTATTGTCCGCCCAGCTGATGGAACACCCCAACTGGCCGCAATTTATCGGCGCGCTTTCAGGTAGCCTCCAAGCCGCCGGCGACCCCGAAGCCAAAATGGACGTGCTGCGCCGTTTCAAACACGCCCAAACCTTCCGCCTGGCCGTGCAGGATTTGGCCGGCCTCTGGCCGCTCGAAGCCCTGAGCGACCAGCTCTCCTACTTGGCCGACATCCTGCTCGAACACACCATGTGGCAAGTGTGGCAGGCCATGCCCAAAACCCACCGCCCCATCCCCCGCTTCGCCATCATCGGTTACGGCAAGCTCGGCGGCAAAGAGCTGGCCTACGGCTCCGATTTGGATTTGGTGTATCTATACGACGACAGCGCGCCCGAAGCTGCCGACATCTACAGCAAATACGCCCGCCGCCTCACCACCTGGCTCTCCGGCAACACCGGCGCCGGCAGCCTCTACCAAACCGACCTGCGCCTGCGCCCCAACGGCGACAGCGGCTTCCAAGCCCACAGCCTCGAAGCCTTCGCCAAATACCAGCACGAAAACGCCTGGATTTGGGAACACCAAGCCCTCAGCCGCGCCCGTTTCGTGGCCGGCAGCCCCGAAGTGGGGCGCAAATTTGAAGCCGTCCGCCGCCAAATCCTCAGCCTGCCGCGCGAAGAAAACCCGCTGCGGCAGGAAGTCGCCCAAATGCGCAGCAAAATGCTGCCCACCCACCCCGCCCGCGAAGACAACGTGAAATACGCCCGCGGCGGCGTGGTGGACGTGGAATTCATCGTGCAATTCTTCGTGCTGCTCCATACCCGGCAGTATCCCGAACTATTGGAAAACTACGGCAACATCGCCCTGCTCGATATGGCCGCCCGCCGCGGCCTACTCAGCCAAGATGCCGCCGCGCGCACCGCCGCCGCCTACCGCCACTACCGCCAAGTGCAACACCGCCAACAGCTGCACGGCGCCGGCGCAGTACAAGTAGACGACACCCTGCGCGAACACTACGAACAAGTGGCCGCACTATGGCGCGAAGTGTTCGGCGAAGAGATTCGCTAAAACGAAAAAGGCTACCTGAAAGTTTCAGGTAGCCTTTTTACTTAGCGACATTACAGCGGCAAAGCTCGGTTTGAATCCTCCAAACGGCCTTTGCGCAGGGTTTCCAATTCATCCAGCAGCTGCAGGATCAACGCGGTGGCGGGCACGCTGGCCTCGAAGTCGCGGCTGATGCGGCGGGCGCGGCGGATGCGGGCGAGCTGCCAGCCGCTGAAACCGGCCTCGCGCGGGCTGCCCTGCACAGAAATGATTTCTTCCTCGATTACATTAACCACCCAATCGGCATCGCCGTCGCAGGCACGCACGATTTCGTTGAAAGTGAGCTGAATATCTTGTTCGCGGTTCATGGTTTATCCTTTCACGCCGTAATGCTCGGCCAGCTGCCGCCAGGCTGCGCGGTCGGCTTCGCTCATGGTTTCCGGCAGGGTGATGTTGATGATGAGGTAGAGGTCGCCGGCTTCTTTGGCGGGAATGCCTTTGCCTTTGAGGCGCAGGTTTTGGCCGCTGCGGCTGTTGGCGGGAATGTTGATATTGAGTTTGCCGGCGGGCGTGTCGATGGCGGTTTTGCCGCCGAGCGCGGCTATCCAGGGCATCACATCGATGCGCTGGTACACGTCTTTGCGGTTTTTCACATACAGCGTGTCGCTTTCGCGGAAGCGGATTTTTAAATAGAGGTCGCCGTTTGCGCCGCCGTTGAAGCCGGGCAGGCCTTGACCGCGCAGGCGGATTTGCTGGCCTTCGCTGATGCCTTTGGGGATTTTCACCTGCAGGGTTTTGCGCTCGTAGGCCATTTGGCCGCCCGCGCCGAGGGTGGGCATATCGAGGCTGAGCGAGCGTTCGCCGCCGGTGTAGGCCACAGCGAGGTCGATCGTCAGTTCGGCATGCTGGTCTTCGCCGGGGATGGGGCCGGTTTGGCGCTGGCGGCCTGCACCGGCGTGGCCGAAGGCGGAGAAGATGTCGTCGAAGCGGAAGTCGCCGCTGCCGAAGGGCTGGCCTTCACCGAAGCGGCTGCTGTCGAAGTGGTAGTATTGCCCGAAGTCTTGGCCGGGGTCGAAACCACCCGCGCCGCCGTGGGCACTGCCGGCGCGGCCGAAGGGGTTGGCCAGCATTTCATCGTATTCGGCGCGTTTGGCCTCGTCTTTCAGGGTGTTGTAGGCGAGGTTGATTTCGCTGGTTTTTTGGTCGGCATCGGGGTCTTTGCTGATGTCGGGATGGTATTGGCGCACCAGCTTGCGATAGGCCTTTTTGATGTCGGCCAGGCTGGCATCTTTGGCCACGCCGAGGATGTCGTAGTAGGTTTTCTGGTTGGCACTCATATATTGGATATTCCGTGGAATGGATAAAAATTAGGAGGCACCTCTTGCGATGAACGCGAGGCTGGGCTTGCTGAGAGCCGTAGGGCAGAGGTGTTGCGGCTGCAAATACAAAGAACAGGTGGGGCTGGACATGGGGAAATCAATACGCGGTTTGCAGCAAGCAAATCCTGCATTCGCTCGATAAAGGTATACTTAATCAGGCCGTTTTGTTTGAGCGGTTGGGAAAGGCTACCTGAAACTTTCAGGTAGCCTTTT
>NZ_KV804547.1:0-45062 GCF_001811325.1 Eikenella sp. HMSC071B05 | reverse complement strand
AGGCTACCTGAAACTTTCAGGTAGCCTTTTCTCAGCGCATCACATTGCGCCAATCTTGTTCGAAATAATGCACCAGAATCTGCGTGTTCAAATAGTTCGGCTGCACATCGCGGCGGGCCATGTCGGGCGGGAAGCGGAACATTTCGGCGGCGGTGTCGGCATTCAAAAAGCGGGTGGGCACGCTAAATTGCGTGGGTACGGGAAAATCGGGCTCAAGGGCGGCCAGCACAAAGCCCCATTCGCCGAAGGAGGGCACATACACATGATAGGGCGCGGTGGCGAGCCCGGCGGCCTCCAGCGTGGCCACCACCGACCAATAGGCGTTCGGGGCGAAATAGGGCGAGGTGGATTGCACCACGATTTTGCCGCCGGGCGCGAGATGCCGCGCCACCAGCCGATACATGGGCACGGAATAGAGCTTGCCCAGCGAGAAGTTGGAGGGATCGGGCAGGTCGATGATGATGACGTTGAACTTTTCTTGCGCCTGCTCCAGCCATTTGGCGGCGTCGTCGTTCACCACGCGCACTTTGGGGCTGGCGAGCGAACCGGCGTTGAGGCGGCTTAATTCGGCGGAGGTGCGGAAGGTGCCGGTCATTTGCGGGTCGAGGTCGACCAGGGTGATGCCCTTTACTTGCTGATATTTCAGCACTTCGCGCGCGGCCAGGCCGTCGCCGCCGCCCAGAATCAGCACGTTTTGCGCCTGCCCGCCCACCATCTGCATGGCGGGCAGCACGAGGGCTTCGTGGTAGCGGGCTTCGTCGCGCGAGGAGAATTGCAGGTTGCCGTTGATGTAGAGGCGCAGGTCGTCGTGCCATTTGGTGATCACCAGGCGCTGATAGGGCGAATGGCTTTCATACACCACCGGATCGCCGAAATAGCTTTGTTCGGCCAGAAAGGTGATGCGGTTGGCGGCAGCGAAGGCGGCCAGCAGGCAGGCCAACACGATGCCGCCGCGCAGCTGGATAGCGCGATAACGCGGCAGCTCCGCCTTGAAGGCGCGCGCGGTAAGCACGGCCACGGCGGCGTTGAGCAGGCCGAACAGCAAGGCGGAACGCGCCATGCCCAGCCGGGGCGCGAGCACTAGCGGGAACAGCAGCGACACGGCCAGCGCACCCAAATAATCAAACGTCAGCACCTTGGCCACCAAGTCTTTAAAATCGGCCTGCCGCCGGTTCAACACCCGCATCACCAGCGGGATTTCCATGCCCACCACGATGCCCACCACCAGCACCAGCGCATACAGCAGCGTGCGGAACGGCGCGGCAGCCAGCCCGAACACCACAAACAGCACCAAGGCCGACACGCCGCCGATGATGCCCACCAGCAATTCGATTTCGATAAAGCGTGAAAGCGCGTCTTCATCGCGGATGTATTTGGTGAGGTGTGCGCCGATGCCCATGGCGAAGAGGTAGAGGCCGATGATGGAGGAAAACTGCAAAATGCTGTCGCCCAGCAAATAGCTGGCCAGCGCGGCAATGATCAGCTCGTAGGCCAGCCCGCAGCTGGCAACGATGAAGACGGAGATAATGAGGGTGCGGTCGGGTTTCATGTTTCAGGTAGCCTTGATGATGGGCTGGATTATATAGCTAAAGCCATACCTTTTTTCATCAGCCCGTAGCTGCCTTTCTTCTGTTGCCTTTTCTTGGGAGCCGCCAACCAACAGAAGTGCTCGTGCGGCATGATGCATAAGGGCAAACAGGGTGCGAATCATGAAGGCTACCTGAAATTCAGTAAGCCGCCTAAAACCTAAATTTTGCTTCATAAATAAAACGGCAAAGCAGGATGAACAACCGGCATTTGTATGGCATAATCAGCCGCATATCGCCGCTGCTGCGGTTTCTCTTTCCACCCTGATTGCAAAGGCAACCCATGAGCATTTCCCTGCAACAATATCTGTCGTATCTGCAATACCTGGCCGTGGGCCTGGGCATGACTGCGCTGTTTTCCGCCGTGTATCTGCGCATCACCCCGGCCGACGAATTGAAGCTGATTAAAAACGGCAACCTGGCCTGCGCGCTTTCCTTCGGCGGCGCACTCATCGGCTTTTGCCTGCCCTTGGCTTCCAGCATCACCCACAGCGTCGGGCTTTTGGATTTCGTGCTCTGGAGCTGGGCGGCCGCGGCAATTCAGATTGTGGTGTATTTCGCCGCCACCCGCCTCGTGCCCGATGCCGCCGGCGAGCTGGCCGGCAACAATGTGGCGGTGGGCGCACTTTGTGCCGTGATTTCCGTGGCGGTGGGGCTGCTTAACGCCGCCTGTTTGGTGTAGCAACGCGTACACAAAACAGGCTACCTGAAATTTGGTTTTGCCGGAATTTGCCCCATTTTAGCTGCGCAGTAATTCGGCCTTGGCCGCGCCAAGGTATTTGGCTGCCCCGTTGCAGCTATGCTTTCAGGTAGCCTTCCCCTTCTCCCTATCCATCAAGAAAGGAATCCCCATGCTGGGCAATTTCATCAAGAAGCAGTTTATCGACGTTATCGAATGGCCGAATCCCGAAGAAGGGCTGCTGATGTGGCGCTTCCCCGTGGCCGACCAGGAAATCCAAAACGGCGCCAGCCTCACCGTGCGCGAAGCGCAGGCCGCCCTGTTTGTGGACGAAGGCAAAGCCGCCGATGTGTTCCACCCCGGCCGCTACACGCTCACCACCCAAACCCTGCCCATCCTCACCAACCTGAAAAACTGGGATAAATTATTCCAGTCACCCTTCAAATCCGACGTTTACTTCTTCAACACCCGCCAGCAGCTCGCCCGCCGCTGGGGCACTTCCCAGCCGGTTACCGTGCGCGATGCCGATTTCGGCGTGATCCAGCTGCGCTCCTTCGGCATGTATGCCTACCGCATCAGCGATCCCGCCGCCTTCTTCCGCGAAGTCACCGGCGTGGGCGCTTCCTACAGCGGCGAGCAGCTCGAACAGCAGCTGCGCAACCTGGCCATGACCCAGCTGGCCGCCGCCTTCGGCACTTCCGGCATCCCCTTCCTCGATATGGCTGCCAACCAAGTGCTGCTGTCGCAGAAAATGAACGAGCTGTTGCTGCCTGAGTTTGCCAAACTCGGCCTCACGCTGGAAAACTTCACCGTGGAAAGCGTGACCCTGCCCGAAAACGTGCAAAAAGCGCTGGACAGCAAAATGTCGATGGGCATCATCGGCGACATGGGCAAATTCACCCAATACCAAACCGCCACCGCCATCCCGATGGCCGCGCAAAACGAAGGCGGCATCGCCGGCATCGGCGCCGGTCTCGGCGTGGGTGCCGGCATCGGCCAGGCCATGGCCGGCGCGATGGGCGGCATGATGCAGCCCCAGCAGCCTGCCCAAGCTGCGCCCGCTCCAGCTGCCCAGCCTGCCGCTCCGGCTGCTCCCGCCGCCCCCTCTGCTGAAGACCCGCAAGCCAAACTGGCCAAGCTCAAAACCCTGCTCGACGGCAACCTGATTTCTGCCGAAGACTACGAGAAGGCCAAAGCCGAAGTGCTCAAACAGCTGATTGGTTGATCAGCTGAGGCTACCTGAAAGCGTCATCCGTAAAGCTTTCAGGTAGCCTCGAACGCGGCTCAAAGGCTACCTGAAAGCCAAATCCCACCATCATGCCAACCACAAACCCCGTACAAGTCATCGCCAAACATCTGCAAACCCGGCCCAGCATTCTCGATTTTGCAGAGGAATTGCAAACCATTGCCGACTTGCAGGCCGTTGCGCCCGAGCAGGCTGCCGCCGATTGGGATGCGTTCAGCACCGTGGTGAGCCGCCTCCGCGATTCGCACCAAATCAACGGCATTTTCTGCCTGACGCCGCAAAACCAGCCTGTCTTTCTCGAGTTTGCAGGCTACCTGAAAACTGTTGCCAGTATTGCAGGCCAAGATGCCGCCCCTTTGTGCGACGGCTTCGATCTAACAGCCGCCGAGATTGCCGCTAAATTTGCCGCCAAACCGCCCGCCCCTTAGGAACCCATCATGAGCGAACCCTTCTTTAAAACCGACTGCCCCAGTTGCGGCGCGCCCGTGCACGCGCACTCGGCCACAGCGGTTACGCTGGTGTGCGGCTTCTGCCACAGCCTGTTGGTGCGCCAGGGCGCAGGCATCATCGACAGCGGCCGCGATTCCGCCCTGTTGGAAGACTTCAGCCCGCTGCAAATCGGCACCTCCGGCACGTTTGCCAACCGCCCGTTTGCCATCATCGGCCGCCTGCAGGCCAAATACGATGCCGGCATGTGGAACGAGTGGTATGTGCAGTTTGAAGACGGCGGCAACGGCTGGCTCTCCGAATCGGGCGACCAATACGTCTTCACCCTGCCCGCTGCCGAGTCCTTGCAGGAAATCCCGGAATTTTCCGGCCTGGTGGCCGGCCGCAGCAGCCTGATATACCGCAACAAACGCTTTTGGGCGGCCGACGTGCGCGATATTGTGCTGGAGCAGGCCGCCGCACAGGGCGAGCTGCCCTTTGCCGTGCCGCCGCAGATGAAAAACCAAGTGGCCGACTGGCGCTGCGAACAAATTTTCCTCACGCTGGATTATGCTTCCTCCCCACCCGAAGTGTTTGTGGGGCAAGGCGTGAAGCTGGCCGACTTACAACTTGGCAATACGCGCAGCAGCGAGCAGGTGGCCGATAGCGCCGGCCGGCTCAAAGGCACACGCCAAGCCGAAAGCTGCCCGAACTGCGGCTCGCCGGTGCAATGGATTACCGGTCTCACGCCTTCCATCCTCTGCCCCAGCTGCGGCAGCAACCTGGATGCCACAGAAGGTAAGCTGGAATTGCTGGAAGCCAACAATAGGCGTGAGGCGCAGGCCGATGCGTTCACCCTGAAAATCGGCTCGGAAGCCCGCATTAACAACCGCACCTACACCCTCATCGGCGCGGTGCGCAAAGACGAATTAGAGCCGGAAGACGCGTTCAATCTGATGTTCGGCCAAAAGCCCCTCGGCATCGTGCCCGTTGGGCGCTGGACGGAATACCTGCTCTTCGAGCCTCAAGCCGGCTTTATGTGGCTGGTGGAAAGCGGCGACGGCGAATGGAGCGTGTCGGAAACGCTCAACGTGTGGCCGCGCCTGTATGGCGATTTGTTCCAACCGCAGGGCCTGCCCAAACTCTACGACTACGGCGGCCGCGTGGTCTTGGCTGCCGGTGCATTCTACTGGCATATCCGCCAAGGCGACGTGGATTTCTACAGCGACTACCGCCACAACAGCAACGGCAAGCTCTGCGCCGAATCCAACCGGCACGAAGCGGCCTGGAGCCAAAGCACCACCATTCCCTATCGCACCGTGTTCGAGTGGTTTGGCATAGAGAGCAACATCCCGCAATACAGCGCCAATATGAATGCAGATCGCCCGTCAACCGGGCTGATGACACTGCTGATAATCGTGTTTGTCATTATCAACGTGCCGGCGTGGTTGAATATGCTGGCTTCGGAAGAGGATATATCTCTGGCCGCGATGCTGTCGATGATGGTGCTGTATTTTCTGGGCAAACGCGGTAATGTGTTCAGTAGCGATGACGACGACGACGATGAGTGAAATAAAATGTCGAGAAATACTTATTTGATTTTCAGCATCATAGCTATGCTAGCCAGTACCTTTTACAACTACAGCTTCATGGGCAGCAGCAGCGGCAGCCGTTCCTACAACGGTTCGCGCGTGGGCGGAGGCTATTCTTCAGGATGGCATAAATGAGCCACAGCCCCGGCAGCCACGGCCTGCTTGATTTATACGGCTGCCCGCCCGAATTGCTGCGCAACGAAGGCTATCTGAAAACCACATTGGAGCACACCGCCCGCCACATCGGCGCCACCGTGCTCGAAAGCCGTTTCCACACCTTCGGCGGCGAAGGCGGCGTAACCGGCGTGCTGCTCTTGGCCGAATCCCACCTCAGCATCCACACCTGGCCCGAACACGGCTTCGCCGCCATCGACATCTTCCTCTGCGGCCGCCTACGGCCTGAAGCGGCGAAAGAAACACTGCAACATGCTCTGAAAGCCGAACGCAGCGTTTGGCAAACCCATCCGCGCGGCAGCGGGCTATAAGGCTTGCCACAGATAAGTGGCGGGAGGAAGAAAGGCTACCTGAAACCTTAAACAGGTTTCACTCTTAACCATGTGCTTGACTAAATAGCGCAGTAGCAACGTACCCTACCTGGTTTGCCCGATAACAAAAAGGCTACCTGAAAATTTTCAGGTAGCCTTTTCAGCATTCAAATCAAACCATCAACGTTTGTGCGCCTGATCCACGGCAGCGGTGAAGAGCACGTCGGTAGAGGAGTTGAGGGCGGTTTCGGCGGAGTCTTGAATCACGCCGATGATGAAGCCCACACCCACCACCTGCATGGCGATGTCGTTGGGGATGTTAAACAGGCTGCAGGCCATGGGAATCAGCAGCAGTGAGCCGCCGGCCACGCCGGATGCGCCGCAGGCACCGATGGAGGCAATCACGCTCAGCAGCAGTGCCGTCCAGAAATCCACGGCGATGCCCAAGGTGTGTACCGCGGCCATGGTGAGCACGGTGATGGTGATGGCGGCACCGGCCATGTTGATGGTGGCGCCCAGCGGGATAGACACGGAATAAGTGTCTTCATGCAGGCCGAGTTTTTTCGCCAAAGCCATGTTCACCGGGATATTGGCGGCAGAAGAGCGGGTGAAAAAGGCGGTTACGCCGCTTTCACGCAGGCAGGTAAACACCAGCGGGAAGGGGTTGCGGCGGGTTTGGGTGAACACAATGATGGGGTTCACCACCAGTGCCACAAACAGCATCGCGCCCAACAATACGGCCAACAGGTGCAGATAGAAGCCCAGTTTGTCGAAGCCTTCTTTCACGATGGTAACCAGCACCAGCCCGAAAATGCCCAAGGGGGCGAAGCGGATAACGCCGCGCACCACTTTGGAAATGGCTTCGGCCACATCGTTGATCAGCGTGCGGGTTTGTTCGCTGGCTTGGCGGAACGCCGTGCCGAGCACCAATGCCCAGGCAAGGATGCCGATGTAGTTGGCATTGGCCAGTGCCTGAATCGGATTGGACACCAGGTTCATCAACAGGTGGCGCATCACCTCGCCGATGCCGGTGGGCGCTTCATTGCTGGCTGCTTCCACACCGCTGAGCAAGAGCTGCGAGGGGAACATGAAGCTCGCACCAACGGCCACCACGGCAGCGGCAAACGTGCCCACCAAATACAGCACCAAAATCGGGCGGATATTAGTGGGGTTGCCGCTGCGGTGCTGCGAGATGGCGGAAGTGACCAAGGCAAACACCAAAATCGGCGCCACTGCTTTGAGCGCGCCCACAAACAGGCTGCCCAAAATCGCACCGATTTCCACCACCGCGCCGGCAGCGGCAGTGTTGCGCACCAGTACGCCCACCAAAATGCCGAGCACGAGGCCGATGGCAATCTGCGTTACCAGCCCCAGGCTGGTGAAAAAGCCAAACGGGCTTTTCCTTTGAGTGTTGTTTTGCATACAAATCCCTAGGTTGTGTGGTTGTCTATAGCCAAAGCCCCGTGCTTGTTAACGCATCAGCCTACTTCAGCCATGGTTCCGGGTGGAAAAAGTTCAGTCTAACAGAAACGAACGTATCAGCACAAATATTTACTGACAGTGCTTCCTCACGCAAGCTGCCTGTGGCGGAGTGGGCGCGTTTTTCAGGTAGCCTTTGGGCGGATAGAGGCTACCTGAAACACACAACAACAGACCGTTTGGATAATCAAACTCAACCATCCCTTTCAGGTAGCCTTGGCCGCCTGGATTTCTTTTGCCTGCCTTTACTATAAAACGTAAGGCAAAAATGCTAATATGCCGCCGTTTGCCGCACACACACCGGCCTGATGTTTACCGATTGCAGATTGCCCATGAAAACCCCTTTATTTCCCCTTGCCGTAATTGCCGCCCTGCTGATGAGCCTGCCTGCCCGTGCCGACGGCAAGGCGGGGGAGGCAGCTGCCAATTCGGTGCAAAAAAATAAAGAAAAAGAATCGATCGAGCAGCCCGCCACGGCCAAACCGGACAAACTGCCTTTCCCCATTTCCATCGATGCGCCGGCCGATTTGGCCGCACTGTTGCGCGAGCATCTTTCCATTATCAACCGCCAAACCGAGCCGGATGCGGATATTGACCAAGAACAAATGCAGTTTTTGGCCGAAGAAGCGCCAGACGAAATCAAACAGATCGTGCGCTCGCAAGGCTATTTCCGCGCCGATATTCAGGTAGCCCCGCACGGCCGCGGCTGGCGCATCACGGTAAAACCCGGGCCGCGCACACAGGTGAGCGATGTGGAAGTGTCGATTGTGGGCAAGGTGTTGGAAGACGGCGAACTGGCCACCTACTATAAACGCGCTATGGCCAACTGGGCCTTGCCGGTGGGTCAGCCGTTTGTGAACAGCGAGTGGAGCAGCAGCAAAGACTCGGTGCTCTCCGCCGTGCGCCGCTATAAATATCCGCTGGCCTCGCTCACCGAAAGCCGCGCCACCATCAACCCGCAAACCAGCCAAGCCGTGCTCTCTGTGAGCGTAGACAGCAAACAGCCGGTGTATTTCGGCGATATTCAAGTGAGCGGCAACGAGCGTTACCCTGCCTCGGTGATTACCGGCATGGCGCAGTTTAAGCCCGGCGAACCCTACGATTTCGATAAAATCCTGGATTACCAACAGGCGCTAGAACAAGACAGCCACTACAGCCGTGCGCAGGTGGAGGCCGATTTTTCCAAAATGGTGGACGACCGCGTGCCGCTGTTGGTGTCGGTGAGTGAAGTGCCGCGCCAGAAATTCGATATCGGCCTGCGCTACGACTCCAAAGACGGCCCCGGCATCCGCCTGGGCTACGAGCACTACAATGTGTTCAACCGAGGCTATGTGTTTGCCGGCGCCGCCGACGTGAACCGCTACGAAAAAAGCGCCAGCATCGGCCTGAGCCAGCCGCGCAACAGCAACGGCTGGTATTGGACGGGCAACATCGCCTACAACAGCTCCACCACACAGAAACTGGATAAAAACACCCTGCAATCCGGCATCTGGCACGTGCGCGACCGCGACGGCATCGAAGCGCGCTTCGGGCTGGAATACATCACCGAATCACGCCACGTTGTGGGTGGCCCCGACTTTGGCCGCAGCAATGTGCTGATGCTCACTGCCGCCTGGCGCCGCCAAAACATCGAAACCCTGCTGCGTCCGGCCAACGGCTATTATTTGGAAGGCAAGGTAGGCGCCACCGTCGGCTCACTCGGCTCGTCCGCCGTTGTGCAGCGCGTGCACGGCCGCGCCGGCTACTATTTCACGCCCGAAGAACACAAAACCATCGGCACCTTCATCGCACGCGGCGAACTGGGCTACACCCATTCCAACCAAGATTTGGATGTGCCCTCCGTATTACTGTTCCGCAGCGGCGGTGCCAACAGCGTGCGCGGCTACGAGCAAGACAGTATCGGCCTGAAAGGTCCGAATAATTCCGTGCTGCCCGACCGCGCCTTGGCCGTGGCCAGCTTCGAATATCAAAAACCGATCGGCAAAAACTTCGCGCTGGCGCTGTTTCACGACATGGGCTCGGTGAGCCACAACTTCACCAACATGAACTGGCATCACGGCAGCGGCGTCGGCCTGCGCTGGTTTAGCCCGATTGCCCCCTTCTCCTTCGATTTGGCCTACGGCCACCAAGACCGCAAACTGCGCTGGCACATCAGCCTGGGAACCCGATTCTAAATGACCGACACCGCACTACCCGTTGATTCCGACACCCTGCCGCCCGAAGCTGAAAATGAAGCCGCTGCCGGCAACACCCCGCCGAAAAAGCCACGCCGCCGCTGGCTGCGCCGCCTGCTTTCCGCCTTTTTGCTGCTGCTCACGCTTTTGGTGGCCGCCGTGGTGTGGCTGGTGGGCACCGAATCCGGCCTGCGTTTCGGCATCACCAAAATTCCTGCCTGGTTCGGTGTGAACATCAGCGTGAAGGAATTGAACGGCAGCCTGTGGCGCGGCTTTCAAGGCAGCGGCATTCAGGTAGCCACCGAGGGCACCGATTTAGACATCAGCAGCGTGGCGCTGCAATGGCAGCCCAATGAATTGTGGCACCGGCAGCTGCACGTCAACCGCCTGGCCGCCGGCGACATCCGAATCATCAGCAAACCCACCCCGCCCAAAGAAGACCGCCCGCCGATGAGGCTACCTGAAAGCGTGGATTTACCCTTGGGCGTACAGATCGAGAAAATCGAAGTCGGCCGCATCCTGCTGGGCAAAAGCAACAACCCGGTGGTGGAATCCGGCGCGGTCAGCTACCAGTTCGACCACCAAAACCACAAGCTCAACATCGTTTCCCTGCGCCTGCCCTGGCACAATTTCAGCGGCAACGCCACGCTCAACACCGCCACGCCCTTCAAACTCGACGGCCAAATCGTGGGCAGCGGCGAGCTGGACGGCAAACAGGCCGACAGCGCCATCGCCATGAACGGCAGCCTGCAAAACCCCGAGCTGCTCGTCCAGCTGGACAACGGCGATTCCCATTTTGCCGTAAACGGCAAACTGCGCCCCTTCGAGCCGCTGCTCAACCGCAAAATCGTCAACCTCAACATCGACGGCCGCCAAATCAACCCCGAATGGTTCGATCCCTCCCTGCCCGCCGCCGATTTGGTGTTCAACCTCGCGCTCAATCCCGCCGAAGAAGCCGACACCCTCGCCGGCCTGCTCGAAGTGCGCAACCAAGCCCCCGCACCCATCAACGGCAACGGCATCCCCGTAGCCGGCATCAACGGCAAACTCAAAGTGGACACCAGCGGCAAACTGCATCTGGACAATGTCGATACCGAGCTGGCCGCCGGCGGCCGCATCACTTTCAACGGCAACATCGACAGCGCCAACCAAAACATGGCCGTAGATGCCGCCGTGCAGCAATTCAAACTGCAAGACATCCTCAAACAAAAGCTCGACCTCAGCCTAGACGGCGACATCAAGCTTTCAGGCAGCCTTGGCAGCCCGCAGGCCGATTGGCAGCTTAAAGCCGGCCAAACCGCCACCAGCGGCACCTTCCAGCTGCTCACCGACAAAACCAACCGCCAGCGCAGCATCAGTCTGCAACAAGTGAAAATCACCCCCGCAAACGGCGGCGAAATGCAAGGCGAAGCCCTGCTCGAGCTCTTCCAAGGCCGCAAAATCACCGCCCGCGTTAACAGCACCCGCTTCAACCCCGCCGCCGTGCTGGCCGATTTGCCGCAAGGCAGCGTGAACGGCAGCGTGAAGCTCGACGGCAGCCTCGGCCAAAACCCCGATTTGCACCTCCTGCTCGATTGGCAAAACAGCCAGCTCTCCGGCGCACCCCTCGCCGGCAAGGCCGATTTGCGTTATCAAAACGACCACCTGCCCAAAGCCGACCTCCACCTTTTGCTCGGCCGCAACCGCATCCACGCCGACGGCAGCTTCGGCAAAGCGGGCGACCGCCTCAACCTCGACATCGACGCGCCCAACCTCAACCTCTTCGGCTTCGGCCTCACAGGCTACCTGAAAGCCCAAGGCTTCCTTTCCGGCGACCCCGCCAAGCTCACCGCCGACCTGCGCGGCCACGCCGACGGTCTGGCCGTGCAAAACGCCGTGCGCATCGACCGCCTCGATTTCGACCTCAAAGGCTCGCCCGATCTCAACCAGCCGCTCAACATCAAGCTCGACGGCCGGAAAATCCACATCGGCAGCACCCAAATCGACAACATCAACCTCAACGCCAACGGCAGCGGCAAAAGCCACAGCATCACCGGCAACAGCAGCCTCAGCCTCAGCGGCAAGCCCTTCCGCCTCAACCTGGCCGCCAACGGCGGGCTGAACAATGAGCAGCAGTGGAACGGCCGCATCGGCCAACTCGACATCAGCGGCGCCTTCAACCTCAAGCTGCTCAACCCCATCCAAATCGAAGCCGGCGCCAAACGCGTGCGCCTCGACAACGCCCGCTGGGCAGCCATGGGCGGCAGCCTCAATCTGCAAACGTTCATGTGGGAAAAACAAACCGGCATCAGCAGCAAAGGCAACGCCACCAATCTGCACCTGCAAGAACTGGACAACCTGATCGGCCTGGGCAAAGACGACAAATCCGTCAAGCTGCAGCTCGTAGTGGCCGGCGATTGGGACTTGCGCTACAGCCGCGATGCCACAGGCTACCTGAAACTCACCCAGCAATCCGGCGACGTGGTTATCCCCTATCGCCAGCAGGCATTGGGCTTGAGCAACCTCGTGCTCGACACCCGCTTCCAAAGCGGCCGCATCGACAACCGCCTCACCGGCAAAACCCGCTATGGCACGCTCGACGCCTCCGTAGCCGTGAGCCAGCAGTTCGGCAACGCCATCAGCCAAGCCCCGATTAACGGTTACCTGAAACTCGACATCCCCGAGCTCGACGCCATCCGCAACCTCCTGCCCGGCGGCATGAGCGCCAAAGGCGCGCTCGCTATCGACACTACCGTGTCCGGCAATGTAGGCGAGCCCCGCCTCAACGGCACCGCCACCGGCAAAAACCTCTACTACCGCGACCGCAACACCGGCGTGATTTTGGATAACGGCAGCCTCAGCTCCCGCTTCCAAGGCCGAGACTGGGTGATCGACTCGCTCAAATTCACCCGCAAAGACGGCAACGTCGAGCTCAAAGGCCGCGTCAACCTCACCGGCACCACCCCCGATGTAGACGTCAACGCCCAGTTCGCCCGCTATCCCATCCTCGACAACCCCAACCGCAAGCTCACCCTCAGCGGCAACAGCCGCCTGCTCTACAACCCCGGGCGCGGCATGGCGCTAAACGGCGAGCTCAAAGTGGATAGCGGCCACTTCGGCTTCCAAAAATCCAGCATGCCCGGGCTGGATGACGACGTGGTGGTGCTCGGCGAAGAAAAACCCGCCGAAACCAGCACCGCCACCCCCATCGAGATGAACCTCACCCTCGATTTGAACGACAACTTCCGCTTCAGCGGCCAAGGGCTGGATGTGTTGCTCGGCGGCAAGCTCACCCTCAGCGCCCGGCCCAAAGAGAACGTGCGCGCAGTGGGCACGGTAAACATCGTGCGCGGCCAATACAAAGCCTACGGCCAAGACCTCGTCATCAATAAAGGCCACATTTCCTTCGTCGGCCCCATCGCCTCGCCCAACCTCAACCTGCGCGCCACCCGCAAATATTCCCCCGTGGGCGCCGGCGTGGAAGTGCTCGGCAGCCTCGACAACCCGCGCGTGAGCCTGGTATCCAACGAGCCGATGAGCGACAAAGACAAACTCTCCTGGCTCATCCTCGGCCGTGCCAGCAGCGGCAACGAAAGCGACGAAGCCACCGTGGCCGCCGCCGCCGGCGCCTTCCTGGCCGGCAACATCAACGACAAAATCGGCCTCCTCGACGACTTCGGCATGACCACCCGCCGCACCCGCAACACCCAAACCGGCGAGCTCAACCCGGCCGAACAAGTCATCACCTTCGGCAAGCGCATCACCAACGAGCTCTATCTGGGCTACGAATACAGCGTAACCAGCGCCAACCAGGCCGTGAAGCTGATCTGGCAGATCAACAGCACCCTGCAGGCCATCAGCCGCGTCGGCACCGACTCCGTGAGCGGCGAAGTGCGCTACACCATCCGCTTCGATTAAGCCGCCGTCCGGCCAAGCCGCCGCAAGATTTTGGCTTGGATAAAGTTTCAGGTAGCCTCCGCCAATGCGCGGAAGGCTACCTGAAAAACCAAAGCACCCAGCTGCCACCTTTTTTAGCTTCGCAGAAACTCCGCTTCGCTCCGTTTTCAGGTAGCCTCAACTATCTGAAAGGCTACCTGAAACCCCAACCCCGCTCTCCTAGGAGCGGAAGGCAAATCGCAGGTTTGCCTCAGCATTCATCGGACAAAATATGAACCGCCGTATCCAACTTCTTCTCGCCGCTTGCCTGCTGGCCGCATCATTAACCACAGCTGCCGCACCGACGGCCGAGCAGCGGCAGCAACTCAATCAGGCCTTTTCCGCCTATCAGCAACAAGACTACCGCCGCGCCCATGAGTTATTTTTACCGTTGGCACAGCAAGGCGATGCCACCGCTCAGCACAGCCTCGGCCTCTTGTATGCTGAGGGGGAAGGCGTGCCGCAAGACTATGTTCGTGCCCGCCACTGGTTTGAAAAAGCCGCTGCCCAAGGTGATGCTGTTGCACAATACAATCTTGGTGTCCTTTACAACCGTGGGCTGGGTGTAACTCGGGATTATGCCCGCGCCCGCCATTGGTTTGAAAAAGCTGCCGCTCAAGATTATGCCGATGCGCAATACAACCTTGGTTTCCTATATTACAACGGGTATGGTGTGCCGCAAGACTATACTCGCGCCCGCCACTGGTATGAAAAAGCGGCTGCCCAAGGTGATGCTGTTGCACAATACAATCTTGGTGTACTTTATAGACAAGGCTTAGGTGTACCCCAAAATTATGCCCGTGCCCGCCATTGGTATGAAAAAGCTGCTGCTCAAGGCTATGCTGCCGCACAACAGAGCCTCGGTCTGTTGTATGACCAAGGTCATGGTGTGCCGCAAGACTATGTCCGCGCCCGCCACTGGTATGAAAAAGCTGCTGCCCAAGGATTGGCTGCTGCGCAACACAATCTTGGCGTCCTTTACAACCGTGGGCTGGGCGTAACTCGGGATTATGCCCGTGCCCGCTATTGGTTTGAAAAAGCTGCCGCTCAAGAATTGACTGATGCCCAATATAATCTTGGTTTTTTATATTACAAAGGTCATGGCGTGCCGCAAGACTATGTCCGCGCCCGCCATTGGTTTGAACAAGCTGCTGCTCAAGGCTATGCTGTTGCCCAAGTCGGCCTTGGCGTCTTGTATGCAAAGGGTCGAGGCGTGCCGCAAGACTATGCCCGTGCCCGCTATTGGTTTGAACAAGCCGCAGCACAAGGGATGGCAGTAGCGCAATTCAACCTGGGTGTCTTTTACGAAAAAGGGCTGGGTGTAACTCAGGATTACGTCCGTGCCGGCCACTGGTATGAAAAAGCCGCGGCTCAAGGCTATGCTGCTGCCCAAGCCAACCTTGGCGTCTTGTATGCAAAGGGTCATGGCGTGTCGCAAGACTATGCCCGTGCCCGCTACTGGTTTGAGAAAGCGGCCGCCCAAGGGGACGGTCCCGCCCAATCTGCATTGCGCCTGCTGCAACGGGAAGGGCACTAGCCTGCCCCCGAAAGGCTACCTGAAACCCCTTATCCAATCATGCTCCCCATCCTCTACCGCCTGCTCACCCGTCTGCTCGGCCGCCCGCTGGCCCGCCACCTGCTCGCCAAACGCAGCCGCCGCTCCCCCGCCTATCTGCTACATCAAGGCGAGCGGTTTGGTGAGCCGCTGGATAATCCTGTGCAGCACGCCATTTGGGTGCACGCCGTGTCCGTGGGCGAAACCCGCGCCGCCATGCCGCTGGTGCAGGCTTTGCACCGCCGTTTTCCCGATGCCCCGCTGCTGCTCACGCAAATGACGCCCACCGGCCGCGCCACCGCCGAGAGCCTGTTTCCCGATGCCCAATGCCGCTATCTGCCCTACGACCACCCGGCTTGGACAGCCGCCTTCCTCGCCCAGCATAAGCCGCGTTTCGGCATCATCATGGAAACCGAAATCTGGCCGAACCTGCTGGCCGCCTGCCGCGCGGCCAATCTGCCTGTATTCCTGGCCAACGCCCGCCTCTCCGAGCAATCCGCGCAGGGCTACCGCCGCTGGCCGTCCCTGTTCGCCCCCGCCCTGCAATCCTTCCGCCGCGTGCTCGCCCAAACCGAAGCCGATGCCGAACGCCTGCGCGGCATCGGCGCGGGAAACGTGCTGGTGTGCGGCAACACCAAATACGACATCGTCCCGCCCGCAGCCATACACGGGCTGGCCGCGGCGTTTAAGCAACGCATCGGCGGCCGACCCGTTGTGGTATGCGCCAGCACACGTTTTCATCAAAACCAAGACGAAGCGCTGCTGCTGTTGCAAGAGTGGCGGCAGTATCAAGGCGATGCGCTTTTAGTAATCGTGCCGCGCCATCCCGAGCGCTTCGATGCCGTGGCCGAAGGCGCGGCGGCACTCGGCCTACGCGTGCAGCGGCGCAGCGACGAAGCCGCCGTGCGCCCCGACACGCAAGTGTGGCTGGGCGACAGCATGGGCGAGTTGTTCGCCTACTATCTGGCCGCCGATCTGGCCTTTGTGGGCGGCAGCCTGGTGGACACCGGCTGCCAAAACATCATCGAACCCATCGCCTGCGGCAAGCCCGCCCTGTTCGGCTACTCCACCTACAATTTCGCCGCCGCCTGCGCGGGCGCATTGGCCGCCGGCGCCGCGCTTCAGGTAGCCACCCCCGCCGAATGGTATGCCGCCGTACAGCACTGGCTGGCGAACCCCGCCGAACGCGAACGTTTCTCCGCTCAAGCCGCCGGCTTTATCCAAGCGCACCAAGGCGCCAGTGAACGGATTGCCGAAGCCGTGTGTGCGGCCTTGGACGAGGCTACCTGAAAACGGAGCGAAGCGAAGTTTCTGCGAAGCTATAGTGGATTAACAAAGACCAGGACTAGGCGGCGAGCCGCAGACAGTACACACGTTACGGCAAGGCGAGCCAACGCTGTACTGGTTTTTGTTAATTCACTATAAAACGCCAGCTTCAACGAAGTTAAATAAGGTTCCGAAGAGAGCTGGGTTTCTATGAAGCTAACGTTTCAGGTAGCCCCATAGCGTGATGTAGAAGGACGATTAAATGGAACAAAGTAAGCTGCAGACTACAGCTCCTGCCAAACCACCTCACCCGTGGCGGGTGCCGATGATTTACGCTCTATTGGGTGGGCCGTTGGGGGCGTGGCTGCTGGCTGGTTACTACTTATGGTTGCAAAACGGCTGGCTTGCCCAAGCCGGTTTGGCTGAAGTGATTGATGCAATGTGGGGATTGGTGCTGTGGGGATATGTGTTCGGCGGCATTCCCGCACTGCTGACCGGCCTGCTGTCCATGAGGCTGCGCCTGCGCCGCACGGCAAAAGGTGTGGCCTGCGCGGTGGTGATGGGCGCGGTGCTGTCATTGTTATGGTTTGTGGTAATAAACTGGGATGTCAGCACGTTGTATAGCAGCCCGCAAACATTGTTGATGAAAATGCCGGTTATAATGAGCTGCGGCGCGGCCAGCTCGCTGATTTTGTCGGCATTTCTGCCCAAACCGCAGCCGCAATAAATCGGGCATCCATGCCCTGCTGCTTACAGGCTACCTGAAAGCATGAGCCGCAATGAAATGAAGATTTTCAGGTAGCCTTTCCCCTATTTCCCGTTTCCAAAGAAAGGGCTTCCCATGCCTCTCCTCCATCATCTCCCCGCTGCGCGCTATTCCGAAGCCGTGGTGGCCAACGGTTTCGTTTTTCTCTCCGGCCAAGTGCCCACCAACCCCGAAGCCGATATCGAAGCGCAAACCGCCGATGTGCTCTCGCAAATCGACCGTGTTTTGGCCGACTGCGGCTCAGACAAGGCGCATATTTGCGAAGCGGTCATCTACCTGCCCGATATGGCCGACTACGCAGGCATGAACCGGGTGTGGGATGCCTGGGTAGCGCCCGGCAAAGCCCCTGCCCGCGCTTGTGTGCAGGCCGCGCTGGCGGATGCGGGCTGGAAAGTGGAAATCAAGATTACGGCGCTGCAGCGCACAGCATGACAGCAGCGGCCTTCTGCCGTACAATCCGCGCGGTTTCTGTTTATATGATTCGGGACTGTTGATCGCTACTGGTTTCCGCGTCTTTATTGCCCCAGCGGCATCTTCCGCGTTGGAAATCATCGCAAGGCGTCCAGCCTTACTGCGGTTTCCGCCTTGAATCTGCTGCCTTGGGGCAAAAATCCACTGGGAAAAGTGGTTGCCAGCAGCCCCTAAAGCATTTATCCCTTTTTGCAACGGTGCCTTGCCTTGTATGCAAGAGAGGCTTCAGCCAACAGTTGCTCCAGGCTACCTGAAACCGGCAAAACTACGGAACGATATGGTTTATCAGAGAAAATTCATTAAAGAAGTATCACAAACGGCGATGGGCGTATTCGTGCTGCTCTTGGCCACCTTGGTGGCGGTGCAGGCGGTGAAGCTGTTGGGCGGCGCGGCCGGCGGCAAGGTGGCGGCAGACGCGGTGGCCACGCTGGTGGCATTTTGGACGGTGGCGCTGATGCCCATCGTGCTCATCCTCACAGCCTATATTAGCGCGCTTACCGTGCTTTCCCGCTATTGGCGCGACAGTGAAATGGCGGTGTGGCTCTCGTCCGGCCTGTCGCTTTACGGCTGGATTAGGCCATTGATGGCGTTTGCCGTGCCTTTCGCCCTGCTCACGGCATTGGTGTCGATGCTGGTGATGCCGTGGGCGGATGCGCGCAGCCGCGAATTTGCCGAAGTGCTGAAGCGTCGGCAGGATACTTCCATGGTGCGCCCGGGCGTGTTTCA
The DNA here is from genome assembly GCF_001811325.1 of Eikenella sp. HMSC071B05. Lineage (NCBI taxonomy): Bacteria > Pseudomonadati > Pseudomonadota > Betaproteobacteria > Neisseriales > Neisseriaceae > Eikenella > Eikenella sp. HMSC071B05. The sequence continues at coordinate 26,696 of NZ_KV804547.1, read as the reverse complement.
GGAGTTTAATAAAGAAGTGGCCGGAGTGTATTTTGTGGAAAAATTTGATGCAGGCAGCGGCGAAGCGAGCAATTTGTTTGTCCGCGAACTCAACCTCCAAGGGCGTGATACGCTGATCACTGCCGAGCGCGGCCGTTTTACCGAGACCGACAATAAGCGCACGCTAGAGCTGTTTAACGGCCGCCGCTATAGGGGCACGCCAGGTATGGCAGATTATGAGGAAATATCGTTCGAACGGCTGCATTTGGTAGTGGGTACCGCGCCCAAGCTGGTGCAGCGCGATATGCACCGCCGCACCGTGCCCACGGCCAAGCTGTGGGGCAACACCACCCCCGAATTGCGCGGCGAATTGATGTGGCGTATCACCATGCCGGTGAGCGTGCTGATTTTGTCGCTGTTGGCGCTGCCGCTTTCTTATATGGACAACCGTAGTAGGCGCAGCTACAGCCTGCTGATTGCGATAGGCGTATTTCTCTTGTATCAGAACGGACTGGCTCTGATACGTGATGCCATTGGCAACGGCAAGATTCCGCTGTGGCCGGGCTTGATTGTGCCACACCTTTTGATGCTGATGCTGGCCGTATTGCTGTTGCGCGTGCGCAGCCAGCCCTCCCGACCATTTTGGCAGGCTTTGCGACTAGCCTTGGGAGGCAAACCGACATGAAACTGCTCACCCGCTATCTGATCCGCCGCTTGGGCACAGCCACGTTGTATGCACTCTTGGCCTTAGTGGCGCTGTTCTCGTTTTTTGAAGTGATTAACGCCGTAGACGACGTGGGCGACGGCAACTACACCGTGCTCACCCTGATTCTGTATGTGGGTATGCGCCTGTTCGGGCATATGTATACCCTGCTGCCGCTGGCTGTGCTCATCGGCTGCCTGACCGCCTTGAGCCAGCTCGCCTCCGCCAGCGAATGGACGGTTATCCGCACCAGCGGCGCGTCGCTCAAGCGCATCATTACCACCGTGGCTTCGGTGGGCTTGCTGGCCGGGCTGTTCGGCGTGGCTTTGGGCGAATGGGTTGCCCCGTATATGGAACAACGCGCCGAGCGGCTGCGCCTGCATGCCGTGCAGCAAACCGTAAGCTTGGGTGGTGGTGGCCTGTGGTTTCGGCAGGGTAACGACAACATCAACGTGCGCGAAATGTTGCCCGACGGTCGCATGACCGGTATCCGCATCTACCGCTACAACCAACATGCCGCGTTGGAGTCTGCCTGGCACGCTGCCGAAGGCCGCGTAAACGGCAATGGCACTTGGACGCTCAAACAGGTGGCGCGCACCCACCTTACCGCTGAGCACTCCCAAACCGAGCAGCTTGCCAGCGTAGAATGGCCTAGCGATGTGGGTGTGGAGCTGCTCAGTGTGCTTTTGGTAAACGCCGACCAAATGTCGGCTCGTAGTCTGAAAATGTACATCGACCACCTGCAAAGTAATGGCCAGCAAACCACCGCTTATGTTACCGCTTGGTGGCGCAAGCTGCTCTATCCGCTGATTTGCACGGTGATGGCCTTGGTGGCGCTCGCCTTCACGCCGCAAAGCTCGCGCCACGGCAACATCGGCGTGCGCCTGTTTCTCGGCATCTGCCTCGGCCTCGCCTTCCACTTCGCCGGCCTGCTCTCCGGCTATGTCGCCCAACTCTCCAGCATGCCGCCCCTCGGCGCCGCCATCCTGCCCGGCACGGTGTTCGCTATTGCCGCCGCCTGGTTGATTAGGCGGCAGGAAGTGCGTTGAGAAAAGGCTACCTGAAAACAGACTTGGCATTTTTCAGGTAGCCTTTATCCCGTTGTAAAATAAATATAATCAAGGAGAAACCATGTTTACAGGAATCGTACAAGGCTTGGGCGAAGTACTGGCCGTCGATCAGCGTGCGCCCGATTTCCGCAGCCACACCGTGCGCCTGCCCGAGGGCGCGGATGCCGATTTGCGTGTGGGCGCATCGGTGGCGCACAACGGCTGCTGCCTCACCATTACCCGCGTACACGAAAACGGCGCGGCAGATTTCGACCTGATGGGCGAAACGCTGGCCAAAACCAATCTGGGCACGTTGCAGCCGGGCGACAAAGTAAACATCGAGCGCGCCGCCCGCTTCGGCGACGAAATCGGCGGCCACAGCATGAGCGGCCACATCACGACCACTGCCGAAATCAGCCGCATCGAAGCGAACGGACTGAACCGCACTGTGTGGTTCAGGCTACCTGAAAACCTGAAAGGCTATGTTTTCCCTAAAGGATTTATCGGACTGGACGGCTGCAGCCTCACCATCGGCACGGTAAGCGACAGCGAATTCAATGTCCACCTAATCCCCGAAACCCTGAGCCGCACACTGTTTGGCAGCCGCCAGGCGGGCGAGCGGGTGAATGTGGAAATCGATCCGCAAACGCAGGTGATTGTAGACACCGTGGCGCGGATTCTGGCGGAGAGGGATAACGCATGATGCCGCTGCCGCCGCAAGTGCCGCGCCGGGGCAGCGGAATCAGCCGCCGTGTGGCGGCTGCTTTACTTCGGCTGTTGGGCTGGCGCGTAGCCGGCAGCGTGCCGGATGTGGCCAAATGCGTGGTGGTGGCCGTACCGCACACCTCGAATTTCGACGGGCTGTATGTGTTGCCTGCTCTGTTGGCTTTGGATTTGAAAATGAGCATCTTCGGCAAGAAAAGCCTGTTTGCCGTGCCCGGCTTGGCAGCGTTTTTACGCTGGGCGGGCGTGATGCCGCTGGATAGGGAGCACGCCGGCGGCGTGGTGGACGAAGCCGTGGCCGCCTTCCGCCGCAACGAGCAGCTGTTTCTCGGTATCTCGCCGGAAGGCACCCGCCACGCCGCGCCCAAATGGAAGAGCGGCTACTGGCGGATTGCCCGCGGCGCCAGTGTGCCGGTATTGCCGGTGGCGATCGACTACGGGCGGCGCGAAGTGCGCTTCCTGCCGCTGTTTACCCCCACTGCCGACATGGCCGCCGACCACGCCGCTCTGGCCGCGCTGTTTCGCGGCATCGAGCCGAAGCATAAACATCGTTTGTCTTTGCCGCTGCGTGAAGCCCAGACGGCTGAAACCGATTGATGATATATGGAAATTACACTTAGCCCCATCGGCCGCCTCGAAACGCCGTTTAACGACATCGCCGATATGCCGATACAGCCGTCTGTGCTGGCCGACACGCGCGGCAAAGCCGTGCTGGATGAAAAATTTATGCCGGGCTTAAAGGATTTAGACGGCTTCTCACATATCATCCTGCTGTTCTTGCTGCATAAAATATCCGGCTATCAGCTGGAGGTGGTGCCGTTTATGGACACGCTGCCGCACGGTATTTTCGCCACCCGCTCACCCAAACGGCCAAACCGTATCGGCATGTCGATTGTGCGCGTAGAAAGGGTAGAGGGAAATATCGTGCATTTCAAAGGCGTAGATATGCTCAACGGCAGCCCGCTGCTCGATATCAAGCCCTACTACTCCTATTTCGACCAACAAACACAAGTTCGCAATGGCTGGCTGGAAGGGAAAACGCTGCGGCCGGAAAATTTGCGTTCCGACAAACGCTTTGAATCGTGAACCCGCCCACTCAGCACAAAATGCCTTGAATACCCAAAAATCGTGCTTAATCATTGCCCGTACAACTCTTCCAACTAAGCCAGCCAATGCCGCTGGCAAAAAAGCCGTGCTTTAGCCGCCGTTGAAACCGATTGATATGACAGATACCCCCACCGTTCCCGACTACCTGCGCCACATCCACGTGGTGCTCACCCGCACCAGCCATCCCGGCAACATTGGTGCCGCCGCCCGCGCCATGAAAACCATGGGCTTGAGCCGCCTCACCTTGGTGGCGCCCAACCTGATGGCCACGCCGATGACTCCCGAGCCGCCCGCCTTCGATGCCGCCCGGGCGGCCGCGTTCCGGCTGCCGGAAGAAAGCTTCATCCTCGCTTCCGGCGCACGTGACGTGCTGGAACAGGCGCGAATTGTGGCTACTTTGGATGAAGCGCTGGCCGACACCGTGTTGAGCTGTGCGCTTACCAGCCGCCGCCGCGAACTCTCCGCCCCGCTGCACACCCCGCGCGAACTCGTGCCCGAGCTACTGCAGACCGCGCAGCAAGGTTTTCAGGTAGCCCTCGTATTTGGCAACGAAACTTTCGGCCTGAATATTGATGAAGTGCAGCGCTGCAACCGCCTGCTCACCATCAGCGGTAATCCCGCCTATTTCTCGCTCAACCTCGCCCAGGCCGTGCAAGTGGTGTGCTACGAAATTTTCAGCCAAACCGGCATCGGCATGAGCCAGCTGCAACAGGCGCACACGCCCGCCACACAAAGCCAAACGCGCGGCATGGTGGAGCACTTGGAGCAAATCATCGAACAAACCGGCTTTGCCAACCGCCGCAACCAAGAACGCATGATGCGCCGCCTGCACAGCCTCTTCGACCGAGCCTCCCCCAGCCGCGAAGACATCGACCTGCTGCGCGGCCTGTGGAACAGGATTTCGCAGCGGCTGAAAGATTAAGTGGCACTTTTATAGTGGATTAACAAAAATCAGGGCAAGGCGGCGAAGCCGCAGGCAGTACAGATAGAACGGCAAGGCAACGCCGTACTGGTTTAAACTTAATCCACTATAGTGCAAAAGGCTACCTGAAACTTTCAGGTAGCCTTTCCTTTTTTCCATTACCAACCTACAACGTTAGAACGAACGCCCGAACTGAATAAACACGTTGCCTTTGCGGTAGGGATAGAAGAAGTGGTTGCTGTTTACCCTCTGCCAGGTGCCCACCAGCTGCGGGGTGATGCCGGCGAATTGCAGTTTGCGATGGGAGAGCACCAAGCTGGCGGCCAGCTCGTGGTCACGGCGGGTGATGCGGAACAGGTCGGGGGCGTCGTAGCTGCGGTGGCCGGCGCTGATTTGGGCGGAGGTGGTGAGCCCCCAGCCCCATTGCTGCGTCCAGCCCAAGCGCAGGCCTTTGCGGGTGTAGGATTCGCTGTTATCGGCGGCGGTTTTGCGCAGCCAGTCGAGGCCGAAGCTGAAATATTGGGTGGGGCTGCGCACGAAAAGCCAAGTGCCGGAAGCAGTGTAGCTGTCGCCGTCGAGCCAGCGGCGGCGGTCGTGGCGCTGCTCGCCGATTTCAAGCGCGCTCAATATTTTATGGCGCGGGGTGAGCCAATATTGCCATTCGGCGCGCACACCGACTTCGCGCGAGTATTTGTGCCTGCCATACCAACGGCGTTCGTAATAGGGGGTAACGGCGGCTTCGGCACGGGCGGTTTTATAGGCGGGGCCGCTGCTGAGACGGGCGATTTGGTCGTCGAATTTGTGGTTGTTCCAATAGAATTTGCCGTAGTCGTCGAGGCTGAGCCGCCAGTAGAGGTTGCCGTGTACATTCCAGTCGCGATCGGCATTGAGGCGGTAGGCAAAGCCTTGGGCGGATTCGGGCTCGGGCAGCGTCCACACGCCGCGCGGGGTGCGGATTTCGCGCTCACGGCCGGCGTTGTTTACATTGCTGTCTCTGATGAAGTTTACGCTGCCGCCGAAGCTCCAGCGATCGCGTTTGCGCAGGGCTTCGAGGTATTGCCCGGCAAGTTGTTGCAACTCGGGCGCGAGATTGGGGGTTTGCCGGAAGTGTTCGAACTCTTGCCGCGCATCTTTGTCGGCACGGTTTTCAAACAGGCTCTGTGCCAGCGAAAGGCGCACGGGCGGGATGTCGGGGTCGGCTGCCAATACGGCGCGGTAGAGGCCGATAGCGCGTTGGTAGTCGCCCTCGGCGCGGGCAATCAGTGCCTGTGCCAAAGCCACCAGCAGCGCATCGTGCGGCCCGGGCAGTTCGAGATAAATCGGCAGCAACAGCGATGCGCCTTCGGCATTGTGGGTAAGCACAGCATAGCTGAGCGCCTGTTGCAGCAGCTCGGGGCGCTGGAGCAATTCTTCGCGGCTCATTTGCAGGCGTTTATCGGGCTGAGTGTTGGCAGGCGCGGGCGCAGCTTCCACCTGCGGCGCGGCCGCTGGCGTGATGTCGAAGCCGGTATCCGGTTCGGTGACCAGCCTGTCTGCCGGCAGATCGGCCAAGGCTACCTGAAAAGGCAACAGCAGCAGGCAGGCGGCCAGCCGCGGCTTATTCTGTATGCTCATCCAACGCTTTCTTTGCGGCAAAATCTATAAACGGGCGAATTATAGCGGATTCAATATGCCCGCCAAACCTGAACTAACATTTGTAAAATGCAGGAAATGATAATGACTCCACCCGGCCACATCCGCCTTTTTGTGGACAAAATGGCGAATTTCTCACCTATTTTCAATCAGATTTAGCTGTTCGGGCTTAACCATTCATATCCTTTTTTACAAATCTTATATTCAAAAAAGAACGTAAATTTTCTTGCCTAAATTAACCAACAAACCAGCTTTTCACTACCAATAAATATCAAACTATTTGATATTCGTCATATTTCCTGCCAAACATCGTGCTATACTGTAACCGATTCGAACAGCATCCCCTGCAACAAAACGAAAGGATCTGCCATGAAAAAACATCACATTCTTTACATTGCCATCACTGCCCTTACCCTAGGCGGCTGCAGCAGCGCAGGCAGCTCGCTGGCCAACGCGATTACTGATCCGTTGACACCAAAGCCGCATGGTAAGACCACTCTTGCGATTAACGATCAAAACGGTAACGGATTGTTGCGAACCGGCAATGATGTGGCAGACACAATCAATATTGCAGGCCGGAATTATGGAAATAACAGCACGTTGGATATCGGCCATCTTTGGCAGAACAGGCTAACCAGTTTTCAATATATCCTGAAAGCCAATGGCCGTAATTTGGAAGACGGCCAGTTAGAGGTGTACAAACGTTCTTATAGCGCCATCGTTGGTGCGCACGTTAGAAACCGCTATGCTCCAGACGGCACTCAGCAGCAGGCGCAACCAAACGAATTCCAAATCAGAAGCATCCAGGGCACGCTTACTCAGGAAAACCAACTGCCCACCACCGGCACCGTCCGCTATCAAGGTCATGCTTTCGCCGGATCGGATGAGAGCAACGGCAGGTTGGATTACAGCATCAATTACGGTAGTCGCACGGGTTCCGGCCAAATTACCGGCCTACCGGATTTCGGCAATATTACCCTGCGCACCGGTAATTTAGACCGCCATAATTCCAACATTACCGGCGTTGCAGAATCCCAACGCCGAGGAAACGGCAATTACCATCTCAACATCTTCGGCCCGAATGCTAATGAAATCGCTGGCAAAGCACATAACTTTACCACCCAACAAAACGGTGGGAATCTTATCTATAACCGGGAAGTCGGCTTCTCCGGCAGCCGGGTAAATTAATCCTGCTTGAAGCGGTGGCTGACCAGTTTTGCTCATGCGTTTTTGCTCAACTTTCCCTCTGAAACGCGCCAACCCTGAACCACGAAACCCCAGCCATCGCCAAAAGGCTACCTGAAATCCCAGTAGATTTTCAGGTAGCCTTTCCTATATCCGGCATGTACAAAACATTCAAGCGTTTTGTTCGCCCACAGCGGCATCGGCAGCCTTACGGCTGTGTACGGCAATGTAGCCCATGGGTTTGGCCGGATCGTTGAAGGTGCGGTACATGCGTTTGAAGGTTTCGCGGTTTTCGGCTTTGAGTGCGTTTTTCACGATTTGGAAGGCGCGCCGCCAGCCTTCGTCGTAAATCAGGCCTCTGGGCGAGAGCAGGGTCATGCCGCCGCTGATGGTGGTGATGTTGCTGAAGCCGCTGCGGTGGAAAAGATCGGTCCAGGCGTTTTCGGTGAGCGGGGTAACTTTTACTTGGATGGTGTCGCGCAGGCGTTCCACGGCTTCTTCGGTGTTCTGCTCGCTCACCACCACATCGTGCGTGAGCAGCACGCCGCCGGGCTTGAGCACGCGGAAGTATTCGGCCACCGCCATTTCTTTATTGGCCAGCGGCAGCATGGTGAGCATGGCTTCGTTGATGACGACATCGAAGCTGTTATCGGGGAAGGGCAGCTCGGTGGCGTTGGCGTGCTGCACCTGCACCAGATGTTCCAGCCCGGCGGCGCGGATGTTTTGCCGGGCCTTATTCAATGCGTTTTCGTCCAAATCCACGCCGGTGATGTGGCAGCCGAAGCGCTGCGCCAGCCCCACGGCGGTGGTGCCCATATTGCAGGCCACTTCGAGCACCTGCGTGTCGGGGGCGAAGCGGGTTTGGTTGATCAGCCATTCGGTGGCGAAACGGCCGCCGGGGCGCAGGCGGGTTTTGCCGAGGCGAGCGAGGAAATGATGGCCGGTTTGGTCTTTCTTCATGAGGTTCTCCTGTGTGAATGCGGTGGGCGAGGCTGCCGCGCCAAAGGGCTGGCGTGCGTCATAGCCACGCAAACGATTTGGCAAAAGGCTACCTGAAAAACAGACGGCGGTTTCAGCCACACACGCGGATGCGCGGCGGCCGGCGGCAGTTTGGGGAAACGGAGAAGTGGTTTGAAGCGCCGATGAATAATGATGTTGTTTTATGTGGCGCGGAGGTGTTTATACTGCAAAAGTGTGTTCACAGCAAGCGGCAGGCTACCTGAAAAAAGGCTACCTGAACCGCCCTAGCTGGTTTCAGGTAGCCTTTTGTGCGGCGGACTGCCGCCTTAGTCGAACAGATCATTTTTCAAATCGCGCAGTTTGTCCATAAACGATTTCTGGCGCGGAGTTTGGGCGCGGTCGAGGCCGGTGGAGATTTTTTCAAACTCTTCCAGCAATTCGCGCTGGCGATCGGTGAGGTTGACCGGGGTCTCCACCACAATGTGGCAATACAAATCGCCCATCGAGGAAGAACGCAGCGATTTCATACCCTTGCCTTTCACGCGCATGCGGCGGCCGGTTTGGGTTTCTTTCGGGATATTCAGCTTCACGCGGCCGTTGAGCGTGGGCACTTCCACTTCGCCGCCCAGCGCGGCGATGGTGAAGCTCACGGGCAATTCGCAGTGCAGATCCAAGCCGTTGCGCTCGAAGATTTCGTGGCGACGGATATGCACCACCACATACAAATCGCCCGCGGGCGCGCCGTGCGAGCCTGGCTCGCCCTCGCCGGCAAGGCGGATGGGCTGCTCGTTTTCGATGCCGGCGGGGATGTTCACATCCAGCGTTTTGCGGCTCTTCACGCGGCCTGCGCCGTGGCATTTAACGCACGGCTCTTTGATTTCTCGGCCGGAGCCGCCGCAGGTGGGGCAGGTTTGCTGCAACTGGAAAATGGCCTGGCGCACGTGCACCACACCAGAGCCGTGGCAGGTGGAACAGGTGGTGGCGGAGGTGCCGGGTTTGGCACCGGAGCCATGGCAGATGTCGCACTCTTCGTGCGAGGGGATGGTGATGCGTTTTTTGCTGCCGGCTGCGGCCTCTTCCAGCGTGATTTCAATATCGTAACGCAGGTCTTTGCCTTGGAAGTTCTGCTGGCGCGCACCGCCCCCTCCGCCGAACATCTGGCTGAAAATATCGCCGAAATCGAAGCCGGCCGCGCCACCGAAACCACCAAAGCCGCCGGCATTGCCGTCTACGCCGGCTTGGCCGAATTGGTCATAGCGGCTGCGTTTTTCGCGGTCGGAAAGGATTTCATAGGCCTTTTGGATGGTTTTGAATTTCTCTTCCGCTTCCTTATTGTCGGGGTTGCGGTCGGGATGGTATTTCATCGCCAGCTTACGGTAAGCCTTTTTGATTTCGTCGTCAGAGGCATCGCGGGAGACACCGAGGGTTTGATAATAGTCTTGATCGCTCATGATTGCTAATGGATAAATAAACAGTTTGCCGCGCAAGATTAGGGCGGGGGCGGGAAAAACAAGCTCTCCGGCAGATTATAGTGGATTAAAATAAGAATGCTACGGCGTTTGCTCGCCTTGCCGTACTAGCTGTACTGTCTGCGGCTCGCCGCCTTGTCCCATTCTTATTTTAATCCACTATAACTTTACTTCCGGCTTCGGGCGGCGCAAGGTAGGAATCCGTCATGCCGCCCCGCCCGTACAAATTCACCCGTTTTAGCTATCGCGGAAAACGGGATTTTCAGGTAGCCTTAGCGGCTTACGCAGCTATGTTAAAGAAACACCATGCCGAACACCATCTATCTGGCCTCGGCCAGCCCGCGCCGCCGCGAAATTTTGGTTTCATTAGGTTTCCAGCCCGTGCTACTGGCGGCGGAAATCGACGAAACGGCGCTACCGGGCGAAGCGGTGGCGGATTATGTGGCGCGGATGGCGCGGCAGAAAAACGCGGCAGCGCGCCAACTGGCGGCGCAACGCGGCCTGGCCTTGGCACAGCCGCTGTTGAGCGCCGACACGGTGGTGGCGCTGGACAATGCCATTTTGGGCAAACCGCGCGATGCGGCGCACGCCCGCGAGCTGCTGGAAAGCCTTTCCGGACGCGAACACCAGGTGTGGACGGCGGTGTGCGTATCGCTCGGCGGCCAAACGCTGGAGGCGGCACAGCGCAGCGATGTGCGGTTTAAAGAACTGAGCGCGCAGGAAATCGCGGCCTATATTGCCAGCGGCGAACCGCTGGATAAAGCCGGCGCATACGGTATCCAAGGCATTGGCGGCGTGTTTGTGGCGCATCTTGCCGGCAGCTTCAGCGGCGTGATGGGGCTGCCCGTGTTTGAAACCGTGCAGCTGCTGCACAAATTGGGTGCGCCCGTGCCGCCGTTTGCAGAGGCCATAGTGAATTAACATAAACCAGTACAGCGTTGGCTCGCCTTGCCGTACTATCTGTACTGTCTTCGGTTCGCCGCCTTGTCCTGATTTTTATTAATCCACTATACCTGAAAACGTATTGCCGCATGATTTAAGGGCTACCTGAAAAGCCTGCCGTTTTTCAGGTAGCCTTCCCCGTTTAACTCCCTACCCTACAAACCAATCATCATCACATCATGAATCTGCTTTCCAAAAACCATCCCGTTTGGGGCATGGCCTTCCGCCCCTTCTATCCGCTGGCCGCCCTCTACGGTACGCTTTCCATCCTGCTGTGGAGCTTCGGCTATCAGGGCACGGCCGCGCTGCCCAATTACTTTTGGCATGCCCACGAAATGATTTGGGGTTATGCCGGCGCCATCGTGGTGGCCTTCCTGCTCACGGCGGTAGCCACCTGGACGAAACAGCCGCGCACTTGGGGCGCGCCGCTGATGATGCTGGCATTGCTGTGGCTGTTGGCGCGCGCGTTTGCCTTTGCCGCACCGCTTACCTTGGCCGGCGGTATCGCGGGCGTGGCGTTCTATTGGCTTGCGGCCTGGTATATGGGCGTGGCCGTAGTGCGCAGCCGCAACAAGCGCAATTATTTGGCGGTGGCCGCGCTGTTTGTGTTCGGCCTGTTGCAGGCGCTGTTTCATTGGCAGCTGGCGCGGCATAATTTTTCCGCCCTCGCCGGCGGGCTGTTTGCCGGGCTTTCCGTGGTGGCCGGCTTTATCGGGCTGGTGGGGATGCGCGTGATTCCGTTCTTCACCGCCAAACGGCTCGGCTGCGAGCAGGTGGGCAGCCATCCTTTGATGATGACGGCTTCTTTGGTGGTGCCGCTGGCCATGGCTCTGCTCTACGGTTTGCAGGCGGTGCTGCCGCCTTCGGCAGCCGATGCGGCGCTGGCTGCCGCAGCCGTGCTCAGCATAGCGGCCGGGTTGCTGGATATCGTGCAAACCGTGCGCTGGTGGCGGCCGGAAGTGGTCAAAGAGCCGATGTTGTGGATTCTGTTTGCCGGCTTCCTGCTCACCGGGGCGGGGCTAACGGTGATGGGCTTGGGGCATTGGCTGCCGCGCTGGCAGAGCCTGGGCGTGCATTTGGTGGCCGTGGGCGGCATCGGGCTGATGACGGTGGGCATGATGGTGCGCACCGCGCTGGGACACACCGGCCGGCCGCTCTACCCTGCTCCCGCCGCCATGCCATTGGCGTTTTGGCTGATGGTGGCCGCTGCGCTGGCGCGTGCCGCCACGGCGGTGTTGATGTATCTGCTCCCCGCCGCCTACCAGCCCGGCCTGTGGCTCTCCGGCCTGCTGTTTGCCGCTTCGCTGCTGCTCTACACCTGGCGCTACCTGCCCTGGCTGACCGCACCGCGGGTGGACGGCAAAGAAGGCTGAGTTGCAGGCTGCCTGAAACTGTCCCGGCATTTTTCAGGTAGCCTTTAGCTGGCCCATAGAGGCTACCTGAAACAGAACAAACGCAGTTTTCTATAACACGCCAAACGAAAACAGGGCGGGCAAAAATTGCCCACCCTGTTTTTTTAGATGCAGCAATAGCCGTGAGCCCGCAGGCTGAGGCTACCTGAAACCGACAACTTAATGATGGCTGCTGCCGATCTCGAAGGTTAACGTGGCATAAGCAGCCAGCTGGCCGCACACAGCCTGGTCAGAGAAATCGGTTTTGTGCACCACGCGCACTTTCCAGCTGCCTTGGCGCAGCGGAATGATGCCTACCGTGCCGTCGGCACGGGTAGTGTCGGAGAACGCCTGCGGCTCGAGGCGGTGTGATTTATCGGCCGGGTCGCGATGGGAGAAACCGTCAAACGTGGCCACCACCGTGGCATCCGGCAGCGGCTCGCCACGGAACAACACCCGCACCGGCAACACTTCACCCACGCGCACATTGGCCGGGTTTTCCAGTGGCACAATCTCCAGCAAATCGCCCACCGGCCGGCTGATCAGCTCCTTGCTCGCGCTTTCGTGCCCCACGTTCACCACCGCTTTGCCAAACATGCTGGTTTGCTCGCAATAAGTGGCATCTTTCATCTGCGTCAGATTTTGCCGCTGCCAGCCCGCCTCATTGCGCGACCAAAAAGTCGGGCGGTATTGCGCCAACAGCAGATAGCTGCCGTCGGCCACCGCCCGCGGCGTTTCAAACTGATAATTATGCTGCCCGCGCCGCACCAAATCGATTTTGCCCTGCGGCGTGAGCAATTGCAGCGGCTTGGGAAACAGTGTCAAACGGTCGGCTGCAATCGGCTCCAACTCGGGATAGTGCCCATAGCCCAGCTCGGCCTTCAACACCTCGCCGCCATGCGTATGCGCAGCATTCACCCACACCTCATGGCCATGCGCGGCCACCGATACGCCGGCCAACAGCACGGCAGACAATAAATGGCGGAACATAAAAACTCCTTTACAGATTGTTTACACAGACCGTGTGTTATACCATAACTATCCTGCCTAGAAAATATAGTCAACGTACTTATTACCTCCTGCAACGTGTCAGCACGCCTGGCAGGATAAGACCGATTGCTTCCGCTAGCGCAGGCAATGCCATCCAGGCTACCTGAAAATGCTGCAAAAACCGCCCTGCCCTGCCGCCGCCCTTCACGAGCAGCACGGCTTGCGTGTAAGATGCGCAACGGCAACAGCCTCCTTACCATATCACCATTCATCACCATGCAAGGCAAACCAGACTGGAAACGATACTGGCAGCAGCTGCAGGCAAAACTGCAAGCCCTACGGCCAAAACGGCAAGCTAAACCGAACACCCCGCAACCCAAATGGCGGGGGAATCTGCGTTCCCTGTGGCAGAAACTGCGTGGAAAACTACGCACCCTGCCGCAGCAAGTGCGTGAAAAACCGCAGCTGTTGGCCGTAGCCGCCGTAGTGGCCGGTGGCCTGCTGCTTGCCTTCGGGCTCTTGGCCGGCGGCAGCCGCAAACACCCTGCCCCCGCCGCGGCGACTGCGGCATCACAAGCCTCGGCACCGGCCGCTGGCAGCGCATCCGGCATCGAAACAGCCACGGTATCGGTGGAACTGGTTACCCCCGAAGTGTCGGACGGCAATGCCGAAGACGACCCGCTCACCGCCGCCGAAGCCAACCCCGAGCCGGAACATGCCCTGCCGCCTACCACCGCCGACCACATGAACCCCGTGTGCGAAACCTATTTCCAACGCGCCCGTGCCTGCTTCCGCCAAGCCCCCGACGGCCAGGGCGATGCGCTGTTGCAATCGCTGGAAGCCACCCGCGGCGATCTCTCGCAATTGGATACCGAGGGCTGCGAAGTGGTGAGCCAGCAGTTTGAAGAAATGGTGCAGCAGATGGGCTGCGAACAAAAAGCCGCAGACAGCAAGCCGGCTAATACCAACCCGCCGCCGGCCAAACCTGCCGAAGCCAAACCCCAAGCCGCTTCGGCAGTGCATAAGCGTTAAAGCAAAAATGATCAAAAGGCTACCTGAAATGCTTGATTGGCTTTCAGGTAGCCTTTTATGCTGCTCACATAACTAAAGTGCTTCACTGCATACTGCGCTGGCTCACTTTGCCGTACTGGCTGTGCTGTCTGCGGCTCACTGCTTGGTATGAATCAAGAATCCCTCCAGCTATCGCAGGCTACCTGAAAACCAAACTTCCTCCACCCACCAAACCATCCGCCTACGAAAAAGGCTGAACCCGCTTATTACGATTTCAGCCTTTTGCTTTTCAGGTAGCCTTATTCGGCTTCATCCACCTGCTCGTTCACTTGCGCTTCGTGATGCGCCTGCCACTGCACACGGCGGCTGCGGTGGTAAGTGAGGCCGGTACCGGCCGGAATCAGGCGGCCGACAATCACGTTTTCCTTCAGGCCGCGCAGGTCGTCTTTCTTGCCCATGATGGCGGCTTCGGTAAGCACGCGGGTGGTTTCCTGGAAGGAAGCCGCGGAAATGAAGCTGTCGGTAGAGAGCGAAGCCTTGGTGATACCCAGCAGGATGTTGTCGAAACGTGCCGGTTCTTTGCCTTCGGCAACGGCGCGTTCGTTGGCCTGCATTACGTCGCCACGCTCCACCTGCTCGCCGGTGATGAACCCGGTTTCGCCGGCGTCGGCAATGTTCACGCGGCGCAGCATCTGGCGGATGATCACTTCAATGTGCTTATCGGAAATGCGCACACCTTGCAGGCGGTATACTTCCTGCACTTCTTGCACGATGTAGCGTGCCAGCGCTTCGATACCTTGCAGGCGCAGGATGTCGTGCGGATCAACCGAGCCGTCGACGATAATCTCGCCGCGGTTCACTACTTGGCCGTCGTGCACCAGAATCTGTTTCTCTTTGGAAATCAGGGTTTCGTGTGCCGCGCCTTCCAAGTCGGTAATCACCAAACGCTGTTTGCCTTTGGTTTCTTTACCAAAAGACACCGTACCGGTTACTTCGGCCAGCATACCGGCATCTTTGGGCACGCGGGCTTCAAACAGCTCGGCCACGCGGGGCAGACCACCAGTAATATCGCGGGTTTTGGAGGAAGCCTGCGGGATACGCGCCAGCACGTCGCCCTTGCCCACTTCCTGATCTTCACGCACGGTAATCACCGCGCCCACGGGGAAGGCCATGGAAACGGGGGTTTCGGTGCCGGGTACGGTAACCTCTTCGCCGTTTTCATCCAGCAGCTTCACGGTTGGGCGCAGCAGTTTGCTGGTGCTGGTGCGGCGTTTGCCGTCGATCACCACCAAAGTGGAGAGGCCGGTGATTTCGTCGGTTTGACGGGTAACGGTTACGCCTTCTTCCACGTTTTCAAAGCGCACGCGACCGGCATATTCGGTAATCATCGGGCGGGTATGCGGATCCCAAGTGGCCAGGGTTTGGCCGGCTTTCACCGCAGAACCGTCCTGCACCAGCAAAGTGGCACCATAAGGCACTTTGTGGCGTTCGCGCTCGCGGCCCACTTCGTCGTGAATCACCAATTCACAGGAGCGGCCGATCACCACCAATTCGCCTTTGTTGTTAGCGACATAGCGCATCTGACTGCTGAAACGGGCGGTACCGTTGGATTTGGCCTCCACTTGGCTGGCGGCAGCGGCACGGGAGGCGGCACCACCGATGTGGAAGGTACGCATGGTCAGCTGCGTGCCGGGCTCACCGATGGATTGGGCGGCAATCACGCCCACGGCTTCGCCGGTATTCACCAGCTTGCCACGTGCCAAGTCGCGACCGTAGCACTTGGCGCACAAGCCGTAGCGGGTTTTACAGGTAATCGGGGTGCGGACTTTCACTTCGTCCACGCCGGAGCGGTCGATCAGATCCACCAGCTGCTCGTTGAGCAGGGTGCCGGCTTCCACCAAAGTAGCGCCGCTAGAGGGATCCACCACGTCTTGCGCGGTAACGCGGCCGAGGATGCGGTCACGCAGGGCTTCAATCACATCACCACCCTGTACCACGGCTTTCATTACGAAGCCGTCGTTGGTGCCGCAATCGTCTTCCACCACAACCAAGTCTTGGGTTACGTCCACCAAGCGGCGGGTCAGGTAACCGGAGTTGGCGGTTTTCAACGCGGTATCGGCCAAACCTTTGCGCGCACCGTGGGTGGCGATAAAGTATTGCAATACGGTAAGGCCTTCGCGGAAGTTGGAGGTAATCGGGGTTTCGATAATCGAACCGTCCGGCTTGGCCATCAAACCACGCATACCGGAAAGCTGTTTAATCTGGGCGGCAGAACCACGCGCACCGGAGTCGGCCATCATGTAGATCGAGTTGAACGACTCCTGATCCACTTCTTTGCCTTCGCGGTCGATGACTTTCTGTTTGGAAAGGTTGTCCATCATCGCCTTGGCAATTTTATCGCCGGCACGGCCCCAAATATCCACCACTTTGTTGTAGCGCTCGCCGTTGGTCACCAAACCTTGGCGGTATTGGTCTTCAATTTCCTTCACTTCGGCGTTGGCTTCGGCCAAGAGCTTGGCTTTCTCTTTCGGCACTTCCATATCGTCCACGCAGATGGAGATGCCGCCTTTGGCTGCGAAGCTGAAGCCGGTGTACATCAGGTGGTCGGCGAAAATAACCGTATCGCGCAAGCCGCATAGGCGGAACGAGGCGTTAATCAGGCGGGAGATTTCTTTTTTCTTCAGCGCCTTGTTGATGTATTCAAACGGCAGGCCTTTAGGCAGGATTTCGGACAGCAGGGCGCGGCCAACCGTGGTTTCGTAGCGTTTGGTAACCGGCTCGAACTCGTCTTGGTCGTTTTTCACCCATTCCTGCAAACGAACGGTGATTTTGGTGCCCAATTCCACCTGCTTGGTGTAGTAAGCACGGTGTACTTCTTTCACGTCCGAGAACAGGCTGCCTTCGCCTTTGCCGTTGATTTTGTCGCGGGTCATGTAGTAGAGACCCAATACGATATCTTGAGACGGCACGATAATCGGCTCGCCGTTGGCGGGCGAGAGCACGTTGTTGGAGGCCAGCATCAGGGTACGGGCTTCCATTTGTGCTTCCAGGCTCAACGGCACGTGTACGGCCATTTGGTCACCGTCGAAGTCGGCGTTGAACGCGGCGCACACCAAGGGGTGCAGCTGAATGGCCTTGCCTTCAATCAGAATCGGCTCAAAAGCCTGAATACCCAAGCGGTGAAGGGTTGGGGCACGATTGAGCATAATCGGATGTTCGCGGATCACTTCATCCAAAATATCCCACACCACCGGCACTTCCTGCTCCACCAGTTTTTTCGCCGCTTTCACGGTAGCCGCTTCGCCGCGCACTTCCAGTTTGTGGAAGATGAACGGTTTGAACAATTCCAAGGCCATGCGTTTGGGCAGGCCGCACTGGTGCAGGCGCAGGTAGGGGCCTACGGTAATCACGGAACGGCCGGAGTAGTCGACGCGTTTACCCAACAGGTTTTGACGGAAGCGGCCGCCTTTACCTTTAATCATGTCGGCCAGCGATTTGAGCGGGCGTTTGTTGGCGCCGGTCATGGCTTTGCCGCGACGGCCGTTATCCAACAGGCTGTCTACCGCTTCCTGCAACATGCGCTTTTCGTTGCGCACGATGATGTCGGGCGCGTGCAGCTCCAGCAGGCGTTTGAGACGGTTGTTGCGGTTGATCACGCGACGATAAAGATCGTTCAAATCGGAAGTGGCAAAACGACCGCCATCCAACGGCACCAACGGACGCAAATCGGGCGGCAGCACAGGCAACACGTCCATAATCATCCATTCCAGCTTCATGCCGCTGCGCTGGAAGGCTTCCAGTACTTTCAGGCGTTTGGCCAGCTTTTTGATTTTGGTTTCGGAGCCGGTGCTTTCCAATTCCTGGCGCAGGATTTCGATTTCGGCCGGCACGTCCAGCGACCGCAACAGTTCGCGAATGCCTTCGGCACCCATTTTGGCATCGAAGTCTTCGCCGTATTCATCCAGCTTGGCGTAGTAGTCTTCTTCAGTCAGCAGCTGGCGGCGTTGCAGCGAGGTCATGCCGGGGTCGGTTACCACAAAGGCTTCGAAATACAGCACACGTTCAATATCGCGCAGGGTCATGTCCAATACCATGCCGAGGCGGGAAGGCAGTGATTTCAAGAACCAAATATGGGCAACAGGCGCAGCCAGCTCAATATGCCCCATGCGCTCGCGGCGCACTTTGGAAAGGGTAACTTCCACACCGCATTTTTCGCAGGTTACACCTTTAAATTTCAAACGCTTATATTTGCCGCACAAGCATTCGTAGTCTTTTACCGGGCCAAAGATTTTGGCGCAGAATAAGCCGTCGCGCTCCGGCTTGAAGGTACGGTAGTTGATGGTTTCCGGCTTCTTCACTTCACCGTACGACCAAGAGCGGATGGTTTCGGGCGAGGCAATGCCGATTTTGATGGCATCGAATTCTTCTTCCATGCCGGCAGCTTGCAGGGGGTTAAACAGGTTCGACAGATTCATTTTTGCTCCCAATCAGGATTTTGTATTTTGCTCACTCTGTTTCAGACAGCCTTTGAGGCTACCTGAAAAATATGGGCGGGCGGCTTGGCCGGATTCTTGCACGGCGGCAAACGGCGGCTCGACGGGAAATATCACGCCGGCACAGTGGCCGTTTCTATTTTCAGGTAGCCTCAGAGGCTACCTGAAAAGCCCCGTTTAATACCGCTCCATATCGATATCCAAGCCCAGCGAACGGATTTCTTTTACCAACACGTTAAACGATTCGGGCATGCCGGCTTCGATTTTGTGTTCGCCTTTAACGATATTTTCATACATCTTCGTACGGCCGGTTACGTCGTCCGATTTCACGGTCAGCATTTCCTGCAGCGTGTAGGCGGCGCCATAGGCTTCCAGAGCCCACACCTCCATCTCACCGAAACGCTGGCCACCGAACTGGGCTTTACCGCCGAGCGGCTGCTGGGTAACGAGCGAGTACGGGCCGGTTGAACGAGCGTGCATTTTTTCGTCCACCAAGTGGTGCAGCTTCAGATAGTGCATCACGCCCACGGTTACCTTGCGGTCGAACGGTTCGCCGGAGCGGCCGTCGTACAGGGTGATTTGGGTCTTGGTGTCGTTGAAGCCCAGTTTCTGCACTTCGGGGTCGTCGCTCGGGTAGGCCAATTCGAGCATGTCGTAGATTTCCTGCTCTTTGGCACCGTCGAACACCGGCGAAGCGAAGGTGGCACCACCCTTGAGGTTTTTGGCCAAAGTGAGGATTTCTTCATCGCTGAGCGATTTCAGGTTCTCTTTTTTACCGCTGCCGTTATAGAGTTTTTCTAGGAAAGCACGGATTTCTTTCACTTTGCGCTGTTCGGCCAGCATTTTTTCAATGCGCTGGCCGATGCCTTTGGCGGCCCAGCCCAAATGCACTTCCAGAATCTGGCCGATGTTCATACGCGAAGGTACGCCCAGCGGATTGAGCACGATGTCTACGGTGCGGCCGTCGGCCATGTAGGGCATGTCTTCCACCGGCAGAATGCGCGATACCACACCTTTGTTACCGTGGCGGCCAGCCATTTTGTCGCCTGCCTGCAGGCGGCGTTTGATGGCGATGAACACTTTGACCATTTTCTGCACACCGGGCGGCAGCTCGTCGCCCTGGGTCATTTTTTTCTTCTTAATTTCGTATTGCTCGTCGGCCTCTTCGCGTTTCTGCTGCAGGCTGAGCTTAATCAATTCAAGCTGTTTGGCCAGCTCTTCGTCTGACAGACGGATGTCGAACCAATCGTGCTTGGTCGGCAGAGAAGCTAGGTATTCGGCAGTAATTTCTTTGCCTTTGCCTAGTTTCATCGGGCCGCCATTGGCTTTTTGACCGACAATCATGCGCTCGATACGGTCGAATGCATCGTTATCGAAAATACGCAGTTGGTCGTTCAAATCCAAGCGATAGCGTTTCAGCTCGGCGTCAATAATGGATTGGGCACGTTTGTCGCGCTGGATGCCTTCGCGGGTAAATACCTGTACGTCGATTACCGTGCCGCTCATGCCGGTGGGCATACGCAGCGAGGTATCTTTCACGTCGGAAGCTTTTTCACCGAAGATGGCACGCAGCAGTTTTTCTTCCGGTGTGAGCTGGGTTTCGCCTTTGGGCGTTACTTTGCCCACCAATACGTCGCCAGCTTCCACTTCGGCGCCGATGTACACGATGCCGCTTTCGTCCAAACGGTTTTGCATGCGTTCAGACAAATTGGGAATATCGCGGGTGATTTCTTCCGCACCCAGTTTAGTGTCACGCGCCACCACATTGAGTTCTTCGATGTGGATGGAGGTGTAGCGGTCGGCAGCAGCCACTTTCTCGGAAATCAGAATCGAGTCTTCGTAGTTGTAGCCGTTCCAAGGCATGAAGGCAATGGTCATATTCTGGCCAAGCGCAAGTTCGCCCAAGTCGGTAGAAGCGCCGTCAGCAATCAAATCACCACGCTGCAACACATCGCCGGCTTTTACCGCCGGGCGTTGGTTGATATTGGTAGATTGGTTGGAGCGGGTGAATTTCACCAGGTTATAGATATCCACACCCACTTCACCGGCTACAGTTTCTTCGTCGTGCACGCGGACCACGATACGGTTGGCATCCACGTATTCCACCACGCCGCCGCGACGGGCCACGATAGCAGTGGCGGAGTCCACAGCCACGGAGCGCTCAATGCCGGTACCAACCAATGGTTTTTCAGCACGCAAGCAGGGCACGGCCTGACGTTGCATGTTGGCACCCATCAAGGCACGGTTGGCGTCATCGTGCTCCAAGAAGGGAATCAGCGAGGCGGCTACGGATACCACTTGGCCGGTAGCCACGTCCATATACTGCACGCGGTCGGCACTGGCCATGATGGTTTCGCCTTTTTCGCGACAGGTAATCAAATCGCCCTTCAGGTAGCCTTTCTTATCCACTTCGGCGTTGGCCTGCGCAATCACATAACGGCCTTCTTCAATGGCAGACAGATAGTCGATTTCATCGGTAACCTTGCCGTCTACCACGCGGCGGTACGGAGTTTCCAAGAAGCCGTAATCGTTGGTACGGGCATAAACCGATAATGAGTTAATCAGACCGATGTTCGGGCCTTCCGGCGTTTCAATCGGGCACACGCGACCATAGTGGGTCGGATGTACGTCGCGCACTTCAAAGCCGGCACGTTCACGGGTCAGGCCGCCCGGGCCGAGTGCCGACACACGGCGTTTATGGGTCACTTCCGACAACGGATTGGTTTGATCCATAAACTGTGACAATTGGCTGGAACCGAAAAATTCTTTGATCGCCGCTGATACCGGTTTGGCATTGATCAAATCGGTCGGCATCAGGTTGTCGGCTTCCGCCTGATTTAGGCGCTCTTTTACTGCACGTTCCACACGGGCCAAACCGGAGCGGAACTGGTTTTCGGTCAGCTCACCCACAGAGCGCACACGGCGGTTACCCAGGTGGTCGATATCATCCACTTCGCCATGGCCGTTACGCAATTCAACCAGCGTGGCAATGGAGGCAACAATGTCTTCAGTGCTGAGAATAAACCCGCCTTTTTCAGCTGCTCCGGCCAAAGTTTCATTCAACAGACGACCGTACCACGATTGCTGCTGGTCTTCAGACAGTTTTTGCTCGTAGGTGCGGGTATTGAATTTCATGCGGCCAACGCGCGACAGATCATAGCTGGCCTCATTGAAGAACAAGCGATCAAACAGCATTTCTACCGCTTCTTCAGTAGGCGGCTCGCCGGGACGCATCATGCGGTAGATGGCAATTCGCGCAGCCATTTGGTCAGCCGTTTCATCCACTTGCAACGTAGAAGAAATATAACCGCCATACCCCAATTCGTTGATATATAGGGTTTGGATTTCGTTCACGCCATGAATTTCCAGCTGTGCCAACAATTCTTCGGTAATTTCACTATTGGCTGATGCGAGAATTTCACCGGTATCGGGCACGATAACGTCTTTAGCCAGCATTTTGCCGATCAAAGTCTCAGCATCCACCCGCAGGCGCTTCAAACCAGCTTTCTCAATATCGCGCAATCCTTTGGCAGTAACCCGTTTGCCCGCAGCAACCAACACTTTGCCGTCTGCATCGCAAATATC
This sequence comes from Eikenella sp. HMSC071B05, assembly GCF_001811325.1. NCBI lineage: Bacteria > Pseudomonadati > Pseudomonadota > Betaproteobacteria > Neisseriales > Neisseriaceae > Eikenella > Eikenella sp. HMSC071B05. The sequence continues at coordinate 4,555 of NZ_KV804547.1, read as the reverse complement.
GGTTTTTACGGTTTCTCCCTTCAACCGCGACAAGACCAGCTCGGTCTCCACACCATCTTTGTTTAGATAGAATGTTTCCTTGTCGTAGAAGGTATCCAAGATCTGTTCGGCGCCGTATCCCAATGCTTTCAGCAAAATGGTTACCGGCATTTTGCGGCGGCGGTCGATACGGAAATAGAGCAGGTCTTTTGGATCAAACTCTAAATCCAGCCATGAGCCGCGATAGGGAATAATACGTGCAGAAAACAACAGCTTACCTGAGGAGTGAGTTTTGCCCCGGTCATGTTCAAAGAATACACCCGGAGAACGGTGCAGCTGAGACACAATGACGCGTTCAGTACCGTTAATAATGAATGAGCCATAAGGGGTCATCAGTGGGATTTCGCCCATATAAACTTCATTCTCGCGCACTTCTTTTACCACATTGGGTTTGGAAGATTCTTTATCCAAAATCACCAATCTGATACGCGCACGCAACGGGGCAGCATAAGTGATGCCACGCAACTGGCATTCGGCAATATCAAATAATGGCTCACCCAAGATGTAATGAGTAAATTCCAACCGAGCATATCCGTTGTGGCTCACAATCGGGAAAATAGAATTGAATGCAGCCTGCAAGCCTTCATCCAAACGCTTATCAAAAGCAGTTTCCTGCTGGAGAAACTTTCGGTAAGACTCCAGCTGGGTCGCCAGCAAATATGGCACCTCCAGCACGCTATCGCGTTTAGCAAAGCTCTTTCGGATACGTTTTTTTTCAGTAACTGAATAACTCATTGTTGAACACTCCGGATAATGAGAGGAATTGATTCCCACTTGAACAGCAGCAACATCCACTACCACTCTAAAATTTACATATATTTGCCATAAAAGCCGGCTTAGATAGCAAATATATGTAAATTATTATTTAATCCTAATCTCCAAGCGAAACAAGGCTGGCAGATACCTGCCAGCCTGTTGGCGAGAAAATACTTATTTAATTTCCACTTTGGCGCCAGCTTCTTCCAGCTGTTTCTTGATTTCTTCAGCTTCAGCAGGAGTAACGCCTTCTTTAATAGTCTTCGGAGCGCCATCAACCATGTCTTTGGCTTCTTTCAAGCCCAGACCAGTAATGGCACGAACCACTTTAATCACGCCTACTTTCTGATCACCAGCGGCAGCCAAAATAACGTCTACCTCAGACTTGGCTTCAGCTTCACCACCAGCAGCACCAGGACCCGCAGCAATAGCAACGGCAGCAGCAGAAACGCCAAACTTGGTTTCAAATTCTTTTACCAAGTCGTTCAACTCCATTACAGTCAAACCACCGATTGCTTCCAAAATGTCTTCTTTAGTAATAGCCATGCTATCAAACTCCTAATTAAATGAATAAGTAAAATATAAAAAATGGTTAAGCAGATGCTTCTTCAGCGGCTTTTCTCTCAGCCAGAGCAGCCAAGCCGCGAGCCATGCCAGACAACGGAGCCTGCATGAGGAACAGCAATTTGGACAACAATTCTTCACGACTCGGAATTGCAGCCAGCTGACCTACCTGAGCGGCATCCATCACTGCACCGTCATAAGAGCCTGCTTTAATAATCAGCTTCTCATCTTTTTTAGAGAATTGGTGCAACACTTTTGCAGCAGCTACAGCATCTTCAGATGCTGCATATACCAACGGGCCAACCATATGCTCAGCCAACCCTGCAAAAGGAGTGCCTTCCACCGCACGACGAGCCAACGTGTTTTTCAAAACACGCAAGTACACACCTTCCTTACGAGCATTAGCACGCAATTCGGTCATACTAGCAACGCTGATACCGCGGTATTCGGCAAGCACCATGGTCTGAGCATTGCCGATACCGGCAACAATCTCTTCCACAACTGCTTTTTTAGTTTCAATACTAAGACTCAAGGTCTACCTCCTACTGTTTATCAAAGAATGTCTAGTGACATCCACCAGTTCGGTAACCTGAAAAGACATTTTGCAAGCAATTGCTTGCTCATAATCTCAGGACCACCGTCTACGTAGGGTAAAATATTAAATCTCACGATCCCTACGGTCTTGGACTCTACTTACAATCAAGCATAAGCAGTCCATATTTCAGGCAGCCTCCGCAGCTAGCAAAGGCTACCTGAAAATTTCTTCTAATTAGACACGCTACCAACATCTACACGGACACCAGGGCCCATGGTGCTAGATAATGCAATTTTCTTCAAATACTGACCCTTGGTAGCAGCAGGCTTTGCTTTTACCACTGCATCCAGCAAAGTATTAAAGTTTTCACGCAAATCAGCCGCCGCAAAAGAAGCGCGACCAATAGTAGCATGCACTACACCAGCCTTATCAGTGCGATACTGAACCTGACCAGCCTTGGCATTACGCACGGCCTCTGCCACATTTGGCGTAACCGTACCCACCTTCGGATTTGGCATCAAACCGCGCGGTCCCAAGATAGTACCCAACTGACCAACGATACGCATCGCATCAGGAGAGGCAATAACAACATCAAAATCCAAATTACCCGCTTTTACTTCAGCAGCCAGATCCTCAAACCCAACCACATCAGCACCTGCTTCTTTTGCCGCCTCAACATTGGCACCTTGAGTAAATACCGCCACACGAACAGTTTTACCAGTACCTTTTGGCAATACAACAGACCCACGGATTACTTGATCAGATTTACGCGAATCCACGCCCAAATTGATAGCAACATCAACAGACTCATCAAATTTGGCTGTAGCCGTTTTCTTCACCAACTCAATTGCTTCATCAATTGAGTAGTGCACATTTGAATCAATAGAAGAGCGCAAACCCTGGAAACGTTTAGACAACTTAGCCATTACACACCCTCCACATCCAAGCCCATGGAACGGGCAGAACCAGCAATAGTACGAACCGCCGCATCCAAATCAGCTGCAGTCAAATCAGGCTCTTTAGTCTTGGCAATTTCTTCCAACTGTGCACGGGTAACCTTACCCACCTTGCTAGTCAACGGATTTGAACTGCCTTTCTGCAAACCAGCAGCTTTTTTCAGCAAAATACTGGCCGGAGGAGTCTTCATTACAAATGTAAAAGACTTATCTGCAAACGCGGTAATTACCACAGGAATCGGCAATCCAGGCTCCACATTTTGCGTAGCCGCATTAAATGCCTTACAAAATTCCATAATATTTAAACCACGCTGGCCCAGTGCCGGACCAACTGGAGGAGAAGGATTAGCCTTCCCTGCAGGAATCTGCAACTTAATATAACCTACAATTTTCTTTGCCACATTTAGCTCCTAAATAACGGGTAATACGCAGAAATTCTGCTCCCCAAAAAATCAAGCCGTATATTATAAATAAAATCCTACTTATTGCCAAGCAATCAGACTAAATCTTCTCTACCTGACTAAAATCCAATTCAACTGGCGTTTCTCGACCAAAAATTTGTACCAAAACTCGCAACTTATTGCGTTCATAATCAACAACATCAACCAACCCGTTAAAATCAGAAAATGGGCCTTCGCTCACCCTGATCTGCTGCCCAACCACAAACTCAACTCGCGGCTTAGGCTTCTTCTCGGAGCCAGCAACAGCCGACACCTGAGATATTATCGCATCAACTTCTCGTTGAGAAATTGGCAAAGGACGGTTAGCCGTGCCTCCAATAAACCCATTAACCCTAGGCGTACTCTTAACCAAGTGCCATGATTCATCAGTCATTTCCATTTCTATCAACACATAGCCTGGAAAAAACTTACGCTCACTAACTGTCTTCCGACCATTCTTAATACCAACAACCTCTTCAACTGGCACCAGAATCTGACCAAAAAGCCCCTCCATTCCCTCTCTTGCGATCCGCTCTTTCAGAGTCTTCTGCACATTCTTCTCGAACCCAGAATAAGCTTGGATGACATACCAATTTTTAGCCATTTTCTCGCCCCTGCAAATTACTCAGCAATTTTCGTAAATAACCACACTAAAAAAGAATCCACCAACCACAAAAATAAAGTCAGCACTGCCGTGAACATCAAAACGAAGAATGTATTGCGCCAAGCCTCGTTTTTAGGCGGCCAAACAACCTTCTTAATCTCAACAACAGAATCCTTGATATACCGAATTAACCCGGGACCAGTATCACACCAGAAGAAAACAATTAGCCCAGAGAGCAACAACGAGCCCCCTAAAATGGCACCTCGCACATATAGCGGCTGCTGAGACAGAAATGAAAAACCAATCGCCCCACCGATAACCAAAGCAGCTGCCAAAAATAATTTAGCCCCATTTCCTCTTCCAGTCTTACGTTGAGCACCCTGTCCCCGATTACGCAACTCCTGGTGAGCCTGCTTCAACGAAGCAACGGACATCTCTTTTACTTTCTGCTTACGATCACTCATTTGCAACCACCCTAAACTTCATAGTTCTTTATAAAACAGCATAAAACAAAAGACCAACCGGCAGGCCGGTTAGTCTTTCTTTTGGCAGGCCAGGAGGGTCTCGAACCCCCAACCCTCGGTTTTGGAGACCGATACTCTACCAATTGAGCTACTGGCCTCTAACCTTTAAGCGATCACGGAAGCCACCACACCGGCAC
>NZ_KV804546.1:0-1279 GCF_001811325.1 Eikenella sp. HMSC071B05 | reverse complement strand
TTTAATTATCTGTTCTACAACATAGACGAGAAGATGGCATTTTTGCTGGATGAATTCGGCAAGCTCGGCAGTATCAAGCCGGCCAGCACCACTCAAGCCGGTATAACACAGCTCTCATCCGCCACCAACAGCAACCGCGAAGATATGGCAGCCACCCCGAAGTCGGTTAAAGCCGCCTACGATAAGGCTGATTCTGCCCTGCCAGTTTATCAACGAATCGGTAATTTCGATGTTTGCAAGTTCCCAGATGGAACCATGATTGAATCCGGCACGGTGCGCGTTCAAAACCACGCCAACAGCCCCAACACGCGAATGCTGACTTGGCCGATGGCATTTACTTCCCCGCCGACTGTAGCGGTAACGATGTCCGCGCCGGAAGGTAACGTGCGTGATATGTGGGTAACGGTTGATAGCAGGCAAAGCAATCAAGCTGCCGTGCATTACTGGCTACACGAGCAAATTTTTAACACCCCTGATGTTACGGTTAATTTCATCGCCATTGGCCGCTGGAAATAGAGGAGCTAAATCATGACTGTTTATTATTACCAAAACGGATTTTTAGATACGGACGGAGAAGCACCGGCAGGCGCGGTGGAGCTGACTGCAGCGGAACATGAAGCGCTGATTGTCGGCCAGTCGCAAGGCCAAGTGATTATGCCGGGCAAAGATGGCAAGCCGGTACTAGCCGAGCCTGCACCCAGTCATCTGCACCAATGGAACGGCAAGGAATGGACGTTAGATAAGGCTGCCTCCTCCCAGTTGCTGGCGGAAGCCATCGACAACGGAACTAAGGCAATTAACGATTTGGTGGATGAAGCCTATCGCCACGTTACCCGCTTCTGGCCGGAGTACCAACTCCGAGAGCAGCAGGCTATCGAGTACAAAGCCGGGGGTTATAAAGGTGAGTTACCAACTCAAGTCGCTGCCTTTGCTGAGCCTACAGGTAAAGGAGGTAAAGAAGCTACCGATATTATCCTTGCTCAAGCGGCGAAACTGCGTGTCACGATGGAGCAACTGGGCATCCTGCGGATGAAGAAGCTTGAACTCAAGAACCTGAAAACCGCAGCTGAAGTTGATAAACGTGCGGCAGAGATTGTGGCTGCCATTCAACCGCATCTCCATGAGCTAGAAAAGGTGGGCAAATGATTTACCTGGCTTTGTATCACGGACACCGTGGCGGCACGGGCTGGTGTGTGTGGGCAGCACGGTTTACTGATGGGCTGACCCGTGTTTTGACACGCGGGCGGTACTCACATTGCGAGCTTGCCGTCAGACTGCC
>NZ_KV804545.1:0-2152 GCF_001811325.1 Eikenella sp. HMSC071B05 | reverse complement strand
TGTGCACCTTGCTGATTGGGAAGCCTTCTGCCAACGGTTGGTATTGACCGGCAGATAGGTAGGCAAAAAAGTGCAGGCTGCTTTTTATCGCCCCAACCCTGTTTCAGACGGCCTCTAAAGCAGCCTGCACCTTATTTTTCATTGTCAGATGACCAGAAACCGAGTATCCCATGCCTCAAACCTATTTCACAGCCGACTGGCACTTCTCCCATCCCAACATCGCCCGATACTGCCCGCAATTTCGCCTGCAAAGCGATAACGCCGACGAGTTGAACGAATACCTGATCGACTGCTGGAACCGCGTCGTTACCCCGCAAGACACTGTGTACAACCTCGGCGATGTCTGCTTTGCCAAAAAGCCCGCACACATCGAAGCCGTGCTGCAACGGCTTAACGGGCAACACCATTTGATTTACGGCAACCACGACTACCTGATTCGGCAAAACGAAGCACATTTCCTCAACACGCGCAAAGCCGACGGCCATCCGTTGCTCTCGTCCGCCAGCCATTACCTGCGGCTCAAACTGCCCGAAATCGGCAATACCGCGATTTTGTGCCACTATCCCTTATACGAATGGGACGGCATCCACCACGGCCTATACCACCTCTACGGCCATCTGCACGACCGCATGGCCGCCGTCAAAGGGCGTGCCCTCAATGTCGGCTGGGATATGCACGGCCGTTTCCTGACCGAACAAGATATTGACAGCTTCCTGCGCGACCTCCCTGCCGTTCAGTATTTCGACGACAAGCAAAACGTTATTGTCGGCAACAGCACGGAAGATGCGGCTGCAAAAGTTCGGGCGAGATTGACAGCATTGAATGAATGAGCTTTTATTTTAGAGATGAATTTTCAGGTAGCCTTGAATAGTGCAGGCTGCCTGAAAAACAGTCGGCATAACAAAAGGACGGGTTTTCAATCCGTCCTTTCCGCATCAGCAATACCGCCAAGTGTCCCGCATAAAATGAAAGATCTCGTTTAACGGCACAGGCGAAAGCGAAAACAGCTTGTCTCCTTTCTTCTGCTCCACTTCCAAAATCAACATACAGCCTTCCGACAACTTCCCCTGTCGGTCAAATTCCAATTCTTTGATTTTGACCGACCGGGTGATGCCGTTGTCCGCCAAGTTCTGCCGGTATGCCTCGCCCGTGTGCCCGTAAAAATGGTAGGCAAACGCCAGCTGGTCCAGCACCTCGGCAATCTCTCCCGCGCCGTAACCGCTTTGGCTGTCGGTGGGCTGGTCATGCGTTATCAGCAGATCGGGGTCGTGCTTGTTTTTCAGGCAGTCTTTAATAAAGCGGCGCAAGGTTTGCCGTTCATACTCCTGAATAAATTCGCCGTGCGGCCGCTGTTTCCTATCGCCAATGCGCCCGATGCCGAGAATTTCCAGCGACTCGCTATCTTTCTGCAACACAAACGGCTCGCCTGTTTTCAGCACCCAAACGCGCCGATACGCATCAATCGGAAAAGCAGCCTGCACGCTTTGCCGTTCCAATTCATCCAAAAATTCATGGTCCTCATGATTGCCGCGCACACAGAGCATATTGAGGTTGAGCCGCTCGAGGAATTGGGCGATCGGCGGCTTGGCGTGCACAAAATCATCCATAAAACCCAATTCGTCGCGGTCCCTCGCCGCATGACGCAGCGTGGCCTTGTCCATACGTCCCTTATCCGGAAATGCGCCCATATCGCCGCATTGGACAATTAAGTCTATGGGTTGGCCGGTGGTTTGCTGGTAGTGGTGTGCCAACTTGAAGGGGAGCAGGAATTTGCCGTGGATGTCGGCGAACAGGGCAAGGCGGATCATGGGGAATGATTTAATTGGGTGGGTAAAAATGGGTGTGTAGATACAATACACGTTATTGCTCTAAAAAAAACAGTTCAACAGAAAGTATTAAATATTTCGTTTTTTCATGGCTTATCTTTTTATTTTAAAGATAAAATTTCAACAGATGATATTTTTTGTGGGGTTACGACAATACGCAATTCAGCATAATTTTTTATCAGAATAGCTATTCGAATAAAGAAATATACGCAAGCCAAAATCATAACACCATGTTATTCATCAAGCAGGCTGATGATGTTCATTTGAAAATAAAAGGGGCTGTCCTAGATAACCAGGTTAGACTATCTTTTACCATTTGTTTTAAC
>NZ_KV804544.1:51262-53108 GCF_001811325.1 Eikenella sp. HMSC071B05 | reverse complement strand
ACAATATCTGCCGGATTGATTTGCGGCAGTAGCAGCGAATGCACCTTCCAGCCGTCGCGCGGCTCGGATTGCGCCGTCCGGCCTTTGCGGCGGCTGTTCTGCGGCACGGATTTATCCCGCGCCCCGTCGCGGATTTTTTCGGGGTGGCCGATTAACCCGCTATCAGCAGCCAGCACCACTGCCGTGCGTTTGGTCGGTTGCAGTTTCTGCACCACTTGCAGCGTTTGGTTCTGCACCGACCACTCCAGCCCCGCGCCCGCCACGATTTTGTTCAGCGCCCGCCGTGCCGCGCCGTAGAAGCTGAAACCGTGCCGCCATGTGCGGTTCGGCAGCTTTTCGTCCATAACCAAAGTCAGGCTCATCTGCTTGGCAATCTCGTGGATGATGCTGTGTGCGGACACCCCCGCGCCGAAGCCCAGCGATACCGCCGTATCGCGCAACTCTACCCAGCCGTCGGCCACCGAGAGCTCCGTAATGCGTTCCGTGCCCTCGCGGTAGGTATAGGCATCCACCACCCCGCCCGCCGCCATCAGCACTTCACCCTCGTCCTCGGCATAGCCCGCGTACAAAACGCAAAAACCGTCAGGCTTGCTGACGGCTTCGATGGTTTCTGGTGCCAGGTTGTAGAGTTTCAGGCGGTGGATATTCGGGTCGGGCTTGGTGTTTTTATCAATCTCAAACTCAATCTGCAACGGCGGCTTGATTTCCACACCTTTGCCGCCAGCCTTGCCGATTAAGAGGCGATATACGCGGTTGAATTTATACATTTCGCAATAAACTTTATTGTTTACAACTGCAAACGACTTTGCTATAATACCAATACATCAGACAGATAGCGACTTTTTAAAATGGGCAAGCATCCGAACAAACACATCCGAGCCGCATTGGCTTATGCCGAGCAGCACGGCTGGGCGGTTGTTCCGGCAGGCAAATCCGCCCATGCGTTTTGCCGCCTGCGCTGCCTGCAAGGGCATGCCGAACACCAAATGAGCGTGTGGAGCACGCCGCGCAACCCAGAAAACCATGCCAAACAAATCATCCGCAAAGTAAACGAATGCCTGCCCGAACAGGAGTAAGCCATGAATACCTACCATTTCAGCATCCTCATCCGCGATACCGACCTGCACGATTTGGAAGACCGCCTGTATGAAGCGGGCTGCGACGATGCGCTGCTGTGCTTCTACAACCAAACCCCGTATCTCGAATTCGACCGCGAGGCCGAGAGTGCCGAAGCCGCCGTGCGCAGCGCCTTGAACAACATCCGCGCCGCCGGATTCGGCGATTTGGTGTTGCAGGAATCCGGTGTGGCTACCTTGTCCGAAATGGCTGCCCGCGCCGGGCTGACCCGCGCCGCCCTCTCCAACTACGCCACCGGCAAGCGCGGCGGCGGCTTCCCCGCACCGATGTACGGGGTGGGCAGCGGCTCCGCCCTGTATTCGTGGCCGGAAGTGGCCGGCTGGCTGCACCGGCACGGCCAGCTGTCGCAGGCACAATACGATATTGCCCATGTGGCCGGATAGTTTCAGGTAGTCGGGATATAAACCAGCTCCGCCATACCGTCGGTAAACGACTGACGGCCTATCGGCTGCCTGTCCAGTGATACCGCCACCAGCTCGCCTTTCGGCACAGCCAAGTGGCGGAAGCGCCCCAGCAGCGGCCAATCGGATACCAGCCGGATACCTGACAGAATCACATTGTTTTCAGCGTTCTCCAGCGATAATGTCCACATTGCTTCATCATCGTTCCACGACAGATGCAAGAAACAGGTCATTTCGTCCAGTTCCGCTTCGACAACGAAGTCGTTTTGGTCTGCAAAGGGGATTTTTATCATTTCCCAAACTCTGTT
>NZ_KV804544.1:0-51162 GCF_001811325.1 Eikenella sp. HMSC071B05 | reverse complement strand
GCCTGCCGCCCGGCAGCCTGCCTACTGGTAACACGGCCTGCCGGTTTTCGCGTTTCCCCCGCCTTGCCTGCCGCATTCTGCCGCACCTTACCAGGCGGAATATCTGCCTCTCGGGTTTTGGCCTTGCGGATTTTGGTCAGGCTGATGCTGATATGCAGTTTCTCGCCGTCGTCCGCGCTGCGCGAAATATCGCAGCTCTCCATTGCAAAGTTCGGGTAAACGTCCAAGCCGGTAACGACGGTAATCGGCTGCCGCTGCTCGTTAATCACACGCAAGGCCTCCTTAGCTTCAATCATTTTGCTGCGGCCATGCACTCCGAACAGGCTCACGCTTGCGCCGGTTACCACTCCTTCAATCGTCAGCTTTTCTGCTTCGCTTGAGATGTGGTCGCTGACCGGCGCCCCTTCCTCCACCGCGTATTGCGTTACTCCGTTGGACAGAGAGGTTTGCTCGCTGATTAGCGCATCCAACTGCAACGCGCCAATCATGGTTTGCGGCGCATCTTTCAGGCGGAACACCATGTCGATTAATGCCATTTTTACTTTCCTAAATATGGATTGGACAGGTTGAATCGAGCGTTGATATTAGCCGCCGTCCTACCGGGGTCTCTTGCACCGTGAACCGTGGTGTTAAAGGTTTGGGTTACATTACCGCCACCGTTCGGCATGGGGGCTTTGCCGCCGAAGCCGGAGAATGAGAACCCGCCGGATACCAGGTTTTTCAGGTTGTTCCAGCTTTGCACGATGTTGTCAATCCAGCCGGTAACCGCCTTGATAGCACCTTCCCAAGCTGTACGGACAAAATCCGTTACCGCCTGCACCGCCGTCTTGATGCCGTCCCAAGCGGCGCGACCTCTACTTAGCACCCAATCCCACGCCGCAGCAGCCGCAGCCTTGATGCTGTTCCATGCGGAAAGCGCCTTGGCTTTAATCCAATCCCAAGCCGCCGCCCCTGCTGCTTTGATGTCGTCCCAGTAGTACCAAATCAGCAGTAGCAGGCCGATGATAATCATCAGAATAGCAACAATCGGATTGGCTATCATTAGGGCATTGATAACTGCCACCATCATTCTGATGCCGCGTAAAACCGCAAACACCACACCGAACGCATCGGCAATCGCCTGCGCCAAACGCGGGGATTGTTCGAGAATAGAGTTCAGCTCATCGCCGCGCAGCGTGCCTGAGCTCAAAGCCTGCCCCAATTGCAGCAAGGCCGCCTGTTGCGCTCCGGCATCGCCGCCACCGATAACCATCGATTTGCCGATAACGTCCGTCAGTTGCAGCGTTTGGTCGGTGGACAAACCCAAGTCGTCTTTGTTGCGGGCTACTTTTTGGAACAGGTCGGCGGTAGCGGTAAATTCCTGCCGGTTGCGTTGTGCGGACTTGAACAGCTCGTCCATCACATACTTCTGCTCTTCCACGCTCTTAGTGGTCAGCGACACACGGCCTTCCACGCTCGCCCAGTCGTCGGCCATGCCCATCAGCATACTCAAGCCGATGCCGCCCAATACCGCCCGCACGATGCCGCCCAGGCGCGAATAGGCCGCCGCCGCTTGGTTTGCCCCGCGAACGGCGGTATTGTTGCTTTTCTGTATTGCCTCGCCGTAGCTCTGTGCCGATTTGCGCACCTGTTGTACAGCGGCGCGATAGCGCCCGATGCCGGACTGTTCCAGCTTGAAACGCAGCAGCGTTACCAGTTCTTGTGCAATCATGATTTGTGCCTTGCCATTGCCGCCGCTTCTGCGGCTTCCTGTGCATCCATTACCGCGTTAATCTTCATCAGGTCAATCAGGCTCGCCGTCCCGTTTTTGACTTCCGAGAGTGTGATATGGCCTGCCATCACAGGCCGCCATATCACAAACTCCGCCGTCAGGTCTTCGCGGAAGCTGCCGACTGGATTTTGTCTTTCAGCTGTGCTTCCAGTCCAGAACGGGCGAGCCATTGCATCAAAGGGTCGGCGAAATTCTCCCGAATCACGGCCACCATCAGTTCCAAAATTTCCACCGCATTGTCGAACACCATTTCGCGGCGGTCGGCAGTCAGTTTTTCCAACACGCCGTCTTCGTTTTCCACCGAAATGTAGTCCGGGTCTAGCAACCGGTTTGCCCACTTGGTCAGCGATTTGCCGGACAGGCTACCTGAAAGGGCAGACAACGCCTGAGCGGTGCCGTCCTGTTCGCCTTCCGGCTTCATCAGGCCGCCGAGAGCCGGAAGCAGTTCTTTTTGCAAATCGCCGAACACTTCCAGCGCAGAAAAAGCATCCATGCGGGCAATGCCGAATTGATAGCCGCCGATGGCTACGATTTTTGGTTTACGCATCAGTTACCCCCTACGGTGTAAGTGGCTGAAGCCGTTTCAAATACCCATTCGCGGCTGCCGACTTCCTTGCCGAATTCGCTGTTGGGTTTTTTCACAATCCACGCTGCCCCGGCCATGAACAGCGTATCGCCGCGCAGGTCTTTAATCATCAGCGGCAACGGCATCGCGCCGCCGGAAGCAATGTCCGCATCGTGGAACGAGCTCAATGCAGAATTGGACGAACTGGTTTGTTGCAGGGTAATGGTTACCTTGCAACGTTTGTCCGCACTCATGGAGCGGGCTACTTCGCCGTCCGCGCCCGCCTGGCTGGTAATGCCGTCCGCCATCTGCTCAATCGAAACGAACGTGCCGTCTGTCATGCCCTTGACGCTGTGCGCGCCGAACGTAACCGCCACGCGGTCGCTTGCATACGTTTTTACGTCTGTCATTTTGATTCTCCAAGTAAATAAGCTACCTGAAAATTTCAGGTAGCCTTGTTTCAGGTAGCGTTACAGCGTATAGCCCAGGCTGAATTTGATTTCCACCAAATGCACTGCCCCGGCCAAGCGGGCGGAGCCGCCAATATCCTGCAAGATGCGGGATGCTTTGCGGTTCGGGCTGATTTCCGAAGCGCGAGGGTAGGTAATGCGGAATGATGGGATAACGGCATTGTTTTCGTCCAATTCCTCTTCCGCAATGCCGCCGCGCCGAACGCCCAGCACCAAACTCTGCTGCATGGCATTGACGATGACTTGGATGCCCTTGTCGGTGTAGGGGATTTTCCCGCCGGCGTTAATCAGCGCATAGGCAACGTCTGCCTGCATGGTGGCCTTCAGCCAATCGCGGAAGCGGATAACGTCTATCCATTCGCCCGCTGCGGTCTTGCCGCCCTGCGAAATAGCGAAACTGCCGAAGGTTTCAAAGGTCGTGCCGTTCTTTTTCTGCACCACCAGCACATCGCCCTCCGGTAGGCGGTCAGCGGTAATGCCGTTGAGCTTCACGTTTGCCCAAGTCTCGCTGCCCGGATAGTAGGTAAAGCGTTCGGCCATCAGCGCCACTTCGGGATATTCCGCCGCCGCTTGGGTGTGATATCCGGCGCGGTAAAATTCTTAAGCCACTGAAATAGCGTTTTGCGGAACGCTTCTGAAAATTGCGGAAATATAATGGCTGCCAAAAGATGAATTCTATTTATGCAGTATGTATTTATCTATGGCAGCCGTCTTGATGATTGATTATGTGATAAAATAACGCGTTTTAATCGATTGGGCTTTAAATCTCCATGAGCAGCACCCACGACCACCGGTTTGCCAAAGAAACCATCCCCGTCAGCCTCGAAGAGGAAATGCGCAAAAGCTATCTCGATTACGCCATGTCGGTAATCGTCGGCCGCGCGCTGCCCGATGTGCGCGACGGCCTAAAACCCGTGCACCGCCGCGTGCTCTACGCCATGCACGAGTTGAAAAACAATTGGAACTCGTCTTATAAAAAATCCGCCCGTATCGTGGGCGACGTTATCGGTAAATACCACCCGCACGGCGACAGCGCGGTGTACGACACCATCGTGCGCATGGCGCAGCCCTTCTCCATGCGCTATATGCTGGTAGACGGCCAGGGCAACTTCGGCTCGGTGGACGGCGACGGCGCGGCAGCCATGCGTTACACCGAAATCCGCATGGCGAAAATCGCCCACGAAATGCTGGCCGATATTGAAGAAGACACCGTAAACTTCGGCCCGAACTACGACGGCAGCGAACAAGAGCCGCTGGTGATGCCCACCCGCTTCCCCGCCCTGCTGACCAACGGCTCGGCCGGTATTGCCGTGGGCATGGCCACCAACATCCCGCCGCACAACTTGGGCGACACGGTGGATGCCTGCCTGCAACTCTTGGCCGACCCCGATACATCTATCGACGCGCTCATCGACACCATCAAAGCCCCCGACTTCCCCACCGGCGCCACCATTTACGGCCTCACCGGCGTGCGCGAAGGCTACCGCACCGGCCGCGGCCGCGTGGTAATGCGCGGTAAAACCCATATCGAGCCCATCGGCAAACACGGCGAGCGCGAAGCCATCATCATCGATGAGATCCCCTATCAGGTAAACAAAGCCAAGCTAGTGGAAAAAATCGGCGAGCTGGTGCGCGAGAAAACGCTGGAAGGCATTTCCGATTTGCGCGACGAATCCGACAAATCCGGTATGCGCGTGGCGATCGAACTGAAGCGCAACGAAAACGCCGAAGTCGTGCTCAATCAGCTCTACAAACTCACCCAGCTGCAAGACAGCTTCGGCATCAACATGGTGGCTCTGGTCGACGGTCAGCCGCGCCTGTTGAATTTGAAGCAGATTCTGGCCGAATTCCTGCGCCACCGCCGCGAAGTGGTTACCCGCCGCACCCTGTTCCGCCTGAAAAAAGCGCGTCATGAAGGCCACATCGCCGAAGGCAAAGCCGTGGCGCTTTCCAATATCGACCCGATGATTCAGCTCATCAAAGAATCAGCCGATGCCGCCGAAGCCAAAGCCAAACTGCTGGTGCGGCCGTGGCAATCGGGCCTAGTGGGCGACATGCTCAGCCGCACCGATTTGGATTTGAATATGGCGCGCCCCGAAGGGCTACCTGAAAACCTCGGCCTGCGCGAAGACGGCTATTATTTGAGCGACTTGCAAGCCGACGCCATCTTGCGCATGAGCCTGCGCAACCTCACCGGCCTCGACCAAGACACCATCCTCGCCGACTACAAAGCCATCATGGCGCAGATTATCGATTTCCTGGATATTTTGGCCAAGCCCGAGCGCATCACCCAAATCATCCGCGACGAGCTCATCGAAATCAAAACCAACTTCGGCGATCCGCGCCGCAGCGAAATCAACCCGTTCGGCGGCGATATTGCCGACGAAGACCTGATCCCGCCGCGCGAAATGGTGGTTACCCTCACCCACGGCGGTTACATCAAAACCCAGCCCACCACCGACTACCAAGCCCAGCGGCGCGGCGGACGCGGCAAACAGGCCGCCGCCACCAAAGACGAAGACTTCATCGAAACCCTGTTTGTGGCCAACACCCACGACTACCTGATGTGCTTCACCAACCACGGCCGCTGCCACTGGATTAAAGTTTATAAATTGCCAGAAGGCGGGCGCAACTCTCGCGGCCGCCCGATCAACAACGTTATCCAGCTGGACGAAAACGAAAAAGTCTCCGCCATCCTGCCCGTGCGCGACTTCCCCGAAGACGAATACGTTTTCTTCGCCACCGCCATGGGCGTGGTGAAAAAAGTGCAACTTTCCGCGTTTAAAAACGTGAGCAAAGTCGGCATCAAAGCCATCGCCCTCAAAGAAGGCGACAGCCTGGTGGGCGTGGCACGCACCTCCGGCAGCAACGACATCATGCTCTTCTCCAACCTCGGCAAAGCCATCCGCTTCAACGAATATTGGGAACGCAGCAGCGACGACGAAGAAACCGGCGACGACAACGACACCGAAATTTCAGGTAGCCAGGAAGATGACAACGCCGAAAGCGCCCCCATCAGCGGCAAACACGGCGTGCGCCCCAGCGGCCGCGGCAGCGGCGGCCTGCGCGGCATGAGACTGCCCGAAAACGGCCGCATCGTCAGCCTCATCACCTTCGCCCCCGAGTGCGAGCAGAGCGAACTGCAAGTGCTCACCGCCACCGCCAACGGCTACGGCAAACGCACCCCGATTGCCAGCTACAGCCGCAAAAACAAAGGCGGCCAAGGCAATATCGCCATCAACACCGGCGAGCGCAACGGCGACCTAGTGGCCGCCACCCTGGTGAGCGAAAGCGACGACCTGATGCTGATCACCAGCGGCGGCGTACTCATCCGCACCAAGGTGGAACAAATCCGCGAAACCGGCCGCGCCGCCGCCGGCGTGAAGCTGATTAACCTGGACGAAGGCGAAACCCTCGTCAGCCTCGAGCGCGTAGCCGAAGAAGAGGACGACGAAGCACAAGCCGCCGAAACCCAAACCTCAGCCGAAAGTCCGAGCCAAGAACAAGGCGAGGCTTAAGCGCCCGCCAAGAAAAGGCTACCTGAAAGCAAAGTGCCAACGAAGTTAAACCCGGCTCTGCACTATTTTCAGGTAGCCTTTTGTTTATCCATCCACTCTAAACCATCATCCCAGCAATAGCAGGCGACTAAGCGGCAAGCCGTAGGCAGCATACCCGTATAGTGAATTAAATTTAAATCAGGACAAGGCGGCGAGCCAACGCTGTACTGGTTTAAATTTAATTCACTATACAACAAGGCCAAGCCGCACCCTACTCCTTGGGAACAACCAGAAAGGCTACCTGAAACCATGCGTGCCGTTATTCAAAAAGTCAGCCATGCCCACATCGCCGCCGCCGATGCGCCCGATGCACCGTTCAGCCAAATCCCCCACGGCCTGTGCGTGCTGCTCGGTGTGGGCGGCGAAGACAGCGAGGCCGACGCCCGCTATATCGCCGACAAAATCGCCCACCTGCGCATCTTTGAAGACGAAGCCGGCAAACTCAATCTGTCGGTGAAAGATACCGGCGGCGAAGTGCTGCTGGTATCGCAATTCACCCTCTACGGCGACGCCCGCAACGGCCGCCGCCCCTCCTTCAGCCAAGCCGCCCGCCCCGAACAGGCCGAAGCGCTGTATCAGCAAGTAGCCGCCCTCTTGCGCGGCCACGGCGTGAACGTGGCCGAAGGCCGCTTCCGCACCCATATGCTGGTCAGCCTGTGCAACGACGGGCCGGTAACCATTTTGCTGGATTCGCAAAAAACGTTTTAAATCGGCACGATAAAGGCTACCTGAAAACTACGGCTGCTTTTCGGCGGTTTCCAAACTCTAAACAGCCTGTAGTTTTCAGGTAGCCTTTATTAGAGTTAATGCCGGGCCTCAATTCAGCCTACGTTTGCCGACATGATTGAGGTATCATTTATTATTGCTCATAATCGAGCAAGGAAATTTTTAAATGAATATGGAGATGTGAAATGATTCACGAACAGACCAAGATATTAAATCAATTAGCAAGTTATTTGCATAATGGGACTAGTTTAGAATATGACACAGCATATTTGGAATATAGATTCAATCCAGAAGAGAAATGGTATTCAGTTATTTCATGGTATGAAAAAGATGGGAAAAACTTCCCAGCCGAAGAGAGTGAGTTTGATTTTATCTGCAGCAATTCTATAAAGTTATGCCAAGATTTACATGAAATTATGTTTAATAAAACTGGTGGAGACTGGCGAAAGTTTGTTTTAACGCTTAATAGCGAAGGAGAGTCCAATACCCAGTTTATATATGACAAACAATCTCGACTTGATAGTTTTTAGTAAGCATCGGGCGTGTGCAGTACGAGCACAGTTTCAGGCTACCTGAAAAACTGCATGACAGCCGCATATCGAATTCTTGAATCCGACATCTCACTTAGAAAAACACACGGCGGCATTTCCATGCCGCCGTTTTAATATGCCATTCTGTTTTCAGGTAGCCTGAAACCTGTGCTACTGCGCAGTCTGCGCCACGCCTTCCACAGGCGGCAATTCGCGCATATCGCGCCAGCCGTCGTTGGTTTTCACCAACGTGGCCTGCTCCACCCGCTTCAGCGGCAGGCGTTCTTGCCAGGCTTCGCTGCCGTGGCGTATCAGGCGCTTGCCCCAGCCGTCCATCGTGATGCTGCCTTCATACACCACGCGGGATACAGTAAGCCCGGCGGCGTTGGTGGCCGGCTCGGTGTAGTACTGCACTTTGTCCACATGCTCGCGCCCCAGGCAGAACAGCGGCCCGTTTAGGCCGGCGCGAGTGTGTTTGCGCCCGTTTTCGGTGAGTGCGAACACCAGCGCCACATCGTCATCACCCTCTTTCAAGCGCTCATACAAACCGGCGCTCTCCAAAGCCCGCATCTGCTTGACGGCTGCTTCATTGATGCGTTTATCTTCCACATCACGGCGCGGCAGCACAATCCGCTCCGAGCCCAGCAGCGGCGCAGCTCCATCGGCATCCAAAGCCAGCGGCAGGCACACTTCATTTGCCGCCGCATAGCGCGCCAGCACATCCCGAAACTGCCCTTTGCCTGCTTCCTGCGCGCCGCAACCGGCCAGCAGCCCGGCAGCCAAGGCCGCCCACATCCAATGTTTCATAAATTCTCCACAATCAAATATATCCCGGCACAGCCCATGCCATGCCATGACAAAAAAACATCCTACCCGTACAATGGCGGGCGTTTCAATCGGCAAGGATTATACACAATAATGACCACCCTCTACGGCATCCCCAACTGCGCCACCGTGAAAAAAGCCCGCGCCTGGCTAGACGAAAAACAAGTGCCCCACGCCTTCGTTAATTTCAAAACCGAAGCCCCCGCGCCCGAGCAGCTCTCCCGCTGGCTCGATGCCGTTGGCGCAGACATTCTCATCAACCGCAAAGGCACCACCTGGCGCAAACTCAGCCCGGCCGAGCAAGCTGCCGCCGACAGCCGCGAAGGTGCCATCGACCTGATGCAGGCACAGCCCTCCGTGATCAAACGCCCCGTGCTCGAACACCAAGGCCGCGTCCACATCGGCTTTTCCCCCGAACGCTATTCCGAAATCTTCGCCTAAACCATGAACCAAACCATTTTTATCGCCGATCTCCATCTCTCCGAGCACAGCCCCGAGCTCACCGAACTCTTCCTGCGCCAGCTGCACCACTGGCAAAACACCGCCGATGCCCTCTACATCCTAGGCGACCTGTTCGACGCCTGGGTGGGCGACGACGACCGCACCCCCTTCACCGACCACATCGCCGACGAATTAAAAGCTTTCGCCCAACACAAACCCGTATATTTCATCCCCGGCAACCGCGATTTCCTGCTCGGCCAAGATTTTGCCCGCCGCAGCGGTATGACTCTGCTGCCCGAGCAGCATCCGCTTACCCTCTACGGCCGCCGATACCTCATCACCCACGGCGACGAACTCTGCACCGCCGACCTACCCTATATGCAGTTCCGCGCCCAATCGCGCCAGCCCCAATGGCAGGCCGCCATCCTCGCCAAACCTCTGGCCGAACGCCGCCTGCTGGCACAGCAAATCCGCCAGATGAGCGAACGCGGCAAAGCCGAAAACGGCAAAAGCGCCGTTTCCGACGTAACCGAAGAAGCAGTATCCGCCCTGATGGCGCAACACCCCGGCGCCGACCTCATCCACGGCCACACCCACCGCCCGGCTACCCACCAACACACCCTGCCTGGCGGCCAAAACTTCACCCGCTTCGTGCTGCAAGACTGGTATGGCAAAGAAGGCGGCTGCCTCATCGTATCGCCCGAAGGCGTGAGTACACAGCATCTGGCCTTAGATTAGCCAAGCTTGTTCAATAACATTTTCAGGTAACCTTTCCACCGATTAGGAAGGCTACCTGAAAATCTAACAGGCTACCTGAAACCCCTATCCGCAATGTCGCAGATTATTTCAGGTAGCCTGTGTTAATACCGCTGATAGGGATGGGATAAAACCCAACCCAACAAAATTTCAGTCCACCGCACACCCATCTTCCACAAAATCCTCCAGCTCCATGGCAACCTCGCTTAAATTTCTGTTGCACGGGTTGGAAAAACCCCGCCGCCCGTTTACAATGGCACACTCTCATTTTTCTTTTTGGAGTCTTGCCCCATGTTGCATTTCCCACTCGCCGCCGCGGCCCAGCCCGACCTGATGAGTACCATTCAGAGCTTCCTCCCGCTGATTTTCCTCTTCGCCATGCTCTACTTCATGATTCTCCGGCCGAAACAGCGTGACGAGAAGCGCCGCCGCGAGATGCTCAGCGAACTGAAAAAAGGCGACAAAGTGATGACCGGCGCCGGCATGCTCGGCAGAGTTTCCAAAATCGGCGAAGAAATCATCGGCCTAGAAGTTGCCCCCGACACCGTGGTCGATTTCCACCGCGACGCCATCATCAAAAAGCTCGACAACTAACCTTTTCCTACGGCGCAGCAGCCGCATTCCGGCCAGGCTGCCCGTTTTCCGTTTCTGAAAGCCCGTTATGAACCGTTATCCGCTTTGGAAATACCTGCTGATTGGGCTGGTTATCGTTGTATCTGCCATCTACGCCCTGCCCAACCTCTACGGCGAAACCCCGGCCGTGCAGGTTTCCACCAACCGCCAGTCGATCCACATCGACCAAACCACCGAACAAGCCGTGGCAGAGGCGCTGAAGGCAGCCAACATCCAGCACAACGGCATATTTATTGCCGACGGCAGCCTGCGTGTGCGCCTGCCCAATGAAGAGTTGCAGAGCAAAGCCCGCGACGTGATCGAGCAGAAATTGGGCGACAACTACATCATCGCCCTCAACCTGATTGCCAATACGCCCGACTGGATGACCAAACTCGGCGCCAACCCGATGTTCCTCGGCCTCGACCTGCGCGGCGGCGTGCACTTTACCATGCGCGTGGACATGCACGCGGCAGTGGACAAAACCTTCGACCGCATCTCCGGCGACTTCCGCCGCCAGCTGCGTAAAGACAAAATCCGTACCGGCAATATGCACCGCAGCGGCGACACGCTGATTGTGCCCTTCCAAGATGCGGCCACCCTGCAGGCTGCCCTGCCCAAGCTGAAAGAAACCGCACCAGATGCGGAATTGAAGGCTGACGGCAACAACTTAGTGGTGAGCCTGCCCGAGACCACCCAAACCCAAATCCGCGATGCCGCCGTGAAGCAGAATATTAATACCCTGCACAACCGCGTGAACGAATTGGGCGTAGCCGAGCCGATTATTCAGCAGGCCGGCCCCGACCGCATCGTGGTGCAACTGCCCGGTGTGCAAGATACCGCCAAAGCCAAAGACATCATCGGCCGCACCGCCACGCTGGAAGTACGCATGGTGGCCGACGACCCCGCGCTGCTGCAACAGGCCGAAGCCGGTACCGTACCGGCCGGCTATGAATTGCTGCCCACTGCCGAAGGCGGCCAGCTGTTGGTAAGCAAACAGGTGGAATTCACCGGCGACAACATCAACGATGCCCAAGCCGGCTTTACCCACGACAACCGCCCATCGGTAAACCTGAAGCTCGACAACGCCGGCACCAGCATTTTCGCCGACCTGACCCGCAACAACGTCGGCCGCCGCACCGCCATGATCCTGATCGACCAAGGCAAAGCCGAAATCGTTACCGCGCCGACCATCAACGAACCGATTCCCGGCGGCAATGTGCAGATTTCAGGTAGCATGAACGTAGCCGAAGCCAACGACACCGCGCTGCTGCTGCGCGCCGGCTCGCTGGCCGCGCCGATGGAAATCATCGAAGAGCGCACCATCGGCCCGTCTATGGGTAAGGAAAATATCCAAAAAGGTTTCCACTCCACGCTGTGGGGCTTCTTGGTTGTGGCTGCCTTTATGGTGGTGTACTACCGCCTGTTCGGCGTCTTCTCCGTGCTGGCGCTCACGGCCAACCTGTTGTTCCTGGTTGCGATTTTATCGCTGCTGCAAGCCACGCTCACCCTGCCCGGCATTGCGGCTATTGCGCTTACGCTCGGTATGGCCATCGACTCCAACGTGCTGATTAACGAGCGTATCCGCGAAGAGCTACGCGACGGCATCAGCCCGCAACAGGCCATCAGCGAAGGCTACCGCCACGCTTGGGACACCATTGTCGATTCCAACATCACCTCGCTGATTGCCGGTATTGCCCTCTTGGTGTTCGGTTCCGGCGCGGTGCGCGGTTTTGCCGTGGTGCACTGTATCGGCATTCTCACTTCCATGTTCTCATCCGTGGTGGTTTCCCGTACCTTCGTCAACTTATGGTATGGCCGCCGCCGCAAACTGAGTAATTTGTCCATCGGCATCACCCTGCCTACCGCCAAGGAGCAATAAGATGGATTTCTTCCACCGTTTGAAACACGACATCCCGTTCATGAGCTACGGCAAAATCACCACCCTGATTTCGCTGATTACCTTTATCGCCGCCGTGTTCTTCCTCGTCACCAAAGGGCTCAACTACTCGGTTGAATTCACCGGCGGCACCGTTATCGAAGTGCAATACGCCAAAGAAGGCGCCGATCCCAACCAAGTGCGCACGCGCCTGAACGAACTCAAAATGGGCGAAGCCCAAGTGCAAAGCTTGGGCACCAACAAGCAGCTGATGATCCGCCTGCCCAACCGCCAAGACATGACCTCCGCCCAGCTCTCCAACAACGTATTGGAACTGCTGCGCAAAGACCATGCCGACGCCAGCCTGCGCAAGGTTGAATTCATCGGCCCGCAGGTGGGCGAAGAGCTGGTTACCCACGGCCTGTTGGCCTTGGGCATGGTAGTAGTCGGCATCATCATCTACCTCTCCGTGCGCTTCGAATGGCGCTTCGCCGTATCCGCCATCATCGCCAATATGCACGACGTGGTGGTGATTCTCGGCTGCTTTGCCCTGTTTCAATGGGAATTTTCGCTCACCGTGCTGGCCGGCATCCTGGCCGTGCTCGGCTATTCGGTGAACGAATCGGTGGTGGTGTTCGACCGTATCCGCGAAAACATCCACAAACCCGCCATGCGCGGCAAAACCATCCCGCAGATTATAGACAACGCCATCACCGCCACCATGAGTCGTACCATCATCACCCACGGCTCTACCGAAGCCATGGTGGTGTCTATGTTGGTATTTGGCGGCGCCGCCCTGCACGGCTTTGCCATCGCGCTCACCATCGGTATCGTGTTCGGCATCTACTCCTCTGTACTGGTGGCCAGCCCGCTGCTCCTCTTCTTCGGCCTCACCCGCGAAAACATCCACAAGCCGCAAAAGCAGAAAGAAGAAGCCGTGGTATAAGTAGCTGCTCATTCCGACAGGCATCAAAACGGCATAGGCTACCTGAAAACGCCTATGCCGTTTTATATGGACTGTTTTTGTGCTGCCTTGCCCTGATGCAGATTCAAACTATAGTAAATTGGCAGCGATAACCAACCGAATCACAGCACATACGTACTTCCTCGGCATAACAAAAGGCTACCTGAAACCCCAGTAGATTTTCAGGTAGCCTTTGCTGCAAATAGCATCTGGTAGTGACAGCATATGGCTCATCCAAAGCAGTAAACCACCAAAGCTATCGCAATAATGCCAATGCAATACAAAAGGCTACCGAAGAATGCAACGCAGCGTGGTTTCTGCGAAGCTAAACTTTCAGGTAGCCTTCATTCAAACTAATGTGACTATAGTATTTATTTGAATTGCGAAGCAGTAGCTGCATGTTGCACACATTCAGCCTGTGCTCCCAACCAGCCGGCAGCCAAAGAACAACCATTCTGTTCCAGCCAAAAATAGCCACCACCAGCCACCAAAGCCACAGCCAGACGCACCCCGAGGTTGGTACCGAATGTATCTACCAAATACATCATCACTGCGGCCCACACCCATACTAAACCCCATTGCAGAGCCCAAACTGTATCCGGATCTGGAACTTTCCATTGCATAAAGCCATTCCCCACAATAGCGATAATGGCAAAAAACAGCCCTTCCAGCAAAACGCTCGGCTCGCGCTCGCCCATCCAAAGGCACCAAAACCCCAATACAAACGCCATCAACATCTTTGTTTTCCCTTTCCAGCGGTGTTGCTTCCAAATTTCACTATTTATCGATGCCCCAACAATCTGCCAACTGGCAAACCATCGGGTTAAATTATCCGCGTATTTTACCCTTATATACAAATTCCTGACAATTCCTAAATTCCATTATCCATCGGCTTACAAACCACATTGTGCCATTTCAGGCAAACACATCGGTTTCGCCTCCGGCATTTGCCGAAAGTACGGACAAATAATTCATTTGGATACCCAATAAACAGCAACCATTTACTTCTTTCATCTATAATACAACCACACTCACCATTGAGACCGCCCACCATGAGCATCTACGCCCTCAAACCCAAATTCCAAAATCTGCTGCGCCCGTTGGTGCAGCGGCTGTATCAGAAAGGCGTAACAGCCAATCAGGTAACCGTGTTCGCTTGTGCGGTATCGATTGCGCTTGGGTTGTTGTTATCCTGCTTGGCGAACCTTCCGGCGTTATTTTGGCTGATGCCCGTGTGGCTGTTTCTGCGCATGGCGCTGAACGCGGTGGACGGTATGTTGGCACGTGAGTTTGGCCAACAATCAGCCTTGGGCGGCTACCTAAACGAGATCACCGACGTAGCCGCCGATGCCGCGCTGTATCTGCCTTTTGCCTTTATCGCCCCTTTCGGCGGCGTGCAAATCGCCCTGTTTATTTGGCTGGCGGCCATGACGGAATTTTGCGGCGTGCTGGGGCAGGTGCATGGCAACGGGCGGCGTTACGACGGCCCGTTCGGCAAGAGCGACCGCGCGTTCTTCATCGGCGCGCTGGCGGTGTGGTATGCGGCAGTAGGCAGTTTTCATATCGCTTTCTACGCCCTGATGTGGCTGGCCTGTGCGGCACTGGCTTACACCTGCTATCGGCGCATCATCAACGGCCTAAAGGCTACCTGAAAATCCAATCATGAAAAAAGTATTCAATGCGTGGACGGTGTTTTTGCTGCTACTTATCGCTATCTACACTTATCGCTTCGCCGGGATAACCGGTTGGCACAGCAAAGGGTTGTGGTTGGGCGCCGCCATCTGCGTGGGCTTGGTCTTCTTAGATGCCTATTTAGAAGCCGTGCGGGAAAGCGGGCAACACAGCCGCTTTGAACGCTGCGTTACCAAAATCTGGGCTTGGTTTGCCGTGGCTTTTTTCAGCACCGCCGCACTCGCCTTTGCCGGGGCAACCGTTTGGTTGCTGGTGATGGCCGTGCAGTCTATCCCGCGTTCGATTCCGGCCGCCGTGCTGATGTTTATGCTATCCTTCGCAACCGCCCTGTTTGTGATGGTGATGCTGAAACATCTTCAAAGGAATTTGAATTATTGATTTTTCAGGTAGCCTCCCATACGGGCTACCTGAAAGCCACCCAATAAAATTAAAATCGGTCAACATTTATCCCCACACATCAACCCTATGCAAAAATCCTTCCCCATCATCCCCCTCTTCCTCGCCGTTTTCATTGCCGCACTCATCGTCTGGTCGGGCATCAACCCGTCCGACCGCGCCGTTTGGTATGCCGAAATCATCCCCGTGTCCGCCGTATTTATCGCGCTCATTGCCACTTACCGCCTGTTCCGCTTTAGCAACCTGGCCTATGTGTTCATGAGCTTCTGGCTGATTATGCACACCATCGGCGCACACTACACCTTCGCCGACGTGCCCTTCGATTGGGCCAACCGCCTGCTTGCTCCATTTTTAGGCGAAGGGCGCAACCATTTCGACCGCGTCGGCCACTACATTATCGGCTTCTACGCCTATCCGATGGCCGAATGGCTGCTGCGTCGCAAACTCTGCCGTGTGCCGATTGCCTTGTTCTTTTCCCTGTTCTTCATCATGAGCGTGGCAGCGGCTTACGAAATCATCGAATGGCAATATGCCGTGATTGACGGCGGCCAGGCCGGCATAGAAGTGCTCGGCTCACAAGGCGATATTTGGGACGCGCAAAAAGATATGCTCTCCGACACGCTGGGCGCGCTCACTTCCTTATTCATTTTCCTGTTTACCCGCCCGGACAAACGTTTGGGCAGCCAATCTTAACTGTTAAAGGCTACCTGAAAACGCACCCAACCAATTTTCAGGTAGCCTCTTTAAAATGTATCTCACCGAGGAGTACACATATGCAGGAACAGCAAAAACACTTCACCACCCAAGACGGCACTTCGCTTTTCTACCGCTACCGCCCCGCTGCCGACGGTTCGGCCGATAAAGCCATCGTGCTGTTCCATCGCGGCCACGAGCATTCCGGCCGGATGATGTTTGTTGCCGACGAACTCGGTTTCGACGATTTTGCCTATTTCGCATGGGATGCGCGCGGTCATGGCCACAGCCCCGGCGAACGCGGCGACAGCCCCAGTATCGGCACTTCCGTTGCCGATGTGGACGACTTTATCCGCCACATCCAAAGCGAATACGGCATCAAGCCTGAAAACATCTGCGTGATCGCGCAAAGCGTCGGCGCGGTATTGGTGTCCACTTGGCTGCACGACTACGCGCCGAAAATCCGTTGCGCCGTATTGGCATCGCCCGCATTCAAAGTCAAACTCTACGTTCCTTTTGCCCGCACCGGCCTGAAAATCATGCAGAAATGGCGCGGCAATTTCTTTGTAAACAGCTACGTCAAAGCGCACTACCTGACCCACAATAAAGAACGCCAAGACAGCTTCAATCAAGACCCGCTGATTACCCGCGCCATTTCCGTGCGCATCCTGCTCGGCCTGTACGAAGCCGCCGAACGCGTGGTCGCCGACGCGCAAGCCATTACCACGCCCGTACAGCTTCTGATTTCCGGCAGCGACTGGGTGGTTTGGCACAAACCGCAACACGATTTCTACAACCGCTTGGGCAGCCGCATCAAAGAACGCCATATCCTGCCCGGCTTCTATCACGACACCTTGGGCGAGCAAAACCGTGAAATCGCCTTTGTTGAAATGCGCCGCTTTATCCGCCAGCGTTTCGACAACCCACCCCTACCGGTTGATCTGACCCAAGAGCACCTACACGGCGACAGCCGCCGTGAAGCCGACGAACTGGCCACACCTTTACCCATCTGGTCGCCGCGCAGCGCATTTTGGGCGGTTTACCGTGCCTCCCTCGACCTTGGCGCGCGCTGGAGCGAAGGTTTGAAAATCGGCAAGGAAACCGGCTATGACTCCGGCAGTACGCTGGATTATGTGTACCGCAACCAGCCGCAGGGCAGCAACGCCTTTGGTGTGGCGGTGGACAAACATTATCTCAACGCCATCGGCTGGCGCGGTATCCGCCAGCGTAAAATCAATATCGGCAAAGCGATTCAGACGGCCTCTGCCAAGCTGCACGAAGCGAGCAAACCGGTACACGTTCTCGATATTGCCTCGGGGCACGGCCGCTATGTGCTTGACGCGCTGACTGCCGACACGTTGCCCGATTCCGTGCGCCTGCGCGATTACAGCCCGATTAACGTCAAAGCCGGACGTAAGCTGATTGCCGAACGCGGCCTGCAAGACACGGTTACCTTCGACGAAGTCAATGCCTACGACCGCGCCAATTATCAGGATTTGCAGCCCCGTCCTACGCTGGGCATCGTTTCCGGCCTGCACGAATTGTTTGCCGACAACGATTTGATTTTGAACTCGCTCTACGGCTTCGGCGATGCGATTGAAACGGGCGGCTACCTGATTTACACCGGACAGCCGTGGCATCCGCAGCTCGAAATGATTGCACGCGCGCTGACCAGCCACAAAGCGGGCAGCCCGAACTGGGTGATGCGCCGCCGCAGCCAGCGGGAAATGGATCAATTGGTTGAGCAAGCCGGTTTTGAAAAAATCCGCCAATGGATAGACGAATACGGTATTTTCACCGTGAGCCTGGCGGTGAAGAAATAAAATAAGAAAAGGCCGCCTGAAAATCAGACGGCCTTTTATCAAAAAATCTTAGTTGTTGGCGTTCACAGGTGAGCAGTTTTTCACCACGAAACGGCCGCCAGGAGCGGTCAAGCCCACTACGTCGGAAGTGGTGTGGGTGTTTTTGTCGATGTAGCCGGCAGACAGAGAGTAGCCGCGACGGTTGGTAAAGGTAGTACCGGTGCTGTCGGACTGTCTTCTGTTATAAGCCAGGTTTACCTGCGTACCGGCGGCGTTAACCGCAGCGCTTACCGGCTTGCCTTGGCGGTTGAACTCATACAGCACGTTCAACTGTTTGCCGTTGTCGCAAGAATAAGAAACCATGCCGGCGGGTGCAGCCGCAGCACTCAGGGAAACGGCAGCCAGCGCAGCCGCAGTAACAACAGATAATAGTTTCATAATGGTTATGACTCCTAATTGAGCATCAAGAAATTTTTCAGGTAGCCTCAAAGCTGCCCGAGCTGCTCTGATGCAAATGAATAATCTGCCTGGCAGCGGGCGCTATTGTATTCCTCCGGCAAGAATATGCAACTAACATCATAGTAAAATAATATTATACTTCCGATATGGAAATTTAACTTACTTTCTGCCACCACATCAGCATGCCTTGTATTGAAAGCGGATTTTATCTGATTTGCACCGAACGTTTACAATTCCCGCCATGAAACCCACCCTGCAAACCTCACTGTTCAAGCTTGCTTTGGTCGGCGCGCTGTTCTACACCAGCTACGGCCTGTCCAACCATTACGCGGCATCGCTGGCCTATGTGCCGGAAGTCGCTTTCGCGTGGGAACATAGCATCCCCTTTTGGGCGTGGACGATTGTGCCGTATTGGTCGTTGAATCTGATGTATGCGGCGGCATTTTTTCTTTGCCGAGATGCGGGCGAACAAAACCGCTACATCGCAAGGCTGGTGGCGGCACAAATCGTCGCCACTGTTTGCTTCATGCTGTTTCCGCTGCATTTCAGCTGGCTGAAACCGCCCACCAGCGGGCTGTCGGGCTGGCTGTTTGATTCGTTGGTAGCGTTTGATTTGCCGTACAACCAAGCACCGTCGCTGCATATTGCATTGGCGGTTATCATTGGTGCGTTTTATTGGACGCGCTTCCCCAAAATCCGTGTGCCGCTGTTGTTGTGGCAAAGCCTGATTGCCTTGTCGGTGCTGACGACTTACCAACACCATTTTATCGACGTGCCGACCGGTGCTCTGCTGGGCTGGCTGGTGCTATGGGCCATACCACAACACGGCGTATCGCCGTTCAAGAGACGAGATTTGTTTGTAGTACCGCCAGCTGAGCAAACAGGCTACCTGAAAACGGCATCTTGCGAAGTAAGACTAAGTTCCGGTAAAGCTAAAACTTCCCCTGAAACACGTTCTCGCGAAATCCAAATCACCATGCTGTATCTGGCGGGCGCGGTATTGTCGGCACTGCCATCCT
Source organism: Eikenella sp. HMSC071B05 (assembly GCF_001811325.1). Lineage (NCBI taxonomy): Bacteria > Pseudomonadati > Pseudomonadota > Betaproteobacteria > Neisseriales > Neisseriaceae > Eikenella > Eikenella sp. HMSC071B05. The sequence continues at coordinate 32,005 of NZ_KV804544.1, read as the reverse complement.
TGTTCGGCGGCGCGTGGTTGTGGACTTTGTGGGTTAGCGTATCGCTATCGGTAGGCGCCTTCGCCTATCTGACCGGCAATGTGGCGGTATTCCAAAAACAGGCAGACGGCAGGCTGTCGGCGGCGGCAACGATTTTGCTGCTGCCTTATCTGGTGGGTGTGCGGTTGAACATGGCGTACTGGCTGCACGGCAAGGCGAAGACGGCGCGGGTTCGTGATGATGTGTGGATTGGCAGCGTATCAGCAATTTCAGACGGCCTCCCCGCCGTATTGGACGTATGCGCCGAGTACCCCCGCCCACGCTATCGCGGCGCATACCGTGTTCTGCCGCTATTGGATATGGTTGCGCCGTCTGAAAACGATTTGGTGCAGGCGGCTTTGCTGCTGGAAGCATTGCGCCGGCAACACGGCAAGGTTCTGACCTGTTGCGCGCTGGGCTACGGGCGCAGCGCAGCGGTGGTGCTTACTTGGCTGCTGGTTTACGGCGGTTGCCGGGATTTGGCGCAAGCAACGGCGGAGTTGAAACAGGCCCGCCCGCAGATGGTGCTGCCGCCGGAAACGGCCAAGGCAGTAGAAGCTGCAGCAGGCTACCTGAAAAACTTCGGTGCAGATCAAAAGGGAAACCCATGAACACGACACCAGCAACCGACAGCCTGATTACCGCCCGCCTGCTCGCCACCGCCCGCTATATCGCCGTATTCAATGCCTTGCTGCTGGTTTTGTCCGCACAACGTGGCGGCGCGTGGGCGGCAGTGCAGCTGATTTTGGCTGTAGCGCTGTTATACTGCCACATCCGCATCGAGTTCGACCGCCGCGTGTTCCAAGATTTCGCCGAAGGGCGCTACACGCCCGAAGCCTTCGACCAAACTTTGCGGCAAACCAGCTTGCGCCGCGTTGCAGACAGCCGCGATATGCCGCAACGTGTATCGGGCGCACTCGCCTTATGGCGCAAAAGCTTGTATCTAACCGCTGCACAATCATCAATATTCCTGACCCAACTCCTCTGATGCCATGAAAAACTTTCTTAAAAAACAACTTGCCTGGCTAACCGACCAAGCATTGTATCTGTCGGTATCCTTCCTCACCGGCGTCCAACCCAAAAGCTCGCGCGAGTTGGCGTTCAACCCGCAGCAGAAAGTGTATTACGCCAATCACGGCAGCCACGGTGATTTTTTGTTGGTGTGGATTTCCCTGCCGCGCCGCTGGCGGCTTTCGACGCGCCCCGTTGCCGGTTCGGATTACTGGCTGACCAACAAACTCAAACGCTTCATCATCCAAAACGTCTTCAACGCGCTGTTGATTCCGCGCCACAGCGACAATCCGCAGGCGATTACCGAGCAGATGAACCACGCACTTCAAGCGGGTGATTCGCTGATTATCTTCCCCGAAGGTACACGCAACACGGACGAAAACGAAATTCTGCTTCCGTTCAAATCAGGCATTTACCACCTAGCCAAAAGCAAACCGGATACCGAATTTGTGCCGATATGGATAGACAACATCAACCGCGTCCTGCCCAAAGGCAAAGTGCTGCCCGTGCCGTTGTTGTGCGAAGTCCACATCGGCGAACCGCTGACTCTGCGCGAAGATGAAGACAAAGAAGCCTTCCTCGTCCGCACTCGCGAAGCCCTGCTGGCTTTGAGGCCGTCTGAAAGCGAACGGAGCGAACTTCGTCAAATCAAGGGCAACGAGGTTCGCCCAACCGGACACGCTGAACCGCACCAGAACACAGGAGAAGCATCATGAGCTTTGCCAACACATCCAGCCAAATCATTACCGAACAAACCGCCGCCCATCTCACCCCGCAGGCGAGCTATATCTTTACCGGCGTATTTGCCGTATTGATTTTTGCCAGCATCATCGGGCAATGGCTGAAACGTAAAAACGGCGCAGGCAATGCCACCATCGCCAACCTCAACGCCCGCATCTACGCTTGGTGGCTGATGACGCTGGTGCTGCTGGCCGCTTTCTGGTTTGGCAAAACCGGCACGGTGGTGTTGTTTTTCCTGATTTCGTTCGCCGCCCTGCGCGAATTCATGACCCTTGTTTATCGCCGCCGCAGCGATTATTACAGCATGGTCACCTGCTTCTACCTGCTGCTGCCGGTGCAATATTATTTTGTTTATGACGGCTGGTACGGCATGTTCAGCATTTTCATTCCCGTTTACGGCTTTCTGGTGTTGCCGATTATCGCCAGCCTGAGCGGCCAAACCGCCCATTTCCTCGAACGCGCCGCCAAAACGCAATGGATGGCGATGATCTGCATCTTCTGCCTGTCCCATGTGCCCGCTCTGATGTTCCTAAACTTAGACGGCTTCGACAGCAGCGGCAATATCCTGCTGCTGATTTTCCTGATCGGCGTGGTACAGGCTTCAGACGTGTTGCAATACGTTTGGGGCAAATTGGTGGGCGGTGCCAAAATCATGCCCTCGCTTTCCCCGTCTAAAACCGTATCCGGCACGGTGGGCGGCATTTTGTCTGCCACCGCGCTTGCCGCATTGATGTCGCCGATTACCCCATTTAGCCACGGCCAGGCTGCCGCCATCGGGTTCACCATTTGCCTGATGGGCTTCTCCGGCGGGCTGGTGATGTCGGCCATCAAGCGCGACTACGGCGTGAAAGACTGGGGCAACATGATCCGTGGCCATGGCGGCATGCTCGACCGCGTGGACTCCATCTGCTTTGCCGCACCGATTTTCTTCCACATCGTCCGCTACTATTGGCACGGCTAACGGCAAGTAAAAAGCGATACCAGGCTACCTGAAAAAAGTTTCATAGCACATTATGCTTGCAATGCACCCATTTCTGCTTGAAATAGAATAATTTTGATTAAATAAAATATAAAATAGCCAAATATTTATTAGGGCGCGTTTTGATTTACGTTAAAATGCGCCTTTTTTTTCGTGAAGGACGCCTCACCAGGCGGGAATTTTATGTCTGAACACCACGCACACGCTTCAACTTGGAAAAGCCGCATCAACGCGCTGGGCCCCGGAATCATGATGGCCTCGGCAGCGGTGGGCGGCTCACACCTGATTGCCTCCACCCAGGCCGGCGCGCTCTACGGCTGGCAGTTGGCGCTGATCATTATCCTCACCAACCTGTTTAAATACCCGTTTTTCCGCTTCAGCGCACACTACACGCTGGACATGGGCAAAAGCCTGATTGAAGGCTATGCCGAGAAAAGCCGCTTTTATTTGTGGGTGTTCCTGATTTTGTGCGTGGCATCGGCCACGATTAACGCCGGCGCAGTGGCCATCGTAACCGCCGCCATCGTCAAAATGGCGATTCCTTCGCTAACGTTGGATGTAGGCGCAATCTCCGCGCTGATTATGGCCTCCTGCCTGATTATCCTCGCCAGCGGGCGCTACAAGGCTTTGGATAATGTTTCCAAAATCATCATCGTGAGCCTTACCATCGCCACCGTGGCCGCAGCCGCCATCGCCATGTCGCGCGGCATGCAGATGAAGCCCGACTTTATCGAGCCTACCCCGTGGACATTCACCGCCTTGGGCTTCCTCATCGCACTGATGGGCTGGATGCCGGCGCCGATTGAAATTTCGGCCATCAATTCGCTGTGGGTAACCGAAAAACAACGGCTTAATCCTTCCAGCTACCGCGACGGCATTTTCGATTTCAACGTCGGCTACATCACCAGCGCGGTGCTGGCCGTGGTGTTCCTCGCCTTGGGTGCATATGTGCAATACGGCAATGGCGAAGAAGTGCAGATGGCGGGCGGCAAATACGTGAGCCAGCTGATCAATATGTATGCTGTTACCATTGGCAGCTGGTCGAAACCGCTGGTGGCCTTCATCGCCTTCGCCTGCATGTATGGCACTACGATTACCGTGGTAGACGGCTATGCACGCGCCATCGCCGAACCCATCCGCCTGCTGCGCGGTAAAGACAAAACCGGTAATATCGAGCTCTTTGCCTGGAATACTTGGGTGGCCGGCTCCGGATTGGCAGTGATTTTCTGGTTCAACAGCGCCATGGCCGAACTACTCAAATTCGCCATGATCACCGCCTTCCTCTCCGCCCCCGTGTTTGCCTGGCTCAACTACCGCCTCGTGAAAGGCGACGAACGCCATAAGCTCACCGCCGGCATGAACTTCCTCGCCATCATCGGCCTCATCTACCTCACCGGGTTTACCCTGCTGTTCCTGCTAAACTTGAGCGGCCTGTTGGATCCGCTGAAGTAAACATCATCCGTCAAGCAAAAGGCTACCTGAAATTTTTCAGGTAGCCTTTTATTCCAATCCATATCCCCATAATGGGTTCTACATTAGAGCGTACACCACCAAGCATACGCCCTACCCCCGCTGCCAGCCCTTACACCTCAAATGCACCATGGCCAACGAACGTATTTCATACAGCGCCTCGGTAGCCGTTTCAAATTCAGTGAGCAGACCATACTCAGCTGCGGAGAACGGCGGGGAATCGTTCCAAGAGCCCATGCCGCCGAACACATGGGTTTGCTCGCACACCAGCTGCAAGCGTTCGCACTCCGGCAGCGATTCGTTTGCCAAGGTCTGCAGTGCCCGATCGAAAAAAGCCTGCTTCCAATGTTGCTCGCCAATCGCTTCGGCAAGTTGGGCAATATCGGTTAATGCTTGGTCAAAACGCCGTAACAACTCTGGCTCGGTCATGTGCTTTTTCCTGATTGCTGCAAATAGTGGCCAGCCGAACAATCATCTGTGCATAGCCAATCATCGGCATAATCGCCCAGCCTGCCGACCAAATAAAAGGCTACCTGAAAAGCTCGGCTGCGTTTGCAACCGGTTTTTCAGGTAGCCTCTGGCATACCAATCTTACTTACTCTTTATGCTGCAAGGCAGCTTTCACAAACGAGGTGAACAGCGGATGCCCTTTACGCGGAGTGGAAGTGAATTCGGGGTGGAACTGGCTGGCGAAGAACCAAGGATGCGCGCCCTGCGGCAACTCGATGGTTTCCACCAAACGTTCGCGCCCGCCGGATACGCCGCTGATGACCAGCCCGGCCTTTTCCAGCGCCGGTACGAAATGGTTGTTTACTTCATAGCGGTGGCGGTGGCGTTCTTTGATGTTGGTGCTGCCGTAGATGGCGGCGGCCAGGCTGCCGTCGGCGAGCGCCACTTCCTGCGCGCCCAAACGCATGGTGCCGCCCAAATCGGCGTGTTCGTCGCGTTTTTCCACCGCGCCGTCAGCGGTTTGCCATTCATCAATCAGCGCCACCACGGGATAGGGCGTTTTCAAATCAAATTCGGTGGAGTTGGCGCCTTCCATACCGGCCATGTGGCGGGCAAACTCGATGAGCGCAATCTGCATACCGAGGCAGATGCCCAAATAGGGCACTTTGTTTTCGCGGGCATAGCGGGCGGCGGCGATTTTGCCTTCCACACCGCGCACGCCGAAACCGCCGGGCACCAGGATGGCATCGAAGTTTTTCAAGCAGTCCGTGCCTTCGGTTTCGATGTTTTCACTGTCGATATAGGTGATGCACACTTTGGTTTCGGTGTGGATGCCGGCGTGCTTCAGGGCTTCGCTGAGCGATTTGTAGGATTCGGTCAGATCCACATATTTGCCCACCATGGCGATGTGTACGGTGTGCTTCGGATGCTCGATGGCATGCACGATTTTGCGCCATTCGGTGAGGTCGGCCTGCTGGATATTGAGCTGGAGCTGCTCGCAAATGGCATCGTCGATGCCCTGGCCGTGCAGCATTTCGGGGATTTTATAGATGCTGTCGGCATCATAGCAGCCGATTACGGCGCGCTCTTCCACGTTGCAGAACAAGGCGATTTTGCGCCGCTCTTCTTCAGGCAGCAGCCTGTCCATACGGCAAATAAGCACGTCGGGCTGGATGCCGATTTCGCGCAATTCTTTCACCGAATGCTGAGTGGGCTTGGTTTTGATTTCGCCGGCGGCGGCGATGTAGGGGACGTAGCTTAAGTGGACGAACAGGGTGTTGGCGCGGCCGAGCTGGCTGCGCATCTGGCGGATGGCTTCCAAAAACGGCAGCGATTCGATGTCGCCCACCGTGCCGCCGATTTCCACAATGGCCACGTCTTTATTGGCCGCGCCTTCGTGGATGCGGCGTTTGATTTCGTCGGTGATGTGCGGAATCACCTGCACCGTGCCGCCCAGATAGTCGCCGCGGCGCTCTTTGGCAATCACGTTTTCATACACCTGCCCGGCGCTGAAGCTGTTGGCACGGGTGAGCTTGGCGTCGATGAAACGTTCGTAGTGGCCGAGGTCGAGGTCGGTTTCCGCGCCGTCTTCGGTCACAAATACCTCGCCATGCTGGAAAGGGCTCATCGTGCCGGGATCCACGTTGATATACGGATCCAGCTTAAGCATGGTTACATTCAGCCCGCGCGATTCGAGGATGGCGGCAATAGAAGCGGCGGCGATACCTTTCCCTAAGGAAGATACCACGCCGCCGGTTACGAAAATAAATTTGGTCATGATGCAATGCCCGATTTGGAAAGCGTAATTTTACCCCGTTTCCCGCAAAAGCAAAAGCGCGGGGATTTTCGGTTTTCAGGTAGCCTTTACTCGGGCAGGCTACCTGAAAACCGCACACCAACAAAGTGCAAAGCCTGATCCGCCGCCCTTTCAAAGCCCTGAATGCTATGCGATAATACGCCCGAATTTCAACTAAAAAATTTCCGCACCATGCAAGGCAATATTTTTGTTATTTCCGCCGCCTCAGGCACAGGCAAAACCACGCTGATCGCCCGGCTGCTGCAGCACCATTCCGACATCCGCGTATCCGTTTCCCATACCACCCGCGCCCCGCGCCGCGGCGAGGAAAACGGCAAACACTACCACTTCGTCAGCGTGCCCGAATTCGAACGCATGATTGAAGAAGGCCAATTCGTGGAATACGCCAAAGTGTACGGCAACTACTACGGCACCAGCACCCAAAGCCTGGAAAGCCTCACCCGCCAAGGCGTCGACGTTATCCTCGAAATTGACACCCAAGGCGCGGAACAAATCCGCCGCCTGCTGCCGCAGGCCTACAGCATCTTCATCGCCCCGCCCTCCTTGGCCACTTTGGAGCAGCGCCTGCGCCAGCGCGCCGCCGACGCCCCGCAAGTGATTGCCGTGCGGCTGGCCGAAGCACGCAACGAAATCGAGCAGGCCCGCCTGTTCGACTATTTGGTGGTGAACGACGACCTCACTGCCGCCGAAGCCGCCTTGTTGTACATCATCAAATCCCAGCGTTGCCGTTTGGAAAACCAAATTCCCTTCCTCACCGAACTGCTCGGCAGCGGCAACAACGCTTAATTTTATTTTTCAGGTAGCCTCCGGCTGCCCGCAGGCCACCTGAAAACATTTATCCCATTAATTCACCACATATAAGGAACACATCATGGCACGTATTACCGTAGAAGACTGCATCACCCGCATCCCCAACCACTTCAATCTCACCCTGGCCGCCGCCTACCGCGCCCGCCAGCTGGCCAACGGTTCTATGCCGCTGGTGGACGACATCCGCAACAACAAACCCACCGTAACCGCCCTGCGCGAAATCGCCGCCGGCCAAATCGGCGAAGAAATCCTCTCCCGCAGCAAGTAACCATGATTGCCCCCAGCGCCGATTATGCCGCCCCCGTTGCCGCCTGGCGTGAGCACCTGTTTGCCCAAACAGGCTACCTGAAAAAAATGGAACGCTGGGCCTTGCTCGAAGCCGCCTGCGTTTACATTCACGACACCGCCGCCAAGCAGGGGCAGCCCGAGCGGCTCGAACGCGCCTTCCGCCTCACCGCCGCGCTGGCTGAGGAAAAACAGCGCGTGCACGCCCTGTGCGCGGTGCTGGTGCAAATTGCCATGGAAGACCTCGGCACACAGGCCGACCCTGCCTTTTTGCAGCCCACGTTCGGCGAAGTGTGCACTGAAATCGTCGCCCATATCCACACAGATACCGAAGCCGGCCAAGAAGCCCAGCTCACCCAGTGCCGCCGGCAAATCAACGAGGTATACCACCTCATCATCGAACGCAGCCGCCAATCCCTGCTGCGCGCCGCAGGCTACCTGAAAACCGAAGACCAAAGCCTGCTCAACCGCGCCTGCGATTTCGGCATCCGCGCCCACCAAAACCAATTCCGCAACAGCGGCGTACCCTACATCACCCACCCCATGGCCGTGGCCCAGCAGCTGGCCGAATGGCATATCGACGCCCAAGGCCTGTGCGCCGGCGTGCTGCACGACGTGCTTGAAGACACCGGCACGAGCAAAGAAGAGCTGGCCGCCGAATTCGGTCAGGCCATTGCCGATATGGTGGACGGCCTCTCCAAGCTGGAAAAACTCGAATACGACAGCCAGGCCGAGCATCAGGCCGAGAGCTTCCGCAAGCTCATCATGGCGATGACCAAAGACATCCGCGTCATCATCGTCAAGCTCTCCGACCGCCTGCACAATATGCGCACGCTGGATGCCAAAAAGCCCGACAGCCGCCGCCGCATCGCCCGCGAAACGTTGGAAATCTACGCCCAGCTCGCCAACCGCATCGGCCTCAACCATGCCTACCGCGAGCTGCAAGACCTCTCTTTCAAATACCTGCTGCCCAACCGCTACGCCGTGCTCGAGCGCGCCCGCCAAGCCAGCCGCCGCAACCGCCGCGACGTGGTGGGCAAAGTATTGAGTGCCTTCAGCCAGCGGCTGGTAAGCGCCAACATCGAAGCCAAAATCCGCGGCCGCGAAAAAAACCTCTACAGCATCTACAAGAAAATGCAGGACAAAAAACTGCATTTCTCCGAAGTGATGGATATTTACGGCTTCCGCGTCATCGTTAACAACATCCCCGCCTGCTACGCCGCCCTCGGCGCGCTGCACAGCCTCTATAAGCCCAAGCCCGGCCACATCAAAGACTACATCGCCATCCCCAAGGCCAACGGCTACCAAAGCCTGCATACCACCCTGGTCGGTCCCTTCGGCCTGCCCATCGAAGTGCAAATCCGCACCCGCGAAATGGATAAGGTGGCCGAAGAAGGTGTAGCCAGCCACCTGCTCTACAAAAACCCCGCCACCGACCCGGCCGCCCAACGCACCCACCAATGGTTGCAAAACATCCTCGATTTCCAAGCCCAGGGCGATAACGCCATCGAATTCCTTGAGCATGTGAAGGTGGATTTGTTCCCGCGAGAAGTGTATGTATTCACGCCGAAAGGTAAAATCCTCGTGCTGCCCGAAGGCGCCACGCCCGTGGATTTCGCCTATGCCGTGCACACCGACATCGGCCACCGCTGCATTGCCGCCCGTGTCAACAACAACATGGTTGCCCTGCGCACCCGCCTGCGCACCGGCGACAGCGTGGAAATCATCACTTCCAACACCGCCCGCCCCAATCCGGCCTGGCTCAACTTCGTGATTTCCGGCCGCGCCCGCAGTGCCATCCGCAACAAACTCAAAAACATCGACCGCGGCGATGCCGTGTGCCTGGGCGAGCAGCTGCTGCAACGCGCCCTCACCGCCCTGCTGCCCCAAGAACTCCTGCTCTCCGAAGACCTCAAGCAAAGCTATCTCGACGACCTCAGCCGCAAAAACACCAGCTTCGAAGACATCCTCTACGACGTGGGCATGGGCAGGCTTGCCCCCGTATCCGTGGCCATGCACATTGCCGAAATCGCCGGCCGCCAGCCCGAGAGCAACGGCGTGAAAATAGCCCCCATCAGCGTGGGCAGCAGCGACAGCGGCCGCGTCCAACTCGCTTCCTGCTGCCACCCCATCCCCGGCGACAGCATCAAAGCCCTGCTCGTGAAAGACCACGGCCTCATCATCCACCGCGACACCTGCCCCAACACCCTCAAAGCCCCGCCCGAGCAACAACTGGATGCCAACTGGGAAGGTATCGAGCAAAAGAAAACCTACCACACCAGCATCACCGTATCCGCCAAACGCGCCCACGGCCTGCTCGCCGCCATGGCACAAGCCGTATCCGGGCATGGCGCCGACATCGAATCGGTCGACACCCTCAGCTCCGCCCAGGAAAACAGCGAAGGCTTCATCGAATTCAGCTTCCGCCTGCAAATATCCAACCTCGAGCAGCTGGAGCAAATCATCAGCGCCCTATATGCCATTTCGCAGGTGCGCAAAGTGCAGCGCCAATGAAAACGGGATTTCTGTTCCTGTAGCAGCGAGCAACGCAGCAGCTGCAGGGCATCCCGCTTTCAGCCCACGCCGCCATGCTTTAAACCATATCAATAAACGACACACATCATGGCCAAAAAATTTCCCATTTTCCCCAAACACCCCGAACGCATCTGCTGGGGCTGCGACAAATACTGCCGCACCGAAGATCTGCAATGCGGCAACGGCTGCGAGCGCATCCAACACCCCATCGAAACCGACGGCCCCGAATGGTATAAACACGGCGACTGGAGCAACCTGCTCAGCGACGAGCAGCAAATCGAACTCGGCCTCAAAACCGCCCCTGAGCCCCCCCCGGAAGCGCCGGCCAAACCTGCCAAACCTCATATCAAACTGCCGCTCAAGCAGCATTAGCCCACATGTTTTCAGGTAGCCTTTCCAGAACAACAAAGGCTACCTGAAACTTGTCTCCATCAACCGATCCACCCAACAAAAATACCGCCGGGCTTTCCGGCGGTATTTTCAATACAGCTGCAATCGTGCTTATTCACTTTTAGCGTCTTCGATATCTTCAGCAATATCTTTTTCCAGCTGGCTGATCAAAGCATCGCACTCCTGTTTACGCTGTTCGGGAGTGGTCTTCATCATGTTTTCCTGGATGTTGCGCATGTTCTGGCGCAGGGGAGCGTAGATATCGGCAAATTCTTTGCGACGTTGCTCGTCTTTCACGCTAGCCAGGTATTCTTCGATTTTGTTTTCCCAAGGCTGGCACCAGTGGTCGCCAGCAGCTGCAGCGGCAGAAGCATCAGATGCAGCGGCAGCCGGAGCAGAAGCAGCAGGTGCGGAAGCAGCCGGAGCAGAAGCGGCGGAAGCGGCAGAGGCATCAGATGCAGCAGCCGGAGCGGGGTTGTCACCGCAAGCGGTCAAAGCGAAGGCGGCGATCAAAGCGGCGAATACGGATGTTTTCTTCATGGTTGGATCCTTATATAAAGTTGAAGGGAAGTGTCTACTATAGTAAATGAACAAAAAACGACACTGCGTTGATCCGCCGTGCTAGCACTGCTTAGCACTACCTCGGCGCACCGCTTTGTCTCGGTTTTCATTCATTCACTATAAAAGAATGTGTTTATCTTAACATAAATGTTTTTCCGCCCCAAGCCCAATGATATGAAATAGTTTTCAGGCAGCCTTCGGTTTTGGTAAAGATGCCAACTTATAATTATTTCACACCATGGCTTGGCCGGCTGCTTCTACAGCAACGGGCTGGCCAGCCGCACGCAGCGTTCGACAAAGCGGCGGATGCGCGGGCGCTGCTGCCATTTTTTCAGCTCCACTTCTTCGCAGTCTTTCAGGTAGCCTTGTAGCAGTGTGGCCACGGCAGTCACAGTGTCGGGCGAATAAAGGGCGAGACTTACTTCGAGGTTGAGGTAGAAACTGCGCATATCCATGTTTACCGTGCCGAACAAGGCAAAGCAGTTGTCCACCACCACCGCCTTGGTGTGCAGCAAGCCGCCGCCATACATTTTCAGCCTCACGCCCGCATCCAAAAGCGGCTGGTAGTAGGCGCTGCTGGCGTAGCGCACCAGACGCGAATCGTTGCGCCGCGGCAGGATTAAGGTTACTTTCACGCCGCGCTGGGCGGTCATGGTAAGCGTGTTGAGCAGAGCTTCATCCGGCACGAAATAGGGCGTGCTGATGATCACGGATTCCTGCGCCACGTTCAGCGCGTTCACCAACACATCGTACACCAGCGAAGTATCGCCGCCCGGGTGTGAGGGCAGCACTTGCAGGGTTTCGCTGCCGCTGCCGGCAAAGCGTTCGTGTGTACCGGTGAGGTAGCCGCTCAGGTATTCCAAGGTGGCATTGAGGTTGTGTGAGTTTTCCACCGCCCAATCGCCGTAGAACACCGCCGCCAATTCCTGCGCTGCCACACCTTCACAGCGCAGCACCGCGTCCACCCATTCACCCACGCCCGCGCCCTGCTTGAAGAGTTTGGGATCCACCAGGTTGTAGCTGCCGGTGTAGGCAATGCGGTAGTCCACCACCAGGATTTTGCGGTGGTTGCGCACATCAGCTCGCACCCACAGCGAGCTGATCAGCCCGAAGGGCAGCGCAGGAGTAACCTCCACCCCGGCTTCGCGCAGCCAATCCGGCCAGTCCGACAGCCAAAACCCTTGGCTGCCCAGCGAATCGGCCAACAGCTGGCAGCGCACGCCGCGATCCGCCGCGCGCATCAGCGCCTCCAGCACTGCTTCCACCCGCCCGCTGCCGTCCACAATATAAAACTCCAGCAGGCAGCAATGCTGTGCCGCATCGATGTCGTCCACAAAGGCCTGCAAAATCTCGTCCGTATCGGCCAGCAGGCGCACGCCGTTATCGCCGGTGGGCGCGTAGCCCGCCCTGCCCTGCACGAAACGCGCCAACTGCCTGAAGCGGATATCCGCCACCGGCGCGGCCTCGGGCGGCAGGAAACGGTCGGCAAATTCATCGTGGAAAGCATGCAGTTCCGCCCGGCGCGCCGCACGCAACCGCCCCAGCTTCGGCTCGCCAATCAGCAGATAAGCCGCTACGCCTACAAACGGGAAGGCAAACAGGAGCGTGAGCCAAGCCAGCGCCGCACTGCCCGAGCGGCGGGCGTAAATCACCCGCAGGGCAATGCCCAGCGTGAGCAAAAAGTGCGTGCTCAGGAAAATATTCGACCAACTCATATGTTTTGAAACTGAAAACCGGGAAAAGCGACAGTATAGCCGCAGTAAGGGCTACCTGAAAGCGCAGCTTCAACAAAGTGGAAACACGCGCAGCAGAGTTTCTGCACAGCTAAAACGCAGCTGCAACGCAATCCAACTATGGCGCCGCCGAGCTTCCAAGCAGCCGAACCGGCAGGCCGCCGAAAATCCAATTTAAGGCTACCTGAAAGCAAGCAGTGCCGATTTTCAGGTAGCCTTCCCGCCCACCTCCAGTTTCGCGCTATACTCCCTGCAGGCCATATCGTCTTCCATCCCTGTTCCAAGGAGCCGCCCATGCACATCGTCTTCCTCGACCGCGACACCCTTCCTGCCCGCCCGCTCTCTTTCAACTTCCCCCACACCCTGCACGAATTTCCTGCCACCGCGCCCGAGCAAACCAACGCCCACCTCGCCGGCGCACAAATCGCCATCACCAACAAAGTTGCCATCCGCGCCGAACACCTCGCCGCCAATCCCCAGCTCAAACTCATCGCCGTGGCCGCCACCGGCTACGACCACATCGACCTGGCCGCCGCCAAAGCCGCCGGCGTTACCGTGTGCAACGTGCGCAACTACAGCAGCGAAAGCGTGGCCCAACACGCCTTCATGATGCTGCTCGCCCTCATCCGCCACTTGCCCGCCTGCATGCGCGACATCGCTGCCGGCGCCTGGCAGCAATCCCCCCAATTCGTCCATTTCAACACCCCCATGCACGACCTCGGCGGCAAAACCCTCGCCATCTTCGGTCGCGGCAACATCGGCCGCACCCTCGCCGGCTACGCCCAGGCCTTCGGCATGAAAGTCATCTGGGGCGAACACAAACACGCAGCCGCCGTGCGCGAAGGCTACACCCCGTTTCAGGTAGCCTTGCAGCAGGCCGATGCCGTTTCCCTGCACTGCCCGCTCAACGAGCACACCCGCCACATGATCGGCGAGGCCGAGCTGCGTCTGATGAAACCGACCGCCATCCTTATCAACACCGGCCGCGGCGGCCTCGCCGACGAACAAGCCGTATTCGCCGCCCTGCAACAAGGCCGGCTCGGCGGCGCCGGTTTCGACGTGCTCAGCCAAGAGCCGCCGCGCCAAGACAACCCCCTGCTCGCCCCGCTGCCCAACCTCATCGTTACCCCGCACATCGCCTGGACCAGCCAGGAAGCCCTGCTCAATATGACCGAAATTCTCGAAGCCAATATCACCGCCTTCGCCGAAGGCAGGCCGCAAAACGCGTTGTAAACGGATTGGGCAAGATACAGGCTACCTGAAGATTTCAGGTAGCCTGTATCTTGCCCAATCCTATTTCCACTCTCCGTCAAAACAAGGCTGCTGTTTCCGATAGCCCTGCTTAGGATGGCGTGTGCTACTTCCCTTTTCGCTGCAGCTGCCGCTGCAATTTGTGCGCAAGCATAAACGCGATGTCGGCAGACTGGGAAGAAAGCACGGTGAAGTGGCCCATCTTGCGCTTCGGGCGGGCATCTTTTTTGCCATAGAGATGCAGGCACACATCGGGGCGTTGCAGGAGCGGCAGCCAGTTTACCTTGCCTGAGGGCAGCCAAATATCGCCCAAAAGGTTGGCCATACTGCAGCAGGAGAGCAACCGGGTGTCGGCAGGCGGCAGGCCGCACATGAGGCGCACTTGTTGCTCGAATTGGTTGCTGGCGCAGGCATCCAAAGTGTAGTGGCCGGAATTGTGCGGGCGCGGGGCGATTTCGTTTACAATCAATTTGTGATCGTTGCCGATGACGAAAATTTCCACGGCCAGCACGCCGACATAATTCATGGCTTCGGCCAGCTGGCAGGCCATTTCCTGCGCCTGCTTCTGCACTTCGTCGGGCAGGCGGGCGGGCACGATGGAGTAGGCCAGGATGCCGTCTTCGTGGCGATTTTCGGCGGGCGGGAAGCATTTCACCTGCTGGCTGTTGAGCCGGCACACGATTACAGAAATTTCGGAATGCAGGTTGAGCATTTTTTCCAGCACGCAGGGCACGCCGCCGAGCTGTTTGAAGGCGGCGCGGGCTTCTTCCGGGCTGGACACGCGCACCTGGCCTTTGCCGTCGTAGCCGAGCATGGCGGTTTTGACGATGCCGGGCAGGAGCGGCTCGACGGCTTCGTCGGTGAGGTCAGCTTCTTGGGTAACGGGCAGATAAGGCGCAGTTTCGAGGCCGGCCTTGGCTATCCAGGCTTTTTCCTGAATACGGTTTTGGGCAATTTCCACGCTGTCGCCGCTGGGGCACACGCGGGTTTCCAATGCCAAGGCGCGCATGGCCTGAGCATTGACGTTTTCAAATTCGGTGGTAACGGCGGCGCAAGTGGACAGGTCGGCCAGCGCGCCGAGGTCGTCATACGGGGCACAAATGTGTTTGTCAGCCAGGGCTGCGGCGGGAGAGTTGGGATCGGGATCGAGCACGGTTACGCTGTAGCCCATTTGTTTGGCGGCCACGGTAAACATCCGGCCCAACTGGCCTCCGCCCAAAATGCCCAGCATGGCGGGCGGTAAAATCGGCGTTGTTTTTGCTTTGGTCATGTTCCACTTTCTGCACCCTACGGGGGCGCGCTGTCGGCCGGGCTGAAGCAAACGCCAGCCTCTGTTTGCTTGTGGTTCCGGCGGCGGCTGGCGGTTGGTTTGCTTGCAGCAAACACATTTCTTTAAGTGATGTATTGTACTCAAATCTCGGCACCAAGCCTAGTGCAAGCAGGCTGCACATCAGGCAATTCATTGGTTTGCCTGCCTTTCCCAAGTGGGCTACCTGAAAAGGTATAACTATCTCCCCCACTTTAGCTTGGTAGGAAACTGCGGATGCCTTCGGCGACCTCGGTCCGCCTCGCAGAAACTCATCCGCCTTCGGCGAGCTCGTTTTCAGGTAGCCTTCCGTTTCATACCGTCCTTTTCCGTTATAATCGGGTCATCTTTTAACCCATCCAAACAACGGACACGCGCCATGCAAACTGCCCTTCCGCAAATCCCGCTTCACGGCTTCACCATTGCCAACAACCGCCCCTTCGTTTTGTTTGGCGGCATGAACGTGCTGGAAAGCCGCGATTTGGCCATGGAAATTGCCGAAACCTATATAGAAATCTGCCGTAAGCTGGATATTCCCTATGTGTTCAAAGCCAGCTTCGACAAGGCCAACCGCTCCAGCCTGCATTCTTTCCGCGGTCCGGGTTTGGAAAAGGGTTTGCAATGGCTCGCCGATATTAAGGCAGCCTATAACGTGCCGGTGATTACCGACATCCACGAGCCTTACCAAGCCGCGCCAGCAGCGGAGGTGGTCGATATTTTGCAGCTACCGGCCTTTTTGAGCCGCCAAACCGATCTGGTGCACGCCATGGCGCGCACCGGCGCGATTATCAACGTGAAGAAGGCGCAATTCCTCGCTCCGCACGAAATGCGCCACATCATCAATAAATGCCTGGAAGCGGGCAACGATAAAATCATCTTGTGCGAGCGCGGCTCTGCCTTTGGCTACAACAACTTGGTGGTGGACATGCTCGGCTTCGACACCATGAAGCAGATGAACGTGCCGGTGTTTTTCGACGTAACCCACAGCCTGCAGCAGCCCGGCGCACGCAGCGATTCGGCCGGCGGGCGGCGCGAGCAGATTGTTACCTTGGCGCGCGCCGGCATGGCGGTGGGGCTGGCCGGGCTGTTTTTGGAAGCTCACCCCGATCCCGAGCAGGCCAAGTGCGACGGCCCCTGCGCCCTGCGCTTAAGCCAGCTCGAGCCTTTCTTGAGCCAGCTCAAGCAGATTGATAATCTGGTAAAAGGTTTTGCCGAGCTGGATACGCATTAACCCGTATAACTAAATACACAGCATAATCAAAATATTAAGGAATGAATGATGGATAATAAACAGTCGGAACGTGGCGGCAAGCCGTTTGATCCCATTGCGGAGCTCGCTGTACCCGATTTGGCAAATATGTCGCGAGAAGAGCGCAATGTGTCCTATCTTTACGTTATCTACGCATTGTATGCGTTGGGTATGTTCGGCTTTGGCATTGTGCCCACTTTGGGCGGTGTCATTATGGCTTACGCTAAACGCAATGAGCTGCGCGGTACGATTTATTTCGATCACATTCAATTTTTGTTGAAGACTTTTTGGATAACGGTCATTGGCAGTGCTATTGGCTACGTTTTGCTATTTGTGCTTGTTGGCTTCCTAATTTTGCCTTTAGTGGGGGCTTGGTATGTGTTCCGTGTTATCGCTGGCTTCCTACGTCTGCGTGAAAACCGATCTGTTACCCCAACAGGCTGGCTGATGTAAATAAAGGCTACCTGAAAATAGCGTTTTCTGTTTTCAGGTAGCCTTTCCCAAGGCATCCCGCTTATTTTCAGGTAGCCTCTTTCCATCTCATAAGGAAACCCCATGCAAACTTGGCACGAAGCCATCGGTGCGGAAAAACAGCAACCCTATTTCCAACACATTATCCATAGCGTGCACAACGAGCGCGAAGCCGGGCAAATTGTGTACCCGCCCGCCGCCGACGTGTTCAACGCCTTCCGCGCCACCGAGTTCGGCCAAGTGCGTGTGGTCATTCTCGGGCAAGACCCATACCATGGCGCCAACCAAGCACACGGGCTGGCCTTTTCCGTGCGCGAAGGCGTGGCCGTTCCGCCATCCCTAGTGAATATTTACAAAGAGTTGGCGCAAGACATTCCCGGCTTTCAAATCCCCAAACACGGCTATCTGCAAAGCTGGGCGGAGCAGGGCGTGCTGCTGCTCAACACCGTGCTCACCGTGCGCGCTGGACAGGCTCATTCCCACGCCGCGCTGGGCTGGGAAACCTTCACCGACCACGTGATTGCCGTGCTCAACGAAGGGCGCGAACACTTAGTATTCATGCTGTGGGGCAGCCATGCCCAGAAAAAAGGCGCCATTATCGACCGCACCCGCCATCTGGTGCTCACTGCGCCGCACCCCTCGCCGCTTTCCGCCCACCGCGGCTTCTTCGGTTGCCGCCATTTCTCGCAAGCCAACGCCTATTTGCAACAGCACGGCCTGCCGCCGATTGATTGGCAAATCTGAGCTGCTAACCCCATGAATTTCCCCGCTCACTGGTTCCCCCTGCCTTGGTTGCTGGCCGCCGATGTGCTGTGCCTGCTATTGTTTGCCGCTGCCCTGCGCCCGGCTTTGGCAACATGGCGCGCACACCGCCAAGCGGCATGGGTTGGGCTGCTGATCATGGCGCTGTGCTGGAGCCTGCGCGCCGCGCCGGCCGGCGGGATGCTGGGCGGGTTGAGCTACCATTTGCTGGGTATCGGCCTGCTGGCCTTGATGGTGGACATTCCGGCAGCATTCTGCTTGGCCGTATTGCTGCTATTGCCATATATCTGGCTGTGGCAGGGCGTGGGCGATTTGAGCGTGGCGGGGCTAACGGTTTTGGCCGGCATTGTGCCGCCGCTGGCCGGCGTGGCGCTGGCACGGCAAATCGTGCGTCGGCTGCCGCGCAATCTGTTTATCTACATCTTCCTCAACGGCTTTTTCGCCGCTGCGGCCGGCATCCTGCTCAGCGCAGCGGCCAACGGAGTGTTGCTATATCTGGTCGGAACTTTTCCCACCGCCATCCTGCTGGGCTCGGTGCTGCCGGTGTTCTTTCTGATTGCCTGGGGTGAAGCCTTCCTCACCGGCCTGTTATCCGCTATCTTCATCGCCCTCAAACCGCATCTGATCACCACTTTCTCCGACGCCGACTACCTGCGCCAGAATGCTCGGCAAATCTGGAAATAGGCCGCGATAGAGGCTACCTGAAAACCAGTTTTTCAGGCACAATACGGCTTGTTCGGCATCTTGCATTGCCGGTCTTTTATTTGAATTTCGTTGAAGCCCACGCTTTCAGGTAGCCTCTGACCGGGTTTCCTGGCAACCGCTACTCCTGAAACACTTCTCGTGGCATTTTATCGTGCCGGTTTGCGCACAATTTTCAAGCGTATCACCGGCCTGCTTTAACTTCGCTACCGCCTATATTTTCAGGTAGCCTTCATCCTTTGCCGGCCAAATTCATCCAAACTGCCGCCAAAGCCTATCCCCATTCCCTGCAGCCGCCCACCGCGCAGCTGCCACACGGAGCAAATATGAACAACCCCTTTACCAATCTCGGCCTTAGCGCCGAAATCACCGCCGCACTGGCCGACCAGGGTTATGAGCAGCCCACCGCCATCCAAACTGCCGCCATCCCCAAAGTATTGGCCGGCCACGATCTGTTGGCAGCCGCCCAAACCGGTACCGGCAAAACCGCCGCCTTCATGCTGCCCAGCCTGGAGCGCCTGCGCCGCTACGCCACCACCAGCACATCGCCTGCCATGCATCCGGTGCGCATGCTGGTGCTCACCCCCACCCGCGAGCTGGCCGACCAAATCGACCAAAATACCGCTGCCTACATCAAAAACCTGCCGCTGCGCCACACCGTGCTGTTCGGCGGCATGAATATGGACAAACAAACTGCCGACCTGCGCGCCGGCTGCGAGATCGTGGTGGCCACCGTAGGCCGCCTGCTGGATCACGTGCAACAGAAAAACATCCGGCTGGATAAAGTGGAAATCGTGGTGCTCGACGAAGCCGACCGCATGCTCGACATGGGCTTTATCGACGACATCCGCCGCATCATGCAGCTGCTGCCCAAACAGCGCCAAACCCTGCTGTTTTCCGCCACTTTCTCGCCGCCCATCCGCAAGCTGGCGCAGGATTTTATGAACCGACCCGAGCAGGTGCAGACCGCGCCGCAGAATACGGCCAGCGCCAGCGTCGAGCAGCACATCATCGCCATCGACACCGCCCAGAAGCGCAACCTGCTGGAGCGGCTGATTGTAGATTTGCACATCAATCAGGTAATCGTGTTCTGCAAAACCAAGCAGAGCGTCGATCAAGTAGCCCGCGACCTGAAACGGCGCGGCCTCAGCGTGGCGCCGATTCACGGCGATAAATCGCAGCAAACCCGTTTGGAAACGCTCAACGCCTTCAAGGCCGGCGAACTGCGCGTACTGGTGGCCACCGACGTAGCCGCGCGCGGGTTGGATATTGCCGAGCTGCCCTTCGTGATCAATTATGAAATGCCCACCCAGGCCGAAGATTATGTGCACCGTATCGGCCGCACCGGCCGCGCCGGCGCCGAGGGTGTAGCCATCTCGCTGATGGACGAAGACGAACAGAAAATGTTTGAGGCCATTAAAGAACTCATCGGCAAAGAATTGCCGGTGGAGCGGATTGAAGGCTTCGAACCGCGCTGGTGGCAACATCAACAGGAAGGTAGCCGCCCTGCCGCCGAGCACTCCTCACGCGATACACGTGAACCGCGTGAAGCACGCAACGGCCGCCGTGGCCGTAATGCAGACAGCCGCAGTAAAGCCTCTGCACGCAGCGGCAGCTCCGAAAGCCCCGCACAAGAATGCGGTCGCATCCCAGGCCGACGCCACCGCAGCCGCCGCCACCGCCCGGTTTGCGCATTGGTACAGCCGAACTATGGCGCCGACAGCTGAACATTTTGCCTGCCCTCAGCGCATGCGCCTGCCTTAGCGTGACAGAGCAGCACAATCCGCTCTCTGTACACTCGCAACAAAAGTGACGGAATTTGTCAGTATGCTGGCTCACCCAGGGCATACTTTGTAGGCTACCTGAAAAATAAACGGTCACCGGCTTTCAAGTAGCCTCAAACCTTTACAAAGCACATGACCCAAGCACAGCTCAAAGCAAGCAGAGACGAAATGTGCGGGTAATATTTCAATCTTTTCCAAGCGTTCGAGAAGCGTGGCGTGCAGAAACGTACCTACAATAGGCTTGTAAAGGTTTCGGCCTTTTTCAGGTAGCCTCAAGCTGCATATTCAGTAATGATATTTTTCAGGTAGCCCCTATTCTCCTGCCGCAACAAACTATTATGGATATTCAAGACCAAAGTAACGAAAGCCTTGCCCTGCCGCCGCACTCCATGGAAGCCGAGCAGTCGGTATTGGGCGGGCTGATGGTGGATTCCTCCGCCTGGGACCGCATTGCCGGCACCATCTCGGAAGAAGACTTCTACCGCTACGAACACCGCCTGATTTTCCGCGCCATCGCCCACCTGGCCGAACGCAATCGCCCGGCCGACACCATTACCGTGGAAGAGGTATTGCAGCGCGAAGAGGTGCTGGAAGAGGCCGGCGGTTTCGGCTATCTGGTGGATTTGGCACAAAATACTGCCTCTGCCATCAACATCTCCCGCTACGCCGAAATCGTGCGCGGCCGTTCCATCATGCGCCAGCTCGCACAAGCTGGCACAGAGATTGCTAGGAATGCTTACAATCCGCAAGGTAGGGACGTCAAACAAATGTTGGACGAGGCGGAAGCCAAAATCTTTAAAATTGCCGAAAGCACCAGCAGAGTGCAACACGAATTCTTAGAGATGCCTGCCATGCTGAAAGAAGCCGTCGCCAAAATCGACAAGGCTTACTCAAGGGAAAATAAAGACGATGTAACCGGCATTCCAACCGGATTCATCGATCTAGATAAAAAAATAGCCGGTTTGCACGGTGGTGATCTCATCATCGTTGCTGGAAGGCCGGCAATGGGGAAAACCGCTTTTTCATTGAATATCGCGGAAAACGTCGCTATCAGTACGCACCTGCCCGTTGCCATCTTCTCGATGGAGATGGGCGGGGTGCAGCTGGTAATGCGTATGCTCGGTTCGGTTGGGAGGCTGGATCAGGGCTTACTCAAAACCGGTCAATTGCAAGACGAACATTGGGCTAGGCTCAATGACGCTCTACACAAACTGTCAGACGCCCCCATCTTTATCGACGAAACCCCTGCCTTAAATTCGCTGGAAGTCCGCGCTCGCGTGCGCCGCTTGGCCAGAAGAAAAGGTAAATTGGGGCTAGTGGTTATCGACTACTTACAGCTGATGAGCGGCACCGGCCACAACAGTAACAACCGCGCAGCAGAATTGGGGGAAATCTCCCGTTCACTCAAATCGCTGGCCAGAGAATTGGATATCCCGATTATCGCCCTCTCTCAACTGTCGCGTACTGTTGAATCCCGCACCGATAAACGCCCCATGATGTCCGACTTGCGAGAATCCGGTGCCATCGAGCAGGATGCCGACCTGATTATGTTCATGTATCGTGATGAATACTACCACCCCGATACTGACAAAAAAGGCATGGCCGAATGCATCATCGGCAAACACCGTAACGGCCCCACCGGCAAAATCCCGCTGGTCTTTACCGGCGAATTCAGCAAATTTGACAATGCAGTACATACTGGGCATACTTACTTTACTGAAGAATAAGAACAATCTTACTCAATCCGCCTATTTTTGTGCCCCATTTCCCATTTTAAAGTGATGGCCATGAAGACACGACAACATACACAGGGCTTTACCCTGATAGAGCTGATGATTACCCTGACCCTGATCGGGATTATGGCTACAATTGCCATGCCAAGCATGAGTAACTTTATCGCTACACAAAAGTTAGGTAATCGAATCAGCCAAATTACAACTATTTTCCGATTTGCCAGAACTGAGGCCGTACGCAGAAACAGTCCTGTTATCATCTGTGGCGGCATTAAACTTAAATCTGATGCCAAGCCCAATAATGGCTGCGATAAAGGAGGTAACTCCTTATTGGCGTTCATTGATAAAAATAGCAATAATGACTACGACAGTGGCATCGTCAATTCTAGTAATGACACAGATTTACGCTCAGTATTAATTAATAATGAGTCAATAACAATTAGTAGCCTTGATATTGCGCTTAGCAATCCAACGACTGATAAAACTCGCTTTATTTATATGCCAAATGGCACTTTTGGTGTTGGTAAATCTAATGGCCAATACACATACTCTTCTAACTACATCAGAATAGCAGCGAGTGATGGAAAGCATGTCCGCATGGCTTTAATTGCACCGAGTGGTCGAGTGATAACCTGCAACGGGAATATGACCCCTTCTGAATTCAATTCATTAACTGCAAGTAGCTATGCAACCTATTGTGCTTTATCTTAAAGCTTGAAGGAATAACAGCATGTCTAATCATAAATTCTTATTAAAGCCGATACATCTTAATCGGGGTAGTACTCTATTAGAAGTGCTCATTTCTGTATTTATTATGGCATTTGGCATTATGGCTCTTATGCTTGCACAATTAAAATCTGTGGGTAACGTCCGTGAAGCAGAAATGCAAACTCGGGTTGCTCAGGCTGTGCAGAATCTGTCTGCTGGCATGTTAAGCAACCCTGATGTAATCAATAATATTGGCACTCACTCAGCTGCTACAACCAAATTCACCTACACCGACTATAATAAATCAACACAAAATATTACTCCTACATCATCTGCCGTCGATATTCCCGTATGTGGTAATGCAACCGGCATAAAGCGTAAGGCTCTCATCGCCTGCCAACTAAATGCATTTACTGCAGAACTGCAAAATGCATTACCCAATGCGACCGGCATTTCATATGCAATTACTAGTACCTCTGGTGATACGCCCACTACTACAATCGAGGTAAAATGGACAGAAAGTAATGGGGATACTCAAAATTCCGATGACTTTAACTATAGCTATAGTGCGGTTGTAGGAGACTAAATTATTATGAAATATCATCTATGCCGCTCTCCAAAGAGCAAACCACATATTCCAAATTTTCAGGCAAAACCACATGGATTTACTTTGATTGAATTCATGGTTGCTAGCTCGTTGGCATTGGTTGTTTTACTTGCCATTGGTATTACATATGGTATTACCAGTAGAATGCGTACAAACTCTGAAAGCCGCCTAGCTGCACAGCAAGACCTGCGCAATGCCTCAGAGTTGATTCTCCGCGACGCCCAAATGGCCGGCTCCTTTGGTTGTTTTAATATGGGGAATTTAGTACACAAACAGATGCCCACATCGCCCCATTCTACCGATGGCTTTCAATCTAATACTGCAAACTTTAAACTGGTTCTAGATGATCCAGCTTACAGTGGAATTAGTATAATGAATGCTAACACGGCTAAAAATACATTTAATATTTCTGGGTTCGTACCAAGTAACTCCTCTTCAGCACTAATTTTCGTATACGGGCAAAATCTTACTCCCGTCACAGAAGTAACTAATCCTACAGCAAAAGATGCTCCTAAAGAATTAAGGGACGTTGCTAATGCTGGAGGCCCCATCGCCTTATCTTCTTGTGGACGCATGTATATTGGTAATGGCAGCACCCTTACCCAAAATGGGAATGATCTAGTCATTGGTTCTGGTTTCGGTGGTGGATCAATTATTTCTCACTTTAGCGGTCCTGACGTTTTTTACCTCCCGCAAACCACTCTATCCCAAGTATATGGAGTTGCCTACGTTATTGGTCGAATTCCTAATGTTAACACCACAGCTGATGCTTTATATCGATTTACTCTGACTCCAAGTGGTTCATGGGGGAACCCTCAATTGATGGTTTCTAACATCCAAGGAATGGGTATCCAGCAATTATATGCAGGCTGCAACAATACCAATACTTCTGTAACGTTCTCTAGTAACCGTACGACGTTGGGAAATGCACCTGACGTAACTCGTATTTCTATGTTGCCAACTATCCTTGAAATGCGCTTGCGGCTTAATGATGATGCAAACACATATGGTACCGTTAACCAATATTTAATTAGAGCTAATGTTCGTGGAGGAAACGTATGCGCCAATCAATCGTAACTCAAAAACAACAAGGCTATACTCTATTCATCGTACTAATTATGATGCTGGTTATTGCGCTAATTGTTGTTGCCAGCATGCAATCAACCAATACAGAAATGCGTATTAGCTCAAATGATGCAGATAGGAAATATGCCTTCTCTCTCGCTGAACAAGCACTGCGAAATGGTGAACAACGTATTGTAACTGAGCAAAATAAAGCATTTACTGCTGCAGCCAATAGTAACTCTTGCAAGGATGGCATTTGTGGTGGCAAAGCATCTGATTCTACGCCTGTTTGGAAAAGAAGTGATTCCGTCAATCTAAATGAAGCAAACAAAGGTAGACACTGCTTAAAAAATCAGTCATCCAACACTAATAATGCTTGTTATATGGTAGAACGTTTGGGCGAAATTGCTGACCAAAACTATAAAAATGTTTTCCGCGTAACGGCTCGTGCATGGGGGGCTAACAATAATACCGTGGTCACTTTGCAGTCTTACGTTGAATATTCTGGCAAATAACAGGAATGGCCAATGAAAAAGAAAACTAGAGGCTTCACTCTTGTAGAGATGATGGTTGTTGTAGCCATAATCGGTATACTAGCTGCTATTGCGTTGCCATCTTATCAGTCCCATATTGAAAAGACACATTTAGCTGCCGCTAAAAACCATCTATTAGATATAGTTGCTCAAATGAGGCAGAATAAATTGCGTAATAATGGCAATTACTCAACTGCTGGAC
The DNA here is from genome assembly GCF_001811325.1 of Eikenella sp. HMSC071B05. Lineage (NCBI taxonomy): Bacteria > Pseudomonadati > Pseudomonadota > Betaproteobacteria > Neisseriales > Neisseriaceae > Eikenella > Eikenella sp. HMSC071B05. The sequence continues at coordinate 6,833 of NZ_KV804544.1, read as the reverse complement.
TCTCTACTTTAGTCAATAGTAAGAATAGTGATCCTGAGCGTAGATATGATTTTGTATCTGCACTAACAGACAATACAAATATCAATACCTATTATGTATACCTTCAACCAAAACCAAATGGCTATACTAAGTCACTATATATTACTGCTGCTGGCACTGTCTACGAATGCAAAACTGTAAGTGAGGCACAAAGCAAATCATCTTCTTGTACGATGATTAACAAATAAATTTTATTTCATATAACTAAGTCGGCTGCTTGATACCAAGCAGCCGACTTCTTGTTCTTATCTATTCTATCGCAAACGTGCACCAACAGTTTCAGCAGCAGCAATCAACTTCTGCACGATCTCTTCAACCGTATCATCCGTCAAAGTACGTTCCGCATCCTGCAAAATCACTTTTACTGCCATGCTCTTCATGTTTTCAGGTAGCCCTACCCCACGATATACGTCGAACAAGGTAATTTCCTGAATCAAATCGGATTTCACGCCGCGCAAAGCAGCCTGCAACTGCTCGAAAGTGGTGGCTTCGGGCACCACAAAAGCCAAATCCCTGCGCACCGGCTGGAATTTCGATACTGCCTGATAACGCGTTTTTTCGCGTTCCAACACCGCTGCCATATCGATTTCAAATACCAGCGGCGCTTGCGGCAAGTCGTATTTTTGCAGCCATTTCGGATGCAATTCGCCAACAAAGCCGATAACTTGGCCGTCTGAAACGATATTGGCGGCGCGGCCGGGATGCAGGGCGGGATGTTCGGTTTTGATGAATTCAACTGCTTTGTTTTTCAACAGATTTTCCACATCCGCCTTGATATCGTAAAAATCCGCGTTGCGCGTTTTCTCGCCCCATTGTTCGGGCATCGCCGCACCGTACCACAGGCCGCCGATGCGTTCATTTTGTACAAACCGGCCGTCTGAACCTTTGCTGAACACGCGGGCGATTTCAAACACGCGCACGCGGCTTTGCTTGCGGTTCAGATTGTTCTGCAGAATTTCCACCAAACCGCCGATGAGCGTGGAACGCATCACGGCATACTGCGCCGCCAGCGGATTTTGCAGGCGGATGGGGTTGGCGTTGGCGGCAAAATCGAGTTCCCACTGCTCGTCAACGAAGGCGTAGCTGACCACTTCGCGGTAGCCGCGCGCCGCCATTTCGTTATAAACGGCAAAACGCGGACGGCGGGTTTCGGGCAGCGCCAGCATTTTCAGACGACCTGACGTGTAATCGTCGGGGATATTTTCATAGCCGTAAACCCGACCGACTTCTTCAATCAAATCGGCTTCGATTTCGATGTCGAAACGGAAGCTCGGCGCGGTAACGCGGAAGCCTTCCGCCGTTTTTTCAGGTTGCAGGCCCAAGTGCTGCAAAATGGTTTCCACCTGTTCGGCAGGAATGTCCACGCCCAATACGGTTTTCAGACGGCCTAAACGCAATTCAACCTGTTTGTTTTCAGGTAGCCTGCCTAACGCTTCCACCATTTCGCCTGCCGCACCGCCGCAGATTTGTAAAACCAATTCGGTAGCGCGCTCGATGGCATCAGCCTGCAAACGGTAATCCACGCCGCGCTCAAAGCGGAACGACGAATCCGAACCAAAACCATATTGGCGCGATTTCCCTGCGATGATTTCAGGCGCAAACCAAGCCGCTTCCAGCACGATATTTTGCGTGTCATCTGAAACCGCGCTTGCCGCGCCGCCCATCAGACCCGCCAAACTCAACGCGCCTTTTTCGTCGGCCACCACCAGCGTATTTTCAGACAGAGAGACGGTTTTCTCATTCAGGCATTCCAGCGTTTCACCTTCACACGCGCGGCGGATGTACAGGCTGCCTGAAAGTTTGTCGGCATCGAAAACATGCATCGGCTGACCAATTTCCAGCATCACATAATTACCAATGTCCACCAGCGCGGAAATACTGCAGATACCGCTGCGCTCCAAACGTTGCTTCATCCAATCCGGCGTAGCGGCGCGCGCATTCACGTTTTCAATCACGCGACTGATAAAACGGCCGCAATCGGCAGGCTCATCAATCTGCACGGGCTGTTTGCGGCTGCCCGTGATGGGCGCGGCATGGATTGCAGGCTGCTTGAACGCGCAACCCGTCAGCGCGGACACTTCACGCGCAATACCTTTGATGCTCAGGCAATCAGCACGGTTCGGCGTAATTTTCAGCGTGAATACCGTATCGTCCAAATCCAGATATTCGCGGATGTTTGCACCGACAGGAGCGTCTTGCGGCAGAATGTGTAAGCCGTTCACGCCGTCGTCAGGCAGACCGAGTTCATCGGTGGAACACAACATCCCGTTCGACACCACGCCGCGCATCTTGGTCGGCTTGATTTTGAAATTGCCCGGCAATACCGCGCCCGACAGCGAACACGGCACTTTGATGCCAGCTTTTACATTCGGCGCACCGCACACAATCTGCACCAACTCACCCGTACCCGCATCGACTTGGGTAACGTTCAAACGGTCAGCATCCGGATGTTTTTCAACGGATTTCACTTCGGCAATCACCACACCCGTAAACGCAGGCGCGGCAGTCTCGGCTTCTTCCACTTCCAAGCCGGACATGGTTAACAGATGTTCCAGCTTATCGGCGGAAAGTTCGGTATCGGCTTGGGTTTTCAGCCATGAGTAGGAGAATTGCATGTTATGTTCTCAATCAACTAATTAACTTTTTATCAGATTTTGTTTTCAGACGACCTGTTTGTTTAGGGGCGCAGGCTGCTTTTTAACTTTGTTGGGGCTGTTGCTTTCAGGTAGCCTTTTAAAACCTTAAGCAATCAAATCAATACGATTGTTACGAACCACGCCAGCAAGGTATAGCCTAAACTGACACTCACTGTAAACGCTACACGCTCCCAGCTTTTAAACCACGGCATCAACCAACTGCCGATCGCGGTGGCAAAACAGGATGCGATAAACGAGGCAGATCCATAATTCGACCACCTTATTGCACCTTCCACATCGTCGCCGGTCAGAGTTTTCAAATCGGCCAACGCCAAAGAGCGATTTTCGCAATAGATGGACAGCAACCACAGTGCGACAGCAAACACATAGCAAACGAATGGGGTAACATAGCGTTTCATGATTCAGCTTTCTGCGGTGCAGGCTGCTTTTCCATTCAAGCAGCCTGCACAATCATTTCGCAAACTGTTTCAAAAAGTTCAAATCGTTATCAAAAAACAGCCGCAAATCGTTCACGTTATAACGCAACATGGCGAAACGGTCGAGGCCGATGCCGAAAGCGAAACCGGTGTATTTTTCTGGGTCGATATTCACGTTTTTCAACACGTTGGGATGCACCATGCCGCAGCCGCCGACTTCCAGCCATTTGCCGTTTTCGCCCATAATATCGATTTCGGCTGACGGTTCTGTAAACGGAAAGAAAGACGGGCGGAAACGTACTTGCAAATCATCGCGTTCGAAAAAGCGGCGGATAAAATCGGTGAACACAGCTTTCAAATCGGCGAAGGTTACGCCCTCTTCCACCCACAGGCCTTCGGCTTGATGGAACATGGGCGAGTGCGTAGCATCGCTGTCCACACGGTAAACGCGGCCAGGGGCAATAATGCGGATGGGCGGTTCTTTTTTATCGAGCATGTAGCGGATTTGAATCGGGGAAGTGTGCGTGCGTAAAACATCGCCGTTTTCAACGTAGAACGTATCCTGCATGGCGCGTGCCGGGTGATTTGCGGGGATGTTCAAAGCCTGAAAGTTGTGGAAATCGTCTTCGATTTCCGGGCCGTCTGCCACTTCAAAGCCCATACCGTGAAAGAGTTCGACTACGCGCTGCAAGGTCAGGGTTACGGGATGCAGACCGCCATTTTCCTGCGCGCGTCCGGGCAAGGTAATATCGAGGGCTTCAGCTGTAAGCTGGGCTTGCAGTTTGGCTTCGGCCAACTCGGCGCGTTTGGCATCGTAGGCGGCTTGGAAACGCTGCTTGCACTCGTTGATGAACGCGCCGACGGTTTTTTTCTCTTCGGGCGGCAGGCTGCCGAGCTGTTTGAGCAAGGCGTTGAGTTCGCCGGTTTTGCCGAGGTACTGGGCTTTGACGAGTTCGAGGGCTTGCTGGTCGGCGGTGTTTTGGATGGCGGCAATGCCGGCGGCGGCAATTTGTTCTGCGTTTTGCATATTTTATTGTGAAATAATGTTGGAAATGGGGGCGGCACACCTGCAGGCTACCTGAAAAATCCGGCAGCAAAACCGAAGGCGGGAAAGGCGGCATTTTAGCCGAAAATGGGCTGTTTTTATAGCAGGCCGGCAAAGCGGACGATGGACAAAACTAGGCTTTACCCTGCATATTGTGGTGTTCGATTTTGAAACCGCCGTTACGGTAGGCAGCAAAGCGGCGGCGGGCAGCGGCAAGCTGGGTTTCACTGTAGCCAACGATTTCCAGCACACGTTCCGGCGTATTCGGAGCATCGCTCCACAAGTCTGCCGATAAATTCAGCACCACCAGGCTGCTTTCCGCCGCGGGCAGAGTTTCCCCCTCGGCCAGCAGTATCGGCGGCTCCGCTGGGCACGGGTTTTCTTCGGGCTGCCAGATTTCGTGCGGCAGGAAGCTTTCGGCCTCAAACGCCCACAATTGGCGGTCGAGGGTTGCCAGCTGCTCCGTGCCGCCGCACCAAGCCAGCACGCGGCAGCCGGCTTCGACCGCGCGTTTGGCCAGGCGGCAGGCGAAGGTTTCTAAATCGGCAACGTGGGTGTAGAAGGTAACGGTGGGCATGGAGGCTACCTGAAAAATGGCGGGGAGGCTGGGGTCGGCAAATCGTTTGCCTGTGCCCTGCGGCCAGATTGGCTGCAAATGGCTTGGGCAGAGTGTTTGGATTTTTCAGGTAGCCTGTATTGTTACCCGCCGTGCTTGTTCCCGCTGGGGAATATTGCGGGCAGGCTACCTAAAATCCGGTTAAGGCTAAAGGCTACCTGAAAACTCAAGTTGCAACCTAGTTAAAACGATGTCTCGACGCAGCCAAGGCCGGGGTTCTGCGGAGTTAAATCGGCTTTCGGAGGTTTCGTTTTTTCAGGTAGCCTGAGTGCATTTAACGTTGCCGGTCGAGCCAGCGTTCGGCATCGAGAGCGGCTTGGCAGCCTGAGGCCGCGCTGGTGATGGCTTGGCGGTAGGTGTGGTCTTTCACGTCGCCCGCCGCCCAAATGCCTTCGATGTTGGTTGCGCCGACGTTGTCGCCGCTGCCGCCTTTGGTTTTCAGGTAGCCTGCGTCGTCCATATCGAGCTGGCCTTTGAAGATGTCGGTATTGGGTTTGTGGCCAATGGCGATGAATACGCCTTTGACGGCGATGTCTTCGCTGCGGCCGTCGTTGAATTTCAACCGCGCGCCGGTTACGCCGCTGTCGTCACCCAATACTTCTTCCAATACGGCTTCGGTTTTCAGGATGATTTTGCCCTCTTCCACGCGGCGCATCAGTTTGTCCACCATGATTTTTTCGGCACGGAAGCTGTCGCGGCGGTGTATCAGGGTTACGGTGTTGGCGATGTTGGCCAGGTAGAGTGCTTCTTCCACGGCGGTGTTGCCGCCGCCGACTACGGCTACATCTTGTTTTTTGTAGAAGAAGCCGTCGCAGGTGGCACAGGCGGACACGCCGCGTCCGGCGAAGGTTTCTTCGCTCGGCAGGCCGAGGTATTTGGCCGATGCGCCGGTGGCGACGATGAGTGCGTCGCAGGTGTATTCGCCCGCATCACCGATGAGTTTGAACGGGCGTTGCTGCAGTTGCGCGGTGTGGATGTGGTCGAAAACGATTTCCGTGCCGAAGCGTTCGGCGTGGGCGAGGAAGCGCGCCATCAGTTCGGGGCCCTGCACGCCGTCGGCATCGGCAGGCCAGTTGTCCACTTCTGTGGTGGTCATGAGTTGGCCGCCTTGTTCCAAACCGGTGATGATGACGGGATTGAGGTTGGCGCGGGCGGCATAAACGGCGGCGGTGTAACCTGCGGGGCCGGAACCGAGGATGATGAGTTTGTGGTGCTTAGGCATAGTCTTCTCCAAATAAAATGACGTTTATTGTACCCGCTTTCGTACATAAAAACACCGCCGGCAATATGGCAGGCGGTGTATAAGCATTTCGTACTTATTAGGGGTTAGCAGCAGCTGGTTTGTTGACAGCCGGACGGGCGGCGGCAGGTTTGCTGGCAGACGGTTTAGCTGCGGAAGTAGCTGGTTTAGCAGCCGGAGTAGCCGGTTTGGCAGCAGCTGGTTGCGGTTGTTGCTGTTGAGTAGCAGGGCGAGCAGCCGGAGTACGGGCAGCCTGGCCATTACCGACGGTAATTTCTGAAGAAATCTTCTGATAAATGCCGTTACCAATGCCACGCACGTTTTTAATGTCTTCAGGAGATTTGAACGGGCCGTTAGCGGTACGATATTCCACGATTGCAGCAGCTTTAGCCGGACCGATACCGTTCAAGGTTTGCAGCTCTTGTGCAGTGGCAGTATTGATATTAACTTGTGCTAATGCCCAAGAAAAACTCAGCAAGCTAACAATGACGAATAAAAACTTCTTCATAATTTTAACTCCTTGAAGTCTAGTGAAAAAAGGTATTACTAATCGCAACTATAAGTTAGTACCATCTATAGCGCAACTAGTTTTACCCTTAAATAACAAATAATTGCATTTTGCACACTTACTTATATAAAGTTGCCGAACCACCCATCTAATCTACCAGTATAACCTTTTAATAACAAATAAAATTAAACAGAAATCTGTATTCTGTACAGAAGTCCAATGTACCCATACATCCCAACAGTTTTTTATAAAATTAGATATAAAGCTTTGCCAAAGCCACAGCCCCGGATATCCAACTCTATACACAGATCA
>NZ_KV804543.1:19605-19850 GCF_001811325.1 Eikenella sp. HMSC071B05 | reverse complement strand
AGACCGCCCGTGCGGCCAGCGTGGAATATCAACAAACCAAGTCCGAAGCGGACGAGAAAGTGAGAGTGCAGCGTGAAGTGGTGCAAAAAATTATCGAGCGGCCTGTGTATATTGACGATTGCACTGATGCAAGCGGGGTGTCAGTCCTCAACGCCGCCATTGCCGAACGCCGTTGAACCGCCGGCCGACTTGGCTACACCCTGCCCAAGGCTACCTGAATTATCCGGCACTACGGGCAAGGTGAT
>NZ_KV804543.1:0-19505 GCF_001811325.1 Eikenella sp. HMSC071B05 | reverse complement strand
GAGGTGGTGCATCTGTATAACGACTGCGCGGCACGGCATGACGGGTTGATAAAGGCATGGCCGAAGTAGGAAATCCGTTCCGCAAAAAATTTTCAGCCTTTGATTTTGTTGGATAAAAGTCAGCTTCAAACGCAACGATTGCGGAACGGAAATATAGATGGAAGCCTTATAAATGCTTGATTTGTTATGTTCTATGAAATAATATCGCCTGTTACGTTCTCAGGTAGCCTCACGGCAAGTAACTAAAGACTATCTGAAAACGTCGATACCAAGCTAACCACTCCTCGGAAAAACCACCATGACCAAAGCGCAAGATAATCTGGTTTTCACCCTCAACGACGATTCCTCTACCCCGCAATCCACCACATCAGACACCGAAGATTGGGAAAAAGGCCTGGAACGCCTGCAACAAAAACGCCGCCATCTGGCCAAACAGGCACAACAACCGCCCGCCGCCCAATCCAACCGCCATCCTTCTGCCGCCCTCCTATACGACGCCTTGGTGGCCGAAGCCAGTCCAACGCCGGCACCAAACGCCACACCTACCGCAGAAATCCGCACCGTACCGCTTCACACGCCCTCGCCCGTGGCTGAAATGACTCCCCAGCCCGCCAGCTCCGGCACGCGCCCCAGCGTGCTCAGCGGCAGCCGCCATCGCCGCCTGAATCTGGACGAACAAAAACAGGCCTATCAAGCCTATCTCCAGCACTGGCAGCAACAGCACAACCTGCAAACCGCCAGCTCCGAAGCCGATCTGAACAACCCGCAAATCCTGTTTCAAGAAGACTGGCTGGCCGCCCAAAACTCCCTGCGCGTCGGCCGCGACGAGCCCGTGGTCGAGCAGGCCACCGTTTGGCTGGGCGGCGCACAGCCCACGGTAACGCCCAACCAAGACGTAGCCAAACAAATCGAAGCCGCTGCCGAGGCCGCCGCACAGCCCGAATACGATGCCCAAGCCGAGCCCGGCACCGCCGCGCTGGCCGCCGCTGCCGAAAAAGTAGTGCTGCTCAACGCCTACACCCTACCCGGCAATCTGCAACACAAAATCCTCTGCCTGAGCGAGCAAGTCCTGCTCGAACGCCTAACCGAAAAACTGCGCCCGCATCTGGCCGATGCCGTATCCGGCATGGTGAAAACCGCGTTGCAGCGGCAAACGGCGCTGATGGTGCAGAATATGCAGCAGGCCTTCTTAGATGAAGTGCCCCGCCTGGTGGACGACGTATTGGCCTACAACCTCGCCCGCGCCTTGGCTGCTGTGAAAAAAGAGCAGCTATAACAGCCAACCCAGAATCAAGGCTACCTGAAAATCCCCGCCGATTTTCAGGTAGCCTTTGCCATTTTGCGCCGCCTCGATGCCTCCGCATTCATATCATTTCAACAATTCATTGTATTCACGATAGATTTTAGCAAAGTAAATTCCTTCTATTTACGTAAAAAACTGCTAAAATGCGCTAGACAATTCATTGGTTGCAGTACTTTCATCAACTTGAGTTAAGGAGTAGGAAATGGACAACAAACTCGGGTTTAAACCCATACCAATGGCGGTGGCCGTGGCGCTGACGCTGTTGATTTGGTTTATCATTCCCGTACCGCAGGGCGTTACCCCCAATGCTTGGCATCTGCTGGCGCTGTTTGTGGGCGTAATTGCCGCCATCATCGGCAAAGCCATGCCCATCGGCGCACTGTCGATTCTCGCCATTATGCTGGTGGCCATTACCAAGGTAACCGTGCCCGAGCTTGATCCCGAAGGCAACCCGATCAAAAGCCCGGCCACCGTGGCCATTAAAGATGCGCTAAGCTCCTTCGGCGACCCGCTGATTTGGCTCATCGGTATTTCCATCATGATTTCGCGCGGCATCTTGAAAACCGGGCTGGGCTCGCGTATCGGCTATTACTTTATCTCCTTGTTCGGCAAGAAAACGCTGGGCATCGGTTACAGCTTGGCCATTTCCGAGCTGATTCTCGCCCCGGTAACGCCCAGTAATACTGCGCGCGGCGGCGGCATCATCCACCCGATTATGAAATCCATTGCCGGCAGCTTCGATTCCGACCCGGAAAAAGGCACGCAAAACCGCATCGGCAAATACCTGGCCTTGGTAAACTACCACAGCAATCCGATTACCTCCGCCATGTTCATTACTGCTACCGCACCCAACCCGCTGATCGTGGATCTGATTGCCAAAGCCACCAACTCCGATATCCATCTGAGCTGGGCCACTTGGGCCATCGCCATGTTTGTGCCCGGTGTAGCGGCCATGTTCCTGATGCCGCTGGTGCTGTATTTCTTCTTCCCGCCCGAAATCAAAGAAACCCCGAACGCTTCTCAGTTTGCCAAAGACAAGCTGCAAGAACTGGGCCCGATGAACCGCGGCGAAAAAATCATGTTGGGCATTTTTGTCATCCTGCTGCTGCTGTGGGCAGGCATTCCGGCCATGATTTTCGGCAAAGCCTACGCCGTCAACCCCACCACCACCGCCTTCCTCGGCCTCTCCCTGCTGCTGCTCAGCGGCGTGCTTACCTGGCAGGATGTTCTGACTGAAAAAGGCGCGTGGGACACCGTTACCTGGTTCTCCGCCCTAGTGATGATGGCCACCTTCCTCAACAAGCTCGGCCTGATTGCCTGGCTCTCCAAACTTTTGGAAAGCGGCATCGGCGGCATGGGCATGGGCTGGGTTGGCGCGGTCACCCTGCTGCTTCTGGCCTATATGTATGCCCACTACATCTTCGCCAGCACCACCGCCCACATCACCGCCATGCTCAGCGCCTTCTATGCCGCCGGCCTGGCCTTGGGTGCGCCCCCCATGCTCTACGCCCTGCTGCTGGCCTCCTCTTCCAGCATCATGATGACCCTCACCCACTACGCCACCGGCACTTCGCCCGTGATTTTCGGTTCCGGCTACACCACCTTGGGCGAATGGTGGAAAGCAGGCTTCATCATGAGCGTGGTCAACCTCGCCGTCTTCGTGATCATTGGCGGCGTTTGGTGGAAAGTAATGGGTTATTGGTAAGCCCCAAGCTTTACATCAGCCACGTTGAAGCATAACCAAAAGCTACCTGACAGTTTCAGGTAGCCTTTTTATTGTTTGCCACACACAAAGCAGATCAATATGCCCTTGCAAACAGCAAGCTTGAGCACTTTGCATTTCAGATAACCCTTGCCGCCACAGGCTACCTGAAAAAAACCACACCGATTTTTCAGGTAGCCTCCACTTGCAGCAAATGGGCAAAACCCGTTCACGGCAAAATGGATTGCACCGATCAAATTAAAGGCTACCTGAAACCGATTCAACAGGTTTTCAGGTAGCCTTTCTCTTTTTCGGCCGGCAATCCCTTAGTTTCGCCGTTCGGTAACAAAGGCGGCCAGTTGGCGCAGGCGGTCGGCGCATGCATCGAAGCCGGACAAGGCCTGCTGTGCTTCGGCCACCAGCCGTTCAGCATAGTCGCGGGCAGCGTTCAGCCCCATGAGTTTGACATAGGTGGGCTTGTCGGCTTCTTGGTCTTTGCCGGCGGTTTTGCCTAAGGTGGCGGTGTCGGCTTCGCAATCGAGCACGTCATCGATCACTTGGAAGGCAAGGCCGAGTTTGGCGGCGTAGTCGTCGAGCCGTGCCAGGGCGGCATCGTCCAAATCGGGGCAGCTGAGCGCGCCCAAGGCCACGGCCGCGCGGATTAGGGCACCGGTTTTCAGGCGGTGCATGGTTTCCAATTCGGGCTGGCCGATACGCTGCCCCACGGATTGCAAATCGATGGCCTGCCCGCCGGCCATGCCGAGACTGCCGGAAGCGCGGGCGAGGGTATGCACCATTTGCAGCTGCCGCTGTGCGGGCAGGCCGTTGGGGCGGCTGAGCACGTCGAAAGCGAGGGTTTGCAGCGCGTCGCCCACCAAGAGGGCGGTGGCTTCGTCGTATTGGACGTGGCAGGTGGGTTTGCCGCGGCGCAGGCTGTCGTTGTCCATGGAGGGCATGTCGTCGTGCACCAGGGAATAAACGTGCACCAGCTCCACGGCGGCCAGGGCGGCCTCGGCAGCGGCGGCTTCGGATTGCCCCAATTCGGCGGCAGCCAGCACCAGCAGCGGGCGCAGCCGTTTGCCGCCGCCGAGCACGGCATAGCGCATGGCTTGGTGCAGCCGCTGCGGCAGGCTGTTTTCTGCGGGCAGCACGCGCTCCAGCACGAGTTCGGCTTGGGCGCGGGCGCGTTGTTGCCAATTATCGGGTTTATTCATCTTGTTCCAACACCAGCTCGCGTTCCACGCCGGAATCCAGCACTTGCAGCTTCTGCTCCACTTCGGCCAGCCGCGCTTGGCAGAAACGCACCAGTTCGCTGCCTTCCTGATAGGCGGCCAGCGCGTCTTCCAGCGGCATATCGCTGGCCTGCATGGCTTGGTTGATGGCTTCCAGCCGGCTCACGGCTTCTTCAAAGGTTTTCGGTTTTTTCTTGGTCATGGCGGGTTTGCGGCAGTTCGATTCAAGGGCGGGATTGTATCACAGCGGGCAAGCGGGTTTCAGGTAGCCTCTGCTGCCTCAAGTGGCGGGCATAGGCAATAAAGCCTGCTTATTTTCAGGTAGCCTGCAACCGCCACCCAACAGCACATACTGACACACCGCCCGCTTTCATTTACAATCAGCACAGTAAAACAGCCGGAATAACCCGTCCGGCTGAAATATTTTGTTTGTGACCACCTGCCAATAAGGAAACCCGATGCGTATCCGAACCGCCCTCTTCCTGCCGCTGCTCGCCCTGCCGCTTCCCGCGCTGGCCGGCGAGCTCAATGGTGCCGAGCTGAGCCTGCCCTGGGGCATCCCCTTCGTGCTGATTCTGCTCTCCATCGCCACTGGTCCGCTATTTTTCGCCCACATTTGGCATCACCATTTCGGCAAAATCACCGCCGGCTGGACGCTGGCCTTCCTCATCCCCTTCACCCTCGTGTACGGCTTCTCCACCAGCCTGCATGTGCTGGTGCACGCCTTGGTAGCCGAATATATCCCCTTTATTTTGCTGCTGTGGGCGCTCTACACCATCTCCGGCGGCATCCTCGTGTGGGGCAATCTGCACGGCAGCCCGCGCATGAACACCGCGCTGCTGGCCATCGGCACGCTCCTGGCCTCTGTGATGGGCACCACCGGTGCCGCCATGCTGATGATCCGCCCCATCCTCAAAGCCAACGACAACCGCAAGCACCGCGTGCACGTGGTGATTTTCTTTATTTTCCTCGTGGCCAATATCGGTGGCGGCCTCACCCCGCTGGGCGACCCGCCACTCTTCCTCGGCTTCCTCAAAGGCGTGGATTTCATGTGGACGGTGCAACATATGCTGCCGCCCGTGCTGATTAGCGCCGCCGTGCTGCTCACCGTGTTCTACATCCTCGACAGCAAATACTTCGCCCAAGCCGATGAAATTCTTGCCAAAGACCCGAGCCCAGACAGCCCGCCCGAAAAAATCAAGCTCATGGGCAAATGGAACTTCCTGCTCCTGGGCGGCGTGGTAACAGCCGTAATGATGTCCGGCATTTGGCAGCCCGCACACCCCGGCTTTGAAATCCTCGGCACGCACTACGCCCTGCCAAACCTCGCTCGCGACCTGATTTTGGTGGCACTGGCCGTTACTTCCCTCGCCATCACCCCCAAACAGGTGCGTGCCGGAAACGAATTCAACTGGGGCCCGATTGCCGAAGTGGGCAAACTCTTCCTCGGCATCTTCATCACCATCGCCCCCGTATTGGCCATGCTGCAAGCCGGCGAACACGGCGCCTTTGCACCGCTGATTTCCCTGGTGCACGACGCTTCCGGCAACCCGATCAACACCATGTATTTCTGGATGACCGGCATGCTCTCCGCCTTTTTGGACAACGCCCCCACCTACCTCGTGTTCTTCAACATGGCCGGCGGCGACGCGCACACCCTGATGAACGGCCACCTGTTCCACACCCTGCTGGCCGTATCCATGGGCTCCGTATTCATGGGCGCGCTCAGCTACATCGGCAACGCCCCCAACTTCATGGTGAAAGCCATCGCCGAACAGCGCAAAGTGCCCATGCCCGGCTTCTTCGGCTACATGGCCTGGTCGTTCGGCATCCTCGTGCCGCTGTTTATCCTGCACACCCTGATTTTCTTCGTGTGGCAGATTCTGTAAGGGCGCAGTAAGATAAAGGCTACCTGAAAACCTTGGTTTAGTTTTCAGGTAGCCTTTTTATCGCCTGTTTGCGAAACCAAATGCAGCACCGCAGGCCAATACTATTTTCAGGTAACCTCTCCCATACAGGCTACCTGAAAACCATCCCCCCACAAAATCACCCCCATCTTTTCCCAGCAAGAAACACCATCTTGCCGCAAAGCGCTACCACCCCGCGCCGCAAAACCCTTATACTGCCGCACATTACATTATCCAGCACACCCGAAAGGAAAAATCATGACCCATCAAATCCTGCAAGAGGCCGCCCGCACCCGCCGTTCCGTGTACGCACTCAACAAAAACCTACCCCTGCCCGTCGAAGAAGTGGCCGCCATCGTAGAACACGCCGTGCTGCACACCCCCTCTTCCTTCAACTCCCAATCCACCCGCGTCGTGGTGCTGTTCGGCGCCGAACACGAAAAACTCTGGCAGCTCACCGAAGCCGCCCTGCGCCAAATCGTGCCCGCCGACAAATTCGAGCCCACCGCCCAAAAACTGGCCGGCTTCGCCGCCGCAGCCGGCACCGTACTCTTCTTTGAAGACCAATCCGTCGTACACGGCCTGCAAGAGCAATTCCCCGCCTACGCCGCCAACTTCCCCGTGTGGGCCGAACACGCCGACGCCATGCACCAATACGCCGTGTGGACCACCTTCGCCGCCACCGGCATCGGCGCCAACCTGCAACACTACAACCCCGTTATCGACCAAGCCGTAGCCGAACAATGGCAAATCCCCGCCAGCTGGACCCTGCGCGCCCAGCTCGTATTCGGCGGCATTGCCGCACCCGCCGCCGACAAGCAGTTCGCCCCGGTTGAAGGCCGCTTTAAAGTACACGGCCTGTAAGCAGCGTATGGAATATAAAAAGGCTACCTGAAGATTTTCAGGTAGCCTTTTTTCAGCGTTCCATTTTGAAGCCCAGCTCCGCATAAAGAGAATAACCCACTGCTTCATTCTCTCCATTCCAATTCCTCACGCCAATAAACTTGCACACCCGCCCGGAACATGGCAGGCTACCTGAAAATTTACGCATGAAAGAGAAATCATGTTTCAGGTAGCCTTTTCTTTTGCCGGCCGGAGGTACGCATGAGTCGGCAAACCATTGTGATTATCGGCGGCAGCGGCTTTATCGGTCGCCATCTGGCCGCGGCGTATCAGGCCGACGGGCATCGTGTGATTATCGTTAGCCGCCATCCGGCCCGTGCGCGGGAGGCGGATAAGCGTTTTGAATACATCGCCGCGCTGCACCACCTCTACGACAGCATCCGCCCCGATTTACTGATTAACCTGGCGGGGGCGTCGGTGGGCGAAGGCCGCTGGACGGCGCAGCGCAAGCAGGAGCTGTTGCAAAGCCGCTTGCAGCCGGTGCAGGCTGTGGCCGACTGGCTGCATCGCCACCCGCACCCGCCGCGCCTCATCATTCAGGCTTCTGCCGTGGGTTATTATGGCAACGGCAGCGCGGAGGGCTGGCCGCCGTGTGCGGAAAACGCGCCGCCGCAAAATGTTTTCCCTTCGCAGCTGTGCCAGCAATGGGAAGCGGCGATACAGCGCGTACAGCAGGAGAGCAGTGTGCCGGTGGCCGTGTGCCGTTTTGGCGTGGTGCTGGGCAGGAATGGCGGCATTTTGCCGCAGCTGCTCAAACCGGTGCGCTACTGCGCGGGCCGGCTCGGCAGCGGCGAGCAGCCCCTGCCGTGGGTGCATATGGATGATGTCGTGGCTGCCATCCGTTTCCTAGCCACGCAAACGCACAACGGCTTTCAGCCTTACAATATTACTGCCCCCAAGCGCACCACCCAGCTCGACTTTGCCCGCGCCGCCGCCCAACGGCTGCGCCGCCCGCTGTTGTTTTCCGTTCCCGAGCAGATGTTGCGCCTGATGCTGGGCGAGCAGGCCGATTTGGTGTTAGACGGCCAATTTACCCCGCCGAAAGCCCTGTTGCAGCAAGGATTTGAGTTTGCCTTCCCCACCATTGAGCGTGCGCTCGACAACCTGCTGAATTAGGCCGCCCAATTCAATCCTTAGCTGCCGCTTAAAATCAGGTAAAATAGCGTTTTCCTGTTTTAAATTTTTCCCCGAAAGAGTGCCATGACCCAATCCCTCAGCTACCGCGATGCCGGTGTCGATATCGATGCGGGCGACCAACTGGTTGAAAACATCAAACCCTTTGCCAAGCGCACCATGCGCCCCGAAGTGTTGGGCGACTTGGGCGGCTTCGGTGCACTGGTGGAAATCAGCAAAAAGTACCAAAACCCCGTACTAGTGAGCGGCACCGACGGCGTGGGCACCAAGCTGAAACTGGCATTTGAATGGGATATTCACCACACTGTGGGCATCGACCTGGTGGCCATGAGCGTGAACGACATCCTCGTGCAAGGCGCAGAGCCGCTGTTTTTCCTCGACTATTTCGCCTGCGGCAAGCTCGATGTGGCGCGCGCCACCGATGTGATTAAAGGCATTGCCGAAGGCTGCGAACAATCCGGCTGCGCCCTGATTGGCGGCGAAACGGCCGAAATGCCCGGCATGTATCCCGAAGGCGAATACGATTTGGCCGGCTTCGCCGTGGGCGTGGTGGAAAAAAGCAAAGTCATCAACGGCCGCAGCATCCGGCCCGGCGACGTGGTGCTCGGCCTCGCCTCCAACGGCGCGCACTCCAACGGCTACTCCCTCATCCGCAAAATCATCGAGCGCAGCAATCCCGATTTGGATGCCGAGTTCGACGGCGGCCAAACCCTGCGCCAAGCCATCATTGCCCCCACCCGCCTGTATGTGAAACCGATTTTGGCCGCGCTGGAAAAATTTGAAATCAAAGGCATGGCGCACATTACCGGCGGCGGCCTTACCGAAAATATTCCGCGCGTACTGCCCGAAAATTGCGTGGCGCAAATCGATGCCCAATCCTGGCCGCTGCCCAAGCTGTTCCAATGGCTGCAGCAGGCCGGCAACGTGGAGCAGCAGGAAATGTACCGCACCTTCAACTGCGGCATCGGCATGGCCGTTATCGTGCCTGCCGAGCAGGCTGAGGCAGCGCAGGCCTTCCTCGCCGAACAAGGCGAAACCGTGTACCGCCTGGGCACAATCCGCGAACGCGCGGGAAGCGAGCATCAAACGCAGGTGGCATAAATAATTTCAGGTAGCCTCACTTAAAGGCTACCTGAAAAATCCAAGTATTTCTTATTTATTAAGATTAACAAGGAGAAGCAATGGGCGTATATCGCTGCAACCATTGTAAACAACTAGGAGAACATCCTGCACAGGAAGGTGCCGTATGCCAAAAATGCGGGCAGCCCGTTATCGTTTACGATACCGTGTATTTCATCAGCCAGCTGATTAACCGCTACGCTGCTGTTATGCGCGAACTAAATGCATTGAAAGAGCAGGAAAACGAACAGGTCCCTAATTCAGTAAATGAGGTCACACAATCAAATGATACCAATCCACTATACGGCATTAAATTGTCGGATACTGAAGTTCTAAGCACTGCACAGCAGCATTTAGGATTGGCGCAATGGTTTGCTGACAAACAAATTACCCCAAACTTCGACTATTCCGCCGTGGACATGAGCGGCTACTACGATGAAGCTGCCGAACGTATTGGACAGTATTACAACGTATTCAAAGACATTATCGGCAGAATTGCTTGGTCATACCGCAATAGCCACAGCGGGCTGAATTTGGATTTGAAAAAATACTCGCAAAAAGACGCCCAACAAATTAACACCCTCTGCCGCGAGTTTTATAGCAATACCCTATTTTCCCGTTATTCTTATCAAAAACAAGATAAACTCATTCACTTGAAGCTACAAAGTGCCGCACCTGTCCGCCAATTTTTTAGTGGCAAATGGCTGGAATGGTACGCACTCTGGCAGATATTAAAAGAAGCCAAGCAACGGGGGAAAACTTATTCATTCTCTTGTGCCAGAAGCTTGGAAATTCGTTTCGCCAATGAAGACCTGCATGAACTGGATGTCGTCTTTCTGCCTACTGGCAAACAACCTTTGGTAATCGAATGCAAAACCGGTGAGTACCGTCGCGATTTGGATAAATACCTTACCCTACGCAAACGGCTGAATATTCCCGCCGAAAACTTTATCTTACTGGTTACCGATATAGACGAAGCACAGGCCAAAGCTTTCAGCAGCATGTATGAATTAACATTCCTTACCCTGCCCATGCTACCTGAACACATCAAGGTTCTAATGTAGGCAGAAGTTATAAAAAACTATTTCTACCAATTAACCAACAAAGGCAACAACATCATGGCAAAAAATATCGTAGTAATCGGCGCACAATGGGGCGACGAAGGCAAAGGCAAAATCGTAGACTGGCTGGCCGAAGAATGCGCCGGTGTAGTGCGTTTCCAAGGCGGCCACAATGCCGGGCACACGCTGGTGGTGAACGGCAAAAAAACCGTGCTGCGCCTGATTCCCAGCGGCATCCTGCATGAAAACCTGCATTGCTACATCGGCTCAGGCGTGGTGGTTTCCCCCGAAGCCCTGCTCGGCGAGATCGACGAGCTCACTGCTGCCGGCGTGAAAAACGTGGCCGGCCGGCTGCACATCGCCCCCACCTGCCCGATGATCCTGCCCTACCACATTGCGCTCGATCATGCCCGCGAAGCCTCCAAAGGCGCCGGCAAAATCGGCACCACCGGCCGCGGCATCGGCCCGGCCTATGAAGACAAGGTAGCCCGCCGCGCCATCCGCTTGGGCGATTTGGCCAATACCGAGCTCTTGTCCGACAAACTGCGCGCCAACCTTGAAGTGTATAACGTGCAGCTGCAACACCTGCATGGCGCAGAGCCCGTGCAGTTTGATGACGTGATGGCCAAAATCAACGCCTTCAAAGAGCGTATTCTGCCGATGCTCGCCGACGTGTCGCGCAGCCTGCATGACACCATTCAGCGCGGCGAACGCCTGCTGTTTGAAGGTGCTCAAGGCACGCTGCTGGATATCGACTACGGCACTTATCCCTTTGTTACCTCGTCCAACTGTTTGGCAGGCGCTGCCTCTGCCGGGGCGGGCGTACCGCCGCAGGCTTTGGATTATGTGCTCGGCATCGTGAAAGCCTACACCACCCGTGTCGGCTCCGGCCCCTTCCCCACCGAACTGTTCGACGACACCGGCAAAGGCCTGGCCGAACGCGGCAACGAATTCGGCTCGGTAACCGGCCGCGCCCGCCGTTGCGGTTGGTTCGATGCTGCCGCCCTCAAACGCGCCATCCAAATCAACGGCATCAGCGGACTGTGTATCACCAAGCTTGATGTAATGGACGGCATCCCCGAGATCAAAATCTGCACCGGCTATACCCTGCCCGACGGCAGCACTACCGATATCCTGCCCTTCGGCAGCGATGCCGTGGCCGGCTGCACACCTATCTACGAAACCTTACCCGGCTGGAAAGAATCCACCTTCGGCGTGCAAAGCTTTGATCAGCTGCCGGAAAACGCCAAGGGCTACCTGCAACGCATTGAAGAGGTGTGTGGGGCGCCCATCGCTATCGTCTCCACCGGCCCCGATCGCGTGGAAACCATCGTGCTGCAGCATCCGTTTACTAATTAAACCGCTGCAACTGGATAAGAAAAGGCTACCTGAAAGGTTTCAGGTAGCCTTTTTATGTGGGTAGATGAAGAGGGTTACGCTCTTATGGCCACCACTCCTGCCAATTAGTAGTTTATCTCCAACCATGTGAGAGTGGATAAACAGTATACAAAGCTATAGAACAACAACGTTAGGTTTCAGGTAGCCTCTTCAGTGCACAAGGAAGATACAGAACAATTCCATGTGTATACGGCAAGAGCAATACTACAAGGGGAAACTTGAATATATGCGTAATGCTCACTATGCATATAATTTGCTATGTTACAGTGAAGGCTACCTGAAAATACAAATGACTGGTTTAATTTCAGTGAAACCATATTTTCAGGTAGCCTTACTCTCCTGTGTGCCAAGCAAATAGAAGAGTATAGACAAACAAAAAGGCTTGCCGAAGCAAGCCTTTTTGTTGGGTTACTAGACTAGGCTAGCCACAAATTAGAATTTGTGTACTACGCCAGTGCCTACGCCCCAGTTGTTTACGTTCTTGTCGCTAGAGTTAGCTTTTTCACGCAACCAACCTACAGATACCAAACCAGTGGTGCGGCGAGAGAACGCGTAGTCAGCACCAACGATGGCTTGCAGGTAGCGGCCACCATCAGTAGCAGCGCTATCGCTCTTAGCACGACCGTAAGCTACGGTTACTTTCGGAGTAACGGCACCGAAAGTGTAAGCAGCAGACAGTTGAGCTTCTGTGGTTTTGCCGTTGAGTTCGGTGTTAGCAGCAACGTCAGCATCTGCGAAGAAGTCAGAGTTTACGTTCTTAGCGTACTGGATACCACCAGCAACATACAGGTTATTAGCCTCGTAACCTGCAGACAGGTTATGAGCGTGGCTGTCTTTCAGACCACCAGCAGCGGCAGTAGATTTGCGAGCGTATTCAACTGCGTAACGTGCAAAGAAACCACTGTTTTTGTAGCCCAGACCCAAACCGAATACCGGTTTGCCGTCGTTAGTACGACCAGTAGCGCTCTGATGAACGTTGTTACCAGGAGCCATCTGGAATGAGAAGTCGAAACCACCAAAGTCAGGAGATTGATAGTTCAAGCTGGTACGACGAGTACCGAAACGGGTGTAACGATCCAGACCCAAGAGGTAGCTGCTGTATTCCCAGTTGTCTTGAGCAGCTACAGCGTTTCTCAACGGAGTGCTTACACGACCAACTTTAACAGTACCGAAGCCACCTTCCAAACCAACGAAGCTGTCGCGGTTATTTACAAAGCTGCCACCGGCCAAGCTGGTGTTAGCTTCAACTTGCCAAATAGCTTTCAGGTTGCCACCCAGGTCTTCAGAGCCTTTGAAGCCGATGTAGCTACCGTAGTCAACCACGCCCCAAGCGTTTCTTTCGCTCTTCACGACGTCAGAGGTACCTTCACGAGTAGCCTCAACACCACCACGGATAGTACCGTACAGAATCACTTCTGCAGAAGCGGCAACCGGCAAGGAAACCAATGCTAATGCAATCAGGGTTTTTTTCATGCTGCATTCCTTTATCTATGTCTAAACTAAAAATACACACTTAAAAAAGAAACTTCGTCTTTCTTTATTTAAGCTCTCACGCAATCGCCGCATTAGCGATTTCATGACTGCAATATAATTGTTCGGCGGCAAAAAAACAAATCCAATCGCGGGCAAAACAGCAGATGCGGGCGAAATTGTATGCTTTATGCAACAATGTGGCGTCATATTGGGGATGGATTTTATGCCGCTTAAAAGCTGTTCAACAGGGAGTTTGCCCTAGCGGGCAATACGGCCTATCATCTTATAAATTATATTGTTCCGGCGGACTTGGAAAGCAACAGCCGGAGGTTTGCAACGAATATTTGAGAGCTTATGAGCCACACTGTACACCTGAAATTTGAAGAGATCGACAACACTGTTTTGCAACGGCTGTGCGGGCCGCTGGAAGAAAACTTGGAAAAGCTGGGCAAAGCGCTGGAAGTGGAAATCGGACGGCGGTTTGCCGAGTTTACCTTTATTGGCAGTCACGCCCATGCGGCACGGGAAGCGCTTTTGAAGCTAGCCGAATTGGCTGAGCGAAGGGATTTGGGTGATAACGACATCCAGCTCGCAGCCGTCGAAGCCAAAACGGCCGATGAAGCTTTTGTACCGAAAAACGAAGCTGGGCATCAGTATTTCCTGCAAACTCGGCGCGGCAAGCTGGGTGGGCGCACACCGCGCCAAAACGGCTATATCCGCGCACTACTCAGCCACGATATTGTGTTCGGCCTAGGCCCGGCGGGCACAGGCAAGACTTATTTGGCAGTGGCGGCAGCAGTGGATGCCATGAGCAAGCACGAAGTGGAGCGTATTGTGCTGGTGCGCCCAGCTGTGGAAGCGGGGGAAAAACTCGGCTTTCTACCGGGTGATTTGGCGCAGAAGGTAGACCCTTATCTGCGCCCGCTGTATGACGCGTTGTATGATTTGATGGGCTTCGACCGCATTACCAAGCTGCTGGAACGCGGGCTGATTGAGATTGCCCCGCTGGCCTATATGCGCGGGCGCACGCTGAATGGCTCGTATGTGATTCTAGACGAGGCGCAGAACACCACGCCGGAACAGATGAAGATGTTCCTCACGCGTATCGGTTTCGGTGCCAAGGCAGCGATTACCGGCGACATCAGCCAAATCGACTTGCCGCGCAACATTAAATCCGGCCTGAAAGACGCGCGGGAAAAACTGCAAGGCATCGATGGCATTTATTTCCACACCTTTACCAGCGAAGATGTGGTACGCCATCCCTTGGTGCAGAAAATTGTGGATGCCTACGACGCTGCGGATGCGGAGCAGGAAGAGTAGCGTTTGCCACCTTGGTATCTTTATTATCTGGTTGCAGGTAGCCTGCGAGCACATGGCTTGAGGCTACCTGAAATTTATCACCAGCCCAACTTTAGTCTTTATTAAGAAAGAACAATGATGCAAAACATGCAACTGCCGCTGCATTTCCATTTCAAAATATTCACGCCATCCAATGATTTCAGCGTGGAGGATGCCGGAGGCAGGGAAGTGGCCTACACACGCCAGAAGATTTTTAAGCTGAAGGAAGCCGTGGAGATTTTTAGCGATGCCACCCGCCGCACGCGGCTATATCGCATACAGGCTGACCGCATCATCGATTTCAACGCCTGCTACCGGATTTTGAACGAAAACGGCGAGGAGCTCGGCTCGATACGGCGCAACGGCATGCGCTCGCTGTGGCGTATTTCCTACCAAATATACGATGCCGGCAACCGGCTACTGTATGAAGTGCGCGAGAAAAACCCGTGGCTGGCATTTTGGGATGCGCTGGTGGGCGAGATTCCGGTTGTGGGCATGCTTAGCGGTTATTTTCTCAATCCAAGTTTTGGAGTAAACAATGCCGCCGGGCAGGAGGCATATCTGCTGAAAAAAGAGCCTTCACTGATGGAACGACGCTTCAGCCTGCAAAAAACCGGTACGGCGGCGCATGATGAATTGGTTACGCTGTCGCTGATGATGTTGATGCTGTTGGAACGGGCGAAAGGGTAGAACTAGGAAGCAGACACCGCTTGAAAATCTGAAGGAAGACGAGTTTCTACAAAGCTAAAACGCAACTTCAACAAAATTAAAACGCAGCACCATAAAATTTTCATGCAACAAAAGCGTCAGGCAGTTCCTTTACTGCTCGACGCTTTTGTTTTCAGGTAGCCTTTAATCTTTAATACAGATCAGCCTCGTTGCTACACCAGCCCCTGCTCTTCCAAAAATGCTTTTAGTAATTCGGCAAATTTGCGGTAGCCCTCGGCGTTGGCATGGATTTGGTCGGACTTCAAATCCTTATCACCGAGAATTTCCGACCAAGCACCGCTCAGCAGGGGGATTCGGTATTGCTCGGCTATTTCTTGGTAAAGCGGGTGGTCGCTGAGTTTGCCGAATAGTGCGCCTACGGTGAAATGAGGGATGGCCACCAGTAAGGCGGGGATATTGGCGGCCTGCACGGTTTGGATAATTTTGCCGATGTTGGCGCGGGTGGTGCTTTCTGGCAGTTTGCGCAGGAAGTCGTTGCCGCCGATGCTGATGATGACGAGTTTAGGTTGTTGCCGCATCAGCTCTGGCAGGCGGGCAAGGGCGTCGGCGGTGGTGTCGCCGGATACGCCGCCGTTGATGACTTTCCAGCCGGTGAGCCCGGCCAGCTGCACGGGATAGGCAGCAGCGGGGGCGGCGCCGTAGCCATAGGAGAGGGAATCGCCTAAGGCAAGCACGGTGCTGCCTTTGGGGAGGGCTTGCGCACGGTTGCGACGTTTGCCGCAAGCGGCCATGGCGAGGATGGCACCGCTGATGAGGAATTGTCGTCTGTTCATGGATGGGTGGGTTTCAGGTAGACTTTGGGCACACCTGCTGCGGGTGGAAATGGAAAAAGCCTGAAAGCGTTGCGGCTTTCAGGCTGTTGTTTGGCGGATTAGGCGATTTCAGCGGCGTATTGCTCGGCGTTCATCAGGCCGTCTAAGTCGGCAGGATTGGCCGGCTTGATGCGGAAGAACCAGCCTTCGCCGTAGGGATCGCTGTTTACGGTTTCGGGCGCATCGGGCAGGCCTTCGTTTACGGCCACGATTTCACCGGCAATCGGGGCGTACACATCGGAAGCGGCTTTCACTGATTCCACTACACCGGCTTGATCTTCGGCAGCAAGCGAGGTGCCTACTTCTGGCAGTTCAACGAATACGATGTCGCCCAAAAGCTCTTGTGCGTGGTGGGTTACGCCCACGGTTACGCTACCGTCGGCTTCGGCGCGCAGCCATTCGTGGCTGGAAACATATTTGAGTTCGGCGGGAATGTTGTTGCTCATGGTTTTTTCTCCGTAATTAGAAGGTGGGCTGACGTAAGGTCATTCACATTATACAGGTTTTGCCTGTATCGGGTTTGCGCTGACTCAAGGCTACCTGAAACGATATCTTGCGCAGGGCATATTCGTGGTGTGTGTTCGGGCAGGTTCGCAGTGTTTGTTTCGACTTCGCACAACCTGGAAATCCCGTTTTCAGGTAGCCTATGTACTCACTTGGACAGGCTACCTGAAAACCTAAACGCACTTAATCAAACTGCTTCTGGCCGTTGCGCACGAAGGGCAGTTTCAATACGCGCACATCCACTTCTTTGCCGCGAACCACCACTTTGGCGGTATCGCCTTCAAAGGTTTTCGGCACGCGGGCAATGGCGATAGATTGCTTGAGGCTGGGCGAGAACACGCCGCTGGTGGTGATGCCTTTGCCTTGCGGGGTGATCACTTCCATGTGTTCGCGCAGCACGCCGCCTTTAGCCAAGAGCAAGCCAACCTGTTTCACGCTCACGCCTTTTTCTTTCAGAGCCACCAGCGGAGCTTTGCCGACGAAATCGCGGGCTTCGTCTTTCAAATCCACCGTCCAGGCCATGCCGGCTTCGAGCGGACTGGTGTTGTCGTCCATGTCGTTGCCGTAAAGGTTCATGCCGGCTTCCATACGCAGGGTGTCGCGCGCACCGAGACCGCAGGGTTTCACGCCGGCCTGTTGCAATGCTTTGAAGAAAGACTCGGCTTCGCTGCCGGGCAGAATCACTTCCACACCGTCTTCGCCGGTGTAACCGGTGCGGGCAACAAACCAATCATTGCCCAAATCAGCGCCTTGGAAGGGCTTGAGGCCGTTTACGATGTCGGCCCATTCAGGCTTCACGGTGAGCAGCTTGGCCACGGCTTTGGGGCCTTGCACGGCGAGCATGGCCAAATCGTAGCGCGGGGTGAGCTTGATGCCAAATTCGGCACCGATTTTTTGGAACTGAGCGGAGTCTTTTTCGCGGGTGGCACCGTTAGATACGATGCGGTATTGCGTTTCGGCTTCGTTGCCGCGATAAACGATGAGGTCGTCGATGACGCCGCCTTGGTCGTTGAGCATGGCAGAATAGAGGGCCTTGCCCACAAAGCCGAGCTTGGCCACATCGTTGGCCAAGAGCTTGCGGAAGAAGTCTTTGGCTTTTTCGCCGGTTACGTCGGTAACGAGCATATGCGACACGTCGAACATACCGGCGTCGGTGCGTACGGCTTCATGTTCGGCAATCTGCGAGCCGTAGTGGATGGGCAGCTCCCAGCCGGCGAAATCAACCAGCTTGGCGCCTGCGTCTTTATGTGCTTGATGGAAGGGGGTGGTTTTGATGTCGGACATAAGGGTCTCCTGTGGGGCGAAAATGGGGGAAGCTTCCCTAACTATCCCGAGTACCTGCGCTGGGGCATAGGGGCTCTATTAAATAACTCCCAGTTATCTAGAGATGGCTTCTTGAATGAGAGCAGGTCGTAATATTAATTGCAGACAATCTTGATTGCCAAGCCGCCTCGTGAGGTTTCGCGGTATTTGGCATCCATATCTTTACCAGTTTCATACATGGTGTCAATCACTTCATCCAAATCGACACATGGTGTGCTGGCACGGCGCAGAGCCATACGTGCGGCATTGATGGCTTTTACCGAGCTGATGGCATTACGTTCAATACAAGGAACCTGCACTTGGCCGCCTACTGGGTCGCAGGTAAGACCAAGGCTATGCTCCATGGCGACTTCTGCTGCACTGCAAACGCGCTCCGGGGTACCGCCTAAAATTTCCGCCAGCCCTGCCGCTGCCATTGAACAGGCTACACCAACTTCGCCTTGGCAGCCTACTTCCGCTCCCGAAATAGAGGCATTCATTTTATAGAGCGAGCCAATAATGCCTGCAGTGAGCAAGTATCGGTTGATGATTTCGGGAGTGAGCGGTTCGACAAATTTGTCGTAATACATCAAGACAGCAGGCACGACACCGCACGCACCGTTGGTCGGGGCAGTTACTACGCGCCCACCGGCGGCATTTTCTTCGCTTACCGCGAGAGCATACATATTTACCCAATCTATAATCTGCATCGGATCATTGCTAAGGCTTTTATTAGCAGAAAGCCAGCGGTGAAGCCCTGCAGTACGACGGACAACTTTTAGCGGGCCTGGCAACACGCCTTCAGTTATTAAGCCATGCTGCATACAATCAGACATGGTTTGCCAGATATATTGCAGGTACTCTTCAACTGCTTCTTTACCATGCAATGCCACTTCATTTTGATACATCAGCTTGGAAATGGACAGACCATTATCGTTACAGTATTTGATAATGTCTTTGGCGTTTTTATAAGGGAAGGGGACTTCAATGGTTTGTTTTTCTTCAACACCAAAATGTGCTTCATCAACAATAAAACCGCCGCCGATGGAATAATAAGTTTGGCGGTAGCTTTCTTTTCCTTCTTTATCAAAGGCTGTGATGATCATTCCGTTTTCATGCAGAGGCAAAAAATCGTTATGAAACACCATATCTTCAGAATATTGGAAGCGTACTTCATGTTTGTTTAATGCCACAACTAATTTGCCGCTTGCTTTAACCGTCTCAACAAAAGTCGGAATCGAATCTATATCGACATTATGCGGCAAATAACCAGCCAACCCCATAATGATAGCGGTATCTGTCCCATGACCCAAACCCGTCATAGATAATGAACCATATACATCTATGCGGATATGCTCTATCTGCTCTAAGTTGCCTTGAGCACACAAATCATCAATAAATTGTTTACCTGCTTTCATCGGGCCAACAGTATGCGAGCTTGAAGGACCAAGTGGCTTGTACCCAAATATAGCGATAGGTCGGGCGAGAGAAGCGGATATGTGGCCGCACCGAGCGCATATACGCCGGTTTCATAGCGGGCGCGTAAATCTTCATCACTTTCTGCCACCCGGCCAGCTACTGCCACGCG
>NZ_KV804542.1:0-2110 GCF_001811325.1 Eikenella sp. HMSC071B05 | reverse complement strand
CAGAAACTCAGCCTCGGCTGCGCCAAGACATTATTTTCAGGCAGCCTCAAATATAGGCTGCGGGCGATATGTGATATAAATTCAGTTCAATTTAAGCTTGAATCTTAAATTGAACTGAATCCTTGCCCAATCTATGGATATGTTATGCGGCAACCACGCCTGCTTAGGCTGCCTGAAATTCCCCCAAGCAAGCGCTACACTTCAATCAAGCACCCGTCCCGATAACCGTTGCGCCCAATTTCGTCGGGATAGCCCAAGGGGTTGATGACCACGCGGCAGCCTTGAATATTGGCATCCATCGCCGTGTGCGTGTGCCCGGCAAACCAGTAGGCAAAGCCGGTCAAATCGACATCGTTGATGAAATAGGGATTGAGCGGCGATTCGGCAAACTGCGGGGCGGTGCAGGCTGCATTCGGCGGGAAGTGGGTCAGGACGATGGTGTCGGCAGCACCGCGAAACCGCTGTATCCACGCCCATTCTTCGTTATACAGGCGGACATAGTCCTCGGGCGTGATGCGCCGCTCGTTTTGGCTGTTGGGCAGGTAATCAAAAATATAGGCGAAATCAGCCACGGAAACCTGCGCCAAATTGCAGTTTTGCTCAAACTGTCCGGCGTTGACCTGGTGCTGCCTGAAGTTGCTGAACAGCGTGCCGCCGACAAAGGTCCGGCCGTTGATTTGCACGGTTTTGCCCGCGCGCAGATAAGGTTCGTCGCGCAACTGCAGGCGCACATCGCTCATGTTTTCATGATAATAATCGTGATTGCCCAGCACAAAAACATGGGGCTTGCCCGCCTCGTTGCAGGCTGCCTGGAACTGCCGCATGGCGGCCAAGCCGTTGCCGAAATCGCCGGCATGGGCAATCACATCGGCTTCGGGATGAAGGGCATAGGTGCTGCCGTGGGTGTCGGAAAGGAGCTGGATTTTCATGGGGATAGGGTTTCAGGTAGCCTGCAACGGGAGATGGGAAACGGTTCGCCGGTATTGTATCATTCCATCTGAAACCGTTTGACACGATTGCCGCCGAGTATCGGCGTTGATGGTTCACGCTCATCCATCATTCAATTAGGAAGCCTTCTTATGCCGACACGCACCGTCCAACTCAACTACATTTCCGATATCCACTTGGAATGGCTGTTCGACAAACGCGGGCTGCTGCAAACCGATGTGCTGGACGCAATCTACCGTCCCCTGTTCCGTTGCAACAGGCAGCCTGCAACGCAACACAATTTGCTGATGATTGCCGGCGATTTGACCGAGGCCAGAAAATTCCACTATTTCGTGCCGTTTCTGGAAAGCGTGATTGCAGAAAACGGCTTTGACCGAGTGTTTTATGTGATGGGCAACCACGAGTATTACGGCGACGCCCTACACAAGGCGGTCGGACGGATTCAGGCGGCTCTGGACGGCAGCCCGATGCTGAAGGCGCACATGAGCATCCTGCATAATCAGTGTGCGACTCTCGACAACGGGCGCGTGCAGATTATCGGCGCACCGTTTTGGTATCAGGTGGCGCATGGGGACGAATATGCGGTGGCGCAAAGATTGAGCGACTACCGCTACATCAAGGTCAAACGCGGCAATCGTTACGCCAAACTGCTGTACCGCGATGTGTTGGCGGCACATCATCAAAGCGTATGCTTTATCGAAGACACACTGCGTGCCAGCCCGTCCGGCGTACAAAACATCCTGTTCACCCACCACCCGACCAGCCGCCTGTTCGGCGATGCCGACCTGGGCTACGGCACGGTACTGCCTGCACGGTGGGCAGAGGATGCGGAAATCAGGCTACCTGAAAAGCTTGCAGCCTGCATTCACGGCCACGCCCACCAACACCTGCCCGTGCGTTATACCAACGAATACGGCATTCCGACGGTGAGCAACACCATCGGTTATTATCAGGAAGAGTTTAAGCCCGACAGCCCGGCGGGACAGCAGCAAATCAAGGACGGGCTGCCGTTTTTGATGGTGTGAACCAGGTAACGCAATTAAAACGACAAGAGGGATGGTTTTCCATCCCTCTTTTTTTCTGCGTCATCAGATCAAAATCAACCGTGTTATTGATACTTCCGGCTGCTGCCTGAAGGCTGGATGGAGCCGTTATTCTGCAT
>NZ_KV804541.1:0-291 GCF_001811325.1 Eikenella sp. HMSC071B05 | reverse complement strand
TTCCAGTATTATCGATTTGCCTTCGATGACCGGATTATCGGTAATGCCGATATGCACCAAATTACCGTGACCGGACAAGGTAGTGATCAAAACGAAAACTTCATTGGACGAGATACCATCGACATCATTCATGCTGGCGGCGGCAATGATACCGTTTATGCTTGGGACGGTAACGATATCCTGTACGGAGAAGATGGCGACGATAATTTAAACGGTGGTAATGGCAATGATATTTTGTATGGCGATGCCGGTAACGACTACTTGGCTGGGGATAACGGCAACGATACCCTG
>NZ_KV804540.1:233253-250132 GCF_001811325.1 Eikenella sp. HMSC071B05 | reverse complement strand
GAACTATACACCTCAAAAAAAACTTTGTCAAATACCTAAAAACAAAAATACCACCAAGAAGCACTAAATCCCCTAAGCCGAAATGAAATTTATCTAGTAGAGAGATGCAACTGGCGCAGGCTACCTGAAAACTACTTGCACAAAAAAATAGCCGGGCAATACCCGGCCATGAATTCTTTCACGCTAAAACTATTCAGAACAATCCGCTAATTACCCCATCGTCATCCACATCGATTCGCTCTGCAGCCGGCACTTTTGGCAAACCTGGCATTTTCATCATATTACCGCACAGCACTACAACAAACCCTGCTCCAGCAGACAACGTCAACCCACGCACAATGATGCGGAAACCTTGTGGCGCGCCCAACAACTTAGCATTATCACTGAATGAATATTGCGTTTTTGCCATACAAACTGGCAACTTGTCCCACCCCAATCTTTCCAAATTAGCGATATCGGTCAGCGCCTCCGCACTGAAATCCACGTCGTCAGCACCATAAATCTTCTGTGCAATCATGCGGATTTTCTCCGGGATACTTTGCTCTACTTCATAAGAGAAGCTAAATTGTGCAGATGTTTGTTCGACAGCAGTAGCTACTTTACGCGCCAAATCCTCACCACCGGCACCACCCTTACCCCACACTTCAGTAAATGATATTTCCGCACCACGTTGTCGGCAGGCTTCTGCCACCAAATTCAATTCAGCCTGAGTATCAGCACTGAATCGGTTGAGCGCCACCACCACCGGCAAGCCAAATACATTTTTCAGATTATCAATATGGCGCAACAGATTGGGTAAACCTTTTTCCAATGCAGCCAGATTTTCACCGGACAACTCATCTTTTGATAAGCCTCCGTTATATTTCAATGCCCGCACGGTAGCCACTACCACTGCAACATCCGGCCGCAAACCGGACAACCGGCACTTGATGTCGCAAAATTTCTCGGCGCCCAAATCTGCACCAAAACCAGCTTCGGTAACGGCATAATCAGCCAAATGACAAGCCAAGCGCGTAGCGATAACTGAATTACAACCGTGGGCAATATTAGCGAACGGGCCGCCATGCACAAAAGCAGGTGTACCTTCAATGGTTTGAACAAGATTTGGCTTAATGGCATCTTTTAACAGCACTGTCATTGCACCCTGTGCATTCAAATCGCGTGCATACACCGGACTACCATCTTTGGTATATGCCACCAATATATTACCCAACCTCTGCTTGAGGTCAGCAATATCTTTAGCCAAACAGAATACCGCCATCACTTCGGAGGCAACAGTTATGTCAAAACCATCATCACGCATCACACCATCGGCGGTTTTACCTAACCCACCGATAATATTGCGCAAATGGCGATCATTCATATCCACTGCACGCCGCCACAGAATCCGTTTTGGATCAATATTGAGCGCATTACCATGGTGGATATGATTGTCGATAAGGGCGGCCAAAAGATTGTTTGCTGCACCAATAGCATGGAAATCGCCAGTAAAGTGTAGGTTGATATCCTCCATTGGCAGCACTTGAGCATAGCCGCCACCGGCTGCCCCACCTTTGATGCCGAACACAGGACCGAGTGAAGGCTCGCGCAAGGCGATAACGGCATTTTTACCAATACGGTTGAGCGCATCGGCCAAGCCAATGGTGACTGTCGTTTTCCCTTCCCCGGCAGGCGTAGGGCTGATAGCAGTTACCAAAATAAGCTTACCTCGTTTTTCAGGTAGCCTGTATGCATCAGCCGGATTAATTTTGGCTTTATATTTGCCGTAATGCTCCAGTTGCTCCGGTTTCAAGCCGAGCTTGGCGGCGATTTCATCGATGTGTCGGATGGTGGCGGCTTGAGCGATTTGCACGTCAGACAATTGGGGCATAACAGTCTCCAAATATAAAGAGTCAGAAAAGAAGAGTGTAGCACTCAGGATTGTACCCTAAATCTGTTACCAGGAAGCGAACATTCATCAGTTAGATGCAACGTATCGTCACATAGCTAAAATCGACACAAGGTAGTGGAGTGAAAATTTAAACACAAAGAGCGGGCACACCACCCGCTCTTCATTGCTATCATCAAACTTAACCCATAATCTTCAAAGCTGGGAATAAGCTTCGCAAACCAGCCAATACAATCTCCACCGCAATGGCTGCCAGCAGCAAGCCGGACACGCGGTTGATGATCTTGATGCCAACATTGCCAAGAATTTTGCTTAGCCTGGCCGAGCCAGCCAAAATTAAATAGCAGGTTACCCCCACCATAAAGCAGGCAATCAACAGCTCTAATGCGCCCTGCCACGTTCCCACATGGCTGCTGTAAATAATCACGATAGAAAAGCCGCCGGGACCAACAATAATCGGCGTAGCCATCGGCACCACGGCAAAAGCAAATTGCTTCTCCGGCGGTAAGCTTGAATGCTCCTTATTCAAATTAGGTTTCACCGGATTGTCCTCCCCCCCCATCATGCTCATGGCAATCACAAACACCAAAATACCACCCGCAATTTGGAAGGCCGGAATACTGATACCCAAGATTTTCAACAACGGGGTACCAATCACTCCAGCCACCACCATACAAATAAATGCACTAACTGACACCAGGCGTGCAGTTTTGCGCTGCTCCTTCGGCGTAAAGTCCGCTGTCTTATCTACAAAATATCCCAGTGCAATTAATGGGTTATTCAATACAATTAAACCGGTAAACAAATATAAGATATGAGTAATCATCTTTTCTCTCGTTAAACATCAAATCAGTCAGACAACAGCGCCACAGTTTCATCTACACTCGGCATGGCTGCGAAACGACCGCGCATAATATCGAAATTATGGTGTTCATACAGCTCTTTAGCCGACCAGCGGCCATTATCCAGCGTGCTGTTGGCCCCTTCCGGCAAAATCACTTCAAAGCCCAAATCGCTGGCAGCCCGTACCGTAGCTTCCACGCAATATTCAGTCATCATGCCAACCACCACTAAGCGCTCAACTCCGTTGCCACGCAGGTAATCCAGCAAATCCGTACCGCGAAAAGCGCTGTTATACCATTTATCCACTACTTTCTCACCGACCTGCGGTGCAACGGCGGCAGCAATCTGCCAACCGTGCGAGTTCGGTGCAAAGGGCGAATCCGCCTCATTGTGCCGAACATAGATGACTTCACGCCCGTGTGTGCGGGCTGCAAGCAACATTCGACCGATGGCACCCAACATTTCTGCCCCGCGATAAGCACCCATATCCAGCAATGCCTGCTGGGTATCGATAACCAATAAAACCGTTTTCTTCATTATGCTCTTTCTGTGGTCAAGGCTACCTGAAAACGCTTGTTTCCATGAAGCCGAAATACTCGTTTCCAAACAGCCCAAAAGAATAACCCCGGCATTCGGCCGGAGAACTGCCTTCATTCTATACGGGCGGCAAAAGCTTTGCCATGGCTAGATGCTGTATCAGGTCAAATATATTGCAAATTCAACACATATATCATCATTTTCTCGGCAAGCATTCCACCCATAACAAAGGCTACCTGAAATTTCAGGTAGCCTTTTTCAGGTAGCCTCCGCCGCCCTACATCTTACTCTGCTGGTTACTGATGCCCATCAGCATGGCCACAATGATCATGATAGAAAGCGTGGCCGTACCACCGTAGCTTACCAGCGGCAGCGGCACGCCCACTACCGGCAGAATGCCGCTCACCATGCCCATATTCACAAACACATAGCAAAACAGCGTCATGGTCAGTGCGCCAGCCAAGGTTCGGCTGTAGAGCGTGGGGGCTTTGGCGGCAATATAAAGGCCACGCCCCAGCATGATGGTGTACACCGCCAGCAGCAAGAGATTGCCAATAAGGCCGAACTCCTCGCCATATACAGCGAAGATGAAGTCCGTAGTAGATTCTGGGATGTAATCAAGATGCGTTTGCGTGCCGTTGAGCCAGCCCTTGCCCCACACGCCGCCGGAGCCAATGGCAGTCATCGACTGCAAGATATGGTAGCCCGCGCCGAGCGGATCTTTAGTCGGATCGAGCAGGGTCAGCACACGGGTACGCTGGTAGTCGTGCATGCCGTATTGCCACAGCAGCGGCAGTGAAGCAAAAAAACCGACCATGGCCACCGCAATTACCCGCCACGGCAACCCGGCAAAAAATATCACAAACAGACCAGACGCCATAATCAGCACGGCTGTACCCAAATCAGGCTGCTTCAAAATCAGGAAGCCCGGCACAGCTATCAGCACCAATGCAGCCAAATAATGCTGCCAGCCCAGCTCCGTTTCGTGTTTCTGCAGATACCAGGCCACCGTCATCGGCAGCGCAATTTTCATCAATTCAGAGGGTTGCAAGCGAATAATACCCAAATTCAGCCAGCGTTGCGAGCCGTTCACAATCACCCCGAAAAAATGTACCCCCACCAGCATCAGCAGACTCACTCCATACAGCACAATGGCGAAGTTACTCAGCACCTGCGGCCGTGTACGGGCAATACACCACAGCAGCACAAAGCCTACTATCGTGTGCAGAGTTTTATTTTCCAGCTGACCAATATTCTGACCGTCGGCCGAATACAGCAAAAACAGGCTCATCACATAGATGGCCAGCATACTGTAGAACAGCCACATATCCATCGGATCCCAGATTTTCCGCCAGTAGCGGCGGATAGCGTGTTCAGACGGGTGTTGCATATTATCGAACCTCGGATGCGGCAGCCGGCTGGCTACCTGAAACCGCCCTATAAGCAGACAGGGTACGTGCTGCTTGGGCATGAATCAGCGGATACTCAGCCTGGCTCATCGCGCCATCTCCCGGCACAGAGGGCTTGGGCAACGGCAGATTTTTGCCGTTTTCGCCCTGCAGCTGCAGCAGGTAGAAGTCGGCCAGCTGGCGGGCAATCGGCGCGGCATTCGCACCCCACCCGCCGTTCTCCAACAGCACGGCGATGGCTATTTTCGGATTATCTGCCGGCGCAAAAGCAATAAACCAAGCATGGTCGCGGTGGCGTTCGGCCAGCGCGGCCGCGTTATACGATGCGCCCTGCCGAATCTGCACCACCTGCGCCGTACCTGTTTTGCCGCCCATACTGTATTTCAACCCCACACCCACGCGCCAGGCCGTGCCGCCCGGGCGCAACACGCGCTCCATACTCTGCTTCACAAAAGCGAAATACTCCGGCTTGAACGGCAGGGTGGCGCTGGGCTGGGTACCCACCAAAATACGGGTTTGCTTTTGATGATCGACAAGCTCACGCACCAAATGCGGTCGGTACATCACGCCGTTATTGGCCAGCGTGGCAGTGGCATGTGCCATCTGCAGCGGCGTGTAGGCGTTAAAGCCCTGGCCGATGCTGATGGTTACCATATCAGCAGGCTTCCACTGGCGGGCGGTTTCGTTTTTGGCATGGGCAAAGCGCCGCGCCTTCCATTCCGGACTGGGCAGGATGCCTTTGTATTCGTTGGGCAAGTCGATGCCTGTCGGCTGACCGAAACCAAAGTGCGCCAGATAGGGATAAGCCTTTTCTATGCCCATTTCGTAGCCCAGGCGGTAGAAAAAGGTGTCGGATGACACTTGGATAGCCTTACCCAAATTGGCCGAACCGTGCCCGCTGCGCACCGAATCGCGGAACTGGTGGCGGCTGCCGGGAATACTCCACGCACCGGGCGCGGGCAGCACGGTGTTAGGCGTAATCTGCCCGCTTTGCAGCGCGGCCATGCCCATAAATGGTTTGAAAGTAGAGCCGGGGGGATACAGTCCTTGAGTAACGCGGTTGATGAGCGGTTTTTGCCAATCATCATTCAGGCTTTTCCAGGTATCGCTGTCGATGCCGTCGATAAACAGGTTGGCATCGTAAGTCGGCTTCGACACCAGCGCCAGTACGCCGCCAGTTTGCGGATCGATGGCCACCACCGCGCCGCGCCGGTTGCCTAACAATTCGCTGGCTTTCTGTTGCATGCGGATATCCAGCGACAGACGCAGGGTCTGCCCGCTCACTGCTGGGGCAGTTTTCAGGGTACGCACAATATTGCCCTGCGCGTCTTTTTCCACCTCCTGATAGCCGGGCATACCGTGCAGCTGCTGTTCGTAGAAGTTTTCCAGGCCCATTTTACCGATATGGGTGGTGCCGCGATAAAGCTCGTAGCGGTCTTCGCTTTCCAGCTGGTCGCGGTCTTTGTCGCTGATGCGGCCGATATAGCCGACAATATGGGTGGTGAGCCCGCCGTAGGGGTATTCGCGGAAGGTACGGGCGTTCACTTCCACGCCTTTGAAGCGGAACAATACCGCCGCCAGCCTTGCCGCCTCTTCGGTGCTCAGTTTCAATTTTAACGGAATGCGTTCGTAGGAGCGGGATTCAGCACGGAAACGCTGGAAGCGCTTCATATCGGCCTCGCTGATTTCCACATACGGGCGCAAAGCAGGTATCAAATCCTCAATTTTCATTTCCAATTCATTGGGAATCACTTCCAACGAATAGGCCGGATAATTGTGCGCCAGCACCACGCCGTTCACATCGGTAATTTCACCGCGAATCGGCGGAGTGGGAATTAGGGAAACCCGGTTGGCAACAGCCTTATCTACAAATTCTTCGTGCCGGGCTACCTGAAGCCGCACAAACTGCCACACCAACACGCCAAAGAATATCAAAACCATAGCAAACGCCACCACCAAGCGCAGCAGATAATCTTTCCGCTGGCTACGGGGTGGCGCTTTGACGGGCGTGTAATGGCGTCTCGACTTCATTTACGGGAACGGCGGTAATGGGCGATGGCGAGCATCACATTATTCAACTGCGGCCACAACAGGCCGGTAACAACTGAAGGCAGCCACAGCCGCCATAGGGGAAACGGCTGTTGTTGAAACAGACTAACCAAAAAAACCACAAATTGGCTAACCAACATGGCACCGGCCACCGCTATAGCCTGCCAGCCAAAAGAATTGAGCACAATCTGCCGCCGGTTACGTTCAATCAAAAACGCAGCCACGCTATAAGCCAAACCATGTTGTCCCAGCAGCGAGTTTGTGCCGATATCCACCAACAGGCCAAGACAAAATGCCGCACCGATACCGATCAGCTGCGGCCTGTGCAATAACCAATAAGCCAGCATAATCAGCGTGAAATCAGGCAAAGGATACACCCAGGGCGGAGCAACCGGAATGAAATCAACCAGCAGCACCAGCAAAAAGCTGAATGCCACCCAGCGTTTGGGCGTCGATTCTTTGAGCGGGTAGATTGGAGACATGCTTATTCCTGCGCCCCCTGTTCGATTGGTGGTTCGGAAGCAGTTTCAGGTAGCCTTGCAGGCGCCTGCGGCTTCTGCGGAATCACCAGCACATAACTGCTGCTACTCAAATTGGCCGCCGGCGTTAGCACGGTACGGTAATACGGCGTGCCGGAGTTGCGGTCGGCATGTGCTACTTTGGCAATTGGAATGCCGGCCGGGTAGATACTGTCGATGCCGGAAGTGACCAGCAAATCGCCCTCTTTCAACTCGGCCGACACAGGGAAATAACGCAAATCCAGCGTTTCACCACGCCCATACACCAGCGTGCGTACGCCGCTTTCAGCCACCATCGCAGGAATCACCGACTGACGGTTGTTAATCAGCGTAACTTCCGCCGTGGCTGGCTGCACACCAGTTACCTGCCCTATTAAGCCTTTTTCATCACTTACCGGATCCCCGACCTGAATCCCGCTACTGCTGCCTTTGGTAATCAGTAGGCGGTCGGCACGTGGAATGCGGCCGTTAGACACAATCTCTGCCAACACTGCCTTGGGCGCGAGCAGCGGCTGCAAATGGTTTAGTGTTTTCAGCTCACTCAATTCACGTGCCGCCGGCGCTTGCAGCTGCAACTGCATATTCAGGCGGGCGTTTTCTTCTTTCAGACGAGTGTTTTCAGCAAGCATTTGCCGTTTGTCGCGCATAAATGCCACGCCTCCACTCACCCATTCTGCCGGCTGGCGTGCCACCCATTGCAGGGGGTAAAGCCCGGTGGCCACATAAGATTTAGCCTGCTGCAATGCCGCATAACGATTATCCAGCACCATCAGCGCCATTGAGGCTATCCCCAGCAGCACTAATTTGCCGGCAGAACTGATAATCGGGCTGGCAAAATTGATTTCTTGCGACATAAGCGGATACAGGCTACCTGAAAACTAAAGACTCCGCGCAGGAAGGTCTGATTAAAATAAACCAATCGGCATCCCGCGCCAGTTTTACAGCGCACGGGATGCCGGAATGAAAATTAAGGATTGGGCACAAACACTGAATTCATCTTACCGATTAAATCCAGCGCCTTGCCAGAGCCACGCACCACGCAGGTGAGCGGGTCTTCAGCAATGCTCACCGGCAGGCCGGTTTCCTCGGCCAGCAAACGGTCCAAACCATTGAGCAATGCACCACCGCCGGTGAGCACCAAGCCACGGTCGGCAATATCTGCGCCCAATTCCGGCGGAGTTTGCTCCAAGGCGTTTTTCACGGCCTGCACAATTTGGTTCAACGGCTCGGCCAAGGCTTCCAGCACCTCATTGGAGCTGATGGTGAAAGCACGCGGAATACCTTCGGCCAGATTGCGACCTTTGGCTTCAATTTCACGCACAGCATTGCCCGGGAAGGCTGTACCGATGGCTTTTTTGATTTCCTCGGCGGTGGCTTCGCCAATCAGCATACCGTAGTTGCGGCGCACATAATTGATGATGGCTTCGTCAAACGCATCGCCTGCTACGCGTACCGAATGGGAATACACCACACCCGACAAAGAAATAATGCCCACTTCAGTGGTACCACCACCGATATCCACCACCATAGAGCCAGTCGGCTCTTCAATCGGCAGACCTGCACCAATGGCTGCAGCCATCGGCTCTTCAATCAAATTCACCGAAGCCGCGCCAGCCTGCTGTGCCGAATCGTGAATCGCCTTGCGCTCTACCTGGGTAGAACCGCAGGGCACACAAATCACGATGCGCGGTGCAGAAGCAAAGCGGCTGTTGTTTGCCTTGCGGATAAAGTGTTTGAGCATTTTCTCGGTAACATTAAAGTCGGCAATCACCCCATCTTTCATCGGGCGTACCGCCTGAATACCACCGGGCGTACGACCCAGCATACGCTTAGCTTCAGCTCCCACCGCTACAGTAGCATTTTTATTATTTATGTCACTGGGCAGTGCCACCACCGAAGGTTCGTCCAAAACGATACCGCGGCCTTTGATGTAAATCAGAGTATTGGCCGTACCCAAATCGATGGCCAAATCATTAGAGAAATATCGGGTGAGAAAGCGGAACATTGCTTTAAATCCTAGTGTTTGAATACTGATGAATACTTTAAAGAAACCAAGCCCATGGAGAGGCCGGCGCTACTTTGTGCAGCCTTATTCTTATGCCGTGCCGAGAGGCAGGCTTTTAGGCTATAATTTGAACTTTGCAAGCCAGCCTCAAAAGAAACGCGTAATCATACCTGAGATTGGGCTGTTTGCTAAACATAATTTAAGGAATTTTTATGTCGCTTACACTTTCCGACGTTGAAAAAATCGCCCGCCTCTCGCGCTTAAGCCTAACTGAAGCCGAGAAAGCCGCCACTCTCGACAAGCTCAACGGCATTTTCGCCATGGTAGAGCAGATGCAGAGCGTGAATACCGACGGCATCGAACCGATGACCCACCCACACGAACTCGCCCTGCGCCTGCGTGCCGACCAAGTAACGGAAACCGACCACGCCGCCGAATACCAAGCCGTTGCCCCCGAAGTGCACAACCGCCTGTATATCGTGCCGCAGGTGATTGAGGAGTAATTTTCAGGTAGCCTCAAAACAGCAAAGGCTACCTGAAAACTAAAGGAACCCCATGTCCACCGAGCAACAACACCTACACACAGCCGCCGTCGAGCACATCCGCCAATGTTTCAGCCGCCTCAAGCAGCAGACCGAGCAGGCGGGCAAAGAAATTGCTGCGTATTATTTCTATCTGGTAGACGACTTTTTTGCCGCAGGCAACGCCGCGATTACCCATCAGGATTTAGCTGCCTTTGCTGCCAAGCACAAGAAAGAATACAAAAATTGCACCATCCTGCAGGCGATTTGGGATGGCAGATGCACACTTTATGAAGGCAAAACCGAAATCCAGAATGCTTCAGATAACCGGCTAAAAAACCAAAGCGAGCTCTACCAAGCTGGATACCGCAGCATAGAAAATCTAGATGACGATGACGACACCTATCAGCAAAAACGCACCGAATACGAAACAGCCCTGATAGCCGCACTGCAACAATGCGACCAAGAAGGCCTGTTCGGCAATCGTGCTGAAAACGGCATATTGCTGTTTGCGTTTTATATTGATGACTATGATGAAAACGACGAACAATCGCTGCTGTACCGTTCCGCCACGCAGCTCAACCAACCGGATACTTACAAAAAATTGATAGGCTGATATTTTCAGACGGCCTCAAAAGCAGCCTGCACCATTAACCCTTTAAAATTCCAATTATTTTCAACCGAAAGTCCCGAAAATGACCCAATACACCCTCAAACAAGCCAGCCAACTGCTGCAA
This sequence comes from Eikenella sp. HMSC071B05, assembly GCF_001811325.1. Classification (NCBI taxonomy): domain Bacteria; kingdom Pseudomonadati; phylum Pseudomonadota; class Betaproteobacteria; order Neisseriales; family Neisseriaceae; genus Eikenella; species Eikenella sp. HMSC071B05. Next base: position 239,625 of record NZ_KV804540.1, on the reverse strand, counting down.
TCCAAACAAATCTCCGCCGTCGAACTGGCAACCGAATACCTCGCCGCCATTGCTGCGCAAAACCCGGCTATCAACGGCTACATCACTCTCGACCAAGACAAGACCCTTGCCGAAGCCCGTTCCGCAGATGCGCGCATCGCACAAGGTAACGCTACCGCACTCACCGGCGTACCCATCGCCTACAAAGATATTTTCTGTCAAACAGGCTGGCGCAGTGCATGCAGCTCCAAAATGCTGGACAACTTTGTCTCCCCCTACACTGCCACCGTCGTCCAAAACCTGCTCGACCAAGGTATGGTAACGCTCGGCCGTACCAACATGGACGAGTTTGCCATGGGTTCGACCAACGAAACCTCGTTCTACGGCACGACTAAAAATCCATGGAATCCTGAACATGTTCCCGGCGGTTCGTCCGGCGGCTCCGCAGCGGTCGTTGCCGCACGCCTTGCCCCTGCTGCACTCGGTTCGGACACCGGCGGCTCCATCCGCCAGCCTGCTTCACACTGCGGCATCACCGGCATCAAACCTACCTACGGCACGGTTTCCCGCTTCGGCATGGTTGCCTACGCCTCCAGTTTCGACCAAGCCGGTCCGATGGCACAAACTGCCGAAGACTGCGCAATTTTGCTCAATGCGATGGCGAGCTTTGACGAGCGCGATTCCACCAGTTTGGAACGCAGCAAAGAAGACTACACCCGCGATTTGGACAAACCGCTCAAAGGCATGAAAATCGGTCTGCCTAAGGAATATTTCGGCGACGGCGCAGATGCCGATGTGCAGGCTGCTTTGCAAAGTGTCATCAACCTTTTAAAAGCGCAAGGCGCGGAAACCATTGAAGTTTCCCTGCCGCAAACCGCCCTGTCCATCCCCGCTTACTACGTCCTCGCTTCCGCCGAAGCCAGCACCAACCTTTCCCGCTACGACGGCGTACGCTACGGCCACCGCGCCGCCCAATTCGGCGACCTAGAAGAAATGTACAGCAACACCCGTGCAGAAGGTTTCGGCAGCGAAGTCAAACGCCGCATCATGATTGGCACTTATGTGTTGTCGCACGGCTACTACGATGCCTATTACCTGAAAGCCCAAAAACTGCGCCGCCTTGTCGCCAACGATTTTCAGACGGCATTCGCGCAATGCGACTTCATCCTCGCCCCGACTGCGCCCACCGCCGCTCCCAAACTCGGCAGCGACATCCACGATCCCGTGCAGATGTACCTTTCCGACATCTATACCATCGCCGTGAATCTGGCAGGACTACCCGCCCTGACCCTGCCCGCAGGTTTCAGCAGCAGCGGACTGCCCATCGGCGTGCAATTCATCGGCAACCACTTCTCCGAAGCCAAAATCCTTGGCGCAGCGCATCAAGTACAGTTGGCGAGCGATTGGCATACAAAAGCACCGGTGTAAGATTTACAGGTAGCCTTTGAGGTCGTCTGAAAAAGGCTACCTGTAAATAAATAAGAATAAAGTTCTTGGAGATTAAAAAACATGGCTCAGTTTGTTCCCAGCCTAAATGAAGCTATACAGCGGATGGATACGGTAGGTGAGCGTAGTGTAGCAAAATTTTTGAATCAGCATTTGCCAGAAGACAGTATTGTCTGGTGCAATATTCCGGTTGGAGACAAACGTTTGCATGCAGACTTTCTGATTCTGTTGCCGAAGCTGGGATTACTGTGTTTGGAAGTGAAAGATTGGAAGTTAAAATCGCTCAACTATTTTAATCCGCAAAAATGTGAACTGATGGTAGATGGGCAAAGCATTATGCAAACACACCCATTAGAACAGGCACGAGGTTATATACAATACACTGCCAACCTACTGAAACAAGATAAATATCTGCTACAAAAAAGCGGAGTATATCAGGGAGCTCTAATATTTCCCTATGCACACGGAGTAGTGTTTACCCATCTAGCACATGCTGAAATTAAAAAATTAGATGAAGCAGCCGGTAATGCCGTATTCAAGCAACTGTTCCCTATCAAACAGACTTGGTATAAAGAAAGTTTACAAGAAAAATCTTCCGAGCGCGTTTATAGCCGCTTGGAAAAAATGTTTACCCATTCATTTCCCTGTTCGCTGGATACTGCACAAATAGACCGTATCCGTTATTGCCTATTCCCCGAAATCCGTATTCGCATTCCACAACAGCAAGAACTGTTTACGGCTGACCAGGCCGACGGCAAAACGGAAAAGCAGCCCGCCCCCCAATCTGCCGACTCTGTGCCGCACCCCATCGCTGCGCCCGACATCATCAAAATCATGGACATCCAGCAGGAACAGCTTGCCCGCAGCATCGGCGGCGGCCACCGCGTCATCCACGGCGTGGCAGGCAGCGGCAAGACCTTGATTTTGCTGATGCGTTGCCAATACCTGGCCGAACAGTCCGACAAACCCGTTTTGGTGCTGTGCTACAACCGCGTATTGGCCGATAAATTACGTACCGCCGTGGCCGACAAAGGCTTGGTGGAAAAAGTGGAGGTGTGCAGCTTCCACCAATGGTGCGGCAAACTGCAAAAGGCATACGGGCTGGACACGCCCGAGCGCTACCGCCACCTGCCCGGTTACGAACACGCCCCGTTGACCGTACTGCAAGCCATGCACGACGGCACACTGCCCGGCGGCCGCTACGGCGCGGTGCTGATTGATGAAGGGCATGACTTCGAAGCTGACTGGCTGCGCCTGAGCGTACATATGCTCGACGCCGACAACGGCCATTTGCTGCTACTCTACGACGATGCTCAGGCCATCTACAAAAAAAGCGGCGCAGGCTTGGGCTTCACCCTATCCAGCGTCGGCATCAAAGCCCAAGGCCGCACTACCATCCTGCGCCTGAACTACCGCAATACCAAAGAAATTATCGGATTCGCCTACCTGTTTGCCCAAAACAAAATGCAACCGCACGAAAGCGGCGAAGACGGCGTACCGCTGGTCGAGCCCGAAGCCGCAGGCGTAAACGGCATTTCGCCCTACATCAAAGAATGCCCCGACTGGCAGGGCGAGCTCGACTACCTTGCCCGCTGCCTTGACAAATGGCTCAAAGACCGCATTCCGCCGCAAGACATCGCCGTCATCTGCTACAACAAAGAACAATGCAACGACGTTGCCAAACTGTTGAAACAAAAAGGCATCCGCCACTCCCTGCATTACGGCGGCAGCAAAAAGGCCTACAATCCGCACGATAACGCCGTTGCCGTCTTTACTATGCACAGCAGCAAAGGCCTCGAATTCCAGCGCGTGATGCTTATGGGCATCTGTACCTTGAAGCATAAAGACGCAAACCAGGAAGCCGACAACACGCGCCTGCTCTACGTTGCCATGACCCGCGCCCAAAACTACCTGATGATTACCCTTTCCGGCAGCGGTCTCTACCAAAGCCGCCTGCTCGACAGTTATCGGCAGTTCAAGCAGTTAAACGGCAACAATGCAGATAAGGCTACCTGAAAGCAGTTTAAGGTTACTAACCAGCATGAATGCACAACCCATGAAACTTTTCAGGTAGCCTCTAAGGCCGTCTGAAAACCTATTTAACCACCTAACACTGCCTGCAAGGCTACCTGAAACCATGACCACCACCGACTTCATCCAAATCATCGGCACCGCCGCCTTCGCCGTGTCCGGCTACCTCGTCGGCTACAGCAAGCGGCTCGACGTGCTCGGCGTGGTCATCACCGCCTTGCTCACCGCCGTGGGCGGCGGCATGATGCGCGATGCGCTGGTAGGACATGTGCCGCAGGTGTTCCGGCACACCGACGCGTTGATTGTGGTATTCGCCACCCTCGCTATCGCCTGGCTGCTGCGCGTGCAGCGCTACCGCCGCACCCACCTTGCCGCCGCCTTCCTGATTGCCGACGCCATCGGCCTGGCCGCCTTCAGTATCACCGGTGCGCAAATCGGCATCGGCCTGCAGCTCAACCTGTTCGGCGTGATCGTGCTCGCCTTTGTAACCGCTGTGGGCGGCGGTATTGCCCGCGATATTTTGGTGAACGATGTGCCCATCGTATTGCGTGCCGACCTATACGGCAGCGTTGCCATCTTCATCGGCGGACTGATGTATTTCCTTGCGCGGCTCGGCTGGATAAACGCCTTTACCCTGCATCTGCTGTTTGCCGCCGGCCTGTTTCTGCGGCTGGCTGCCTACCGCTTCCACTGGCAGCTTCCCGGCTTCCAGCCGCGCAGAAAATAGCGGCAAAAGGCCGTCTGAAAGATAGAATCTGGGTTTTCAGGTAGCCTCTGCCCAACCGGAAACCCTTACGAACCGATTAACCCTTCTTCAACAGAAAGACCCCTTATGACCTGGGAAACCGTAATCGGACTGGAAATCCACGTCCAACTCAACACAAAATCCAAAATCTTCAGCGGCGCATCAACTGCGTTCGGTGCGGAACCCAATGCGCACGCCAGCGTGGTGGAATGCGCGCTGCCGGGCGTACTGCCGGTAATGAACCGCGAAGCCGTTGAAAAAGCTATCAAATTAGGCTTGGCTTTGGATGCGAAAATCAATCAGAAAAACGTGTTCGACCGCAAAAACTACTTCTACCCCGACTTGCCCAAAGGCTATCAAATCAGCCAGTTGGATTTGCCGATTGTCGAACACGGCAAACTGGAAATCGTGGTCGGCGACGATGTGAAAACCATCAATGTAACCCGCGCGCACATGGAAGAAGACGCGGGCAAATCCGTGCATGAGGGCTTGAACGGTGCAACCGGTATCGACCTGAACCGTGCAGGCACGCCGCTGTTGGAAGTCGTATCGGAACCCGAAATGCGCTCCGCCGCCGAAGCCGTTGCCTACGCCAAAGCCCTACACAGCTTGGTAACATGGCTGGACATTTGCGACGGCAATATGGCGGAAGGCTCGTTCCGCGTCGATGCCAACGTATCCGTGCGCCCGAAAGGTCAAGCGGAATTCGGCACGCGCCGCGAGATTAAAAACCTCAATTCCTTCCGCTTCTTGGAGCAGGCGATTAATTACGAAGTGGAAGCGCAAATCGAGATTTTGGAAGACGGCGGCAAAGTACAGCAGGCAACCATGCTGTTCGACCCGGAAAAAGGTGAAACCCGCGTGATGCGTTTGAAAGAAGACGCGCACGACTACCGCTACTTCCCCGACCCCGATTTGCTACCCGTCATCATTTCAGACGACCGGTTGCAAAAAGCCAAAGCAGAAATGCCCGAACTGCCGAAAGAAATGGCGGCGCGTTTCGTGGCGGATTACGGCGTATCCGACTATGACGCACGCCTGCTCACCACCGGCCGCGTGCAGGCTGCCTATTTTGAAGAAGCCGCCAAAGAGAGCGGACAAGGCAAGCTGACTGCCAACTGGATGAACGGCGAACTCGCCGCCGCGCTGAACAAAGCCGAACTGGGGCTACCTGAAAGCCCGATTACCGCCCCGCGCCTCGCCGCGCTGGTGGGCAAAATCGCCGACGGCACTTTAAGCAGCAAATTGGCGAAAAAAGCCTTTGAAGCCATGTGGGCAGAACCTGAAGCCACCATCGCCGAAATCATTGAAAAACACGGCTTGCAGCAAATGACCGATACCGGCGCGATTGAAGCGATGGTGGACGAAGTGCTGGCCAACAATGCCAAAGCCGTGGAGCAATTTAAATCCGGCAACGAAAAAGCCCTGAATGCGATTGTGGGACAAGTGATGAAGGCCAGCAAAGGCAAGGCGAATCCCGCGCAGGTGCAGGAACTGATTAAAGCGAAGTTGGGGTAAATAAAGTGCAGGCTGCCTGAAAACAGATTTTCGGATTTCAGGCAGCCTGTCGATTAAAAAAAGGGCTGTCCTAGATAGTTAGGAAAAGTGTAAACAGCGCAACGATTTCCTACAGGAAACCGCGCGGGTATCAATATTTGCTCCACAGCCGGTCAAGCCATTGTTCGGTAAGCCTTTATTTCGGCAGCAATATTGACACACTATATAACTGGCTGTATAATAATAGTTTTTGAGAAAGGATACTTATTCATGATAAGCAAGAAAAAATTCAATACTTTTATCGGAAGCATAGGCGCGGCAATCGGGATTTTTGTATTCATCGCCTATATTCCCCAAATTATCGCCAATTTGGATGGAGCAAAGGCGCAACCATGGCAACCTCTGTTTGCGGCAGTATCCTGTTTGATTTGGGTTTTATATGGTTGGAGTAAAGAACCCAAAAAAGACTGGATTTTGATTGTGCCCAATGCGGTTGGCGTGATATTGGGTTCTTTGACTTTTCTGACCGCACTTTAAAAACAACCGACGCGGTAGCGTAATCGTCATCGTAAAGGCTACCTGAAAACGATAAAAGGGTTTTCAGGTAGCCTTATAGTGAATTAAATTTAAATCAGGACAAGACGACGAGCCGCAGACAGTACAGATAGTACGGC
>NZ_KV804540.1:220797-233153 GCF_001811325.1 Eikenella sp. HMSC071B05 | reverse complement strand
GTTTAAATTTAATTCACTATATAATGCCGCCTGAGCATCTGTCTGAATTGTCAAACCAAGGCACAGGCTGCTTTTGCCTGCTAGAAAGCACGCTGCGCCGTTTACTCAATCAACCCGCGCTTTAGCAGGGCTAAGCAAGGGTGTTTCATCTTAGGAGATTATTATGAAATTTGCCAAAATCATGGCCTTATGGCTGGCTTTGTCCGGCAGCGCGTTCGCAGCAGGCTTGGACGCATCCGATGCCGGCGACTATGTGCAGCTGGACAAAGACCAAAAGCCCACACAAATGCAGATGCGTTATTACCAGCGTGGCACGCAATGGGTGATGGACGGAAAATTCGGCGATGGCGAGTGGATGCCGGTGTGCCAAGGTACGGGTGAATGCCGCCTGCAAACTTCTTCCGAGCAGAAAGTGCGCGAATGGAAAGCCTTGCTGCCGACTGAACTCCGAACGATGCCGATGGCGTGTATCCACAATCAGACCTTTGCGTTTTGCCGCATGAGCAAGCCCGATAATCCGAATATGCGCCTGTATTGGTGGTTTGCCTGGCAAAACGGGCGAACCTATGCCTTGGGTTTAAACCGTACCCGCTGATGCGCGCGGAAATATAGTTTGCCGCCCAGATATGTATGTCCAGCAGTATGAATGCCGGGCAAAACGGATTGGCGCTGCCGATTCTGCGCAAACTTTGCAGATGCAGCCTTAAACCATCCTGAAAGGCTACCTGAAAATGCCCAGCCGTTTTCAGGTAGCCTCCTCTTCTGGAAACAAGATGACCAACCTATCAACAGATGAAGCATTGGGCGCCGCTGCCATAGCCGCGCACCAATTTTCTTTCAAAAATAAGGCGTATCTGCTGCCACCCCAGCGTTGCGGCTGCTTCTCCTGCCTCGCCATTTTCCGCTCCACCGAACTGGAAGAAGGCGACTTTGTACCGGAAGACGACGGGCAATACACGGCATGCTGCCCTTATTGCGGCATCGACAGCGTTATCGGCGAAAATTGCGGATACGCAATCACCCCGGAATTATTGGCAGCCATGAAGGACTATTGGTTTTAAAGGATGAGTATGCTGTAGAGTTTTCAGGTAGCCTCCCCCATCCACAATCCGCTAGAATACGCCCCTAGCCGCCGCCTCTTGCGGCGCAAGCCAAGGAAACACCATGAAAAAATATCTGATGCTGCCCATTTTACTGTTGCTGGCCGCCTGCGGCTTCCGCCTGGCCGGCAGCGACCCTGCACTCAACCCGCCCCTGCCCTATCAAACCTGGGCCGTACAAGGGCGCGAATTGCAGCAAAACATCGAAACCGAACTGCTGCGCCGCCACGCTAAGCTCGACAGCGCCTTTGCCGATGCCGTGGTCAAAGTAACCGATATCCAAACCAATAAAAACATCCAAACCCTTAACCTCTCCGGCACCGTAACCGAATACCAGCTGGAGCTTAAAGTGTCCGCCCAAGCCTGGCGCGGCGAAAAAGCCCTGGGCGAGCAGATGATGATTACCGTATACCGCACGCTGGACTACAGCGACAGCGAAATTCTCGGTAAGCAAGAAGAAGAAGCCCAACTCTGGGCCGATATGCGCGTGGATGCCGCCCGCCAGCTCGTGCGCCGCCTAGGCTACCTGAAAGCCGAATAATGGCCGCCATCAGCACCGAACGCCTGCTGCCGCAGCTCAAACAGCCCCTGCAAGCGCTGTATGTGCTGCATGGCGAAGAAGCCCTGCTGCGGATAGAAGCCTTAGACGCCATCCGCGCCGCCGCCAAAGAGCAAGGCTACCTGAACCGCGAAACCCACACCCCCGACACCGCCGCCGACTGGCAAGACCTCCTCGCCTCCGCCAACAGCATCGGCCTGTTTGCCGAACTCAAACTGCTCGAAATCCACCTGCCCGGCGGCAAGCCCGGCAAAGCCGGCAGCGAAGCCCTCGAACAACTGGCCGCAAACCTGCCGCCCGACACCGTAACCGTCATCCTCCTGCCCAAACTCGAGCGCGCCCAAACCCAGGCCAAATGGTTTGCCGCCCTCAGCCGCAGCGGCACCGTAGTCGAAGCCAAAGCCGTTGATGCCCAAGCCCTGCCCGGCTGGATACGCAGCCGCCTCGCGCAGCATCATTTATCCATCGGCAATGAAGCGCTGGCCCTGTTTGCCGAGCGCGTGGAAGGCAACCTATTGGCCGCCAAGCAGGAAATCGACAAACTCGCCCTGCTCTACCCCGCCGGTCACGAATTGGGCATTGCCGAAACCGAAGCCGCCGTGGCCGACGTAGCCCGCTTCGACGTATTCCAGCTTGCCGCCGCCTGGATGAGCGGCGAGCCCGCCCGCGTGGTGCGCCTGCTCGAAGGTCTCGAAGCCGACGGCGAAGAGCCCGTAATGCTGCTGTGGATGCTGGCCGACGATATCCGCACCCTCATCCGCCTCACCGCCGCACTCAAACAAGGGCAAACCGTAGCCCAAGTGCGCAACAGCCTGCGCCTGTGGGGCAGCAAACAGCAACTCGCCCCTTTGGCCGTGCGCCGCATCGCCACCCCACGCCTCATCTCCGCCCTGCAAGAATGCGCCCGCATCGACCGCATCATCAAAGGCGCGGAAACCGGCGAAGCCTGGCCCGCCATCCGGCAGCTGCTGGTGGGTTTGGCTGGCTAATGGTGTTAATGCCATATGGGAATACTGGCAGCTAACCTGCCCAATATAACGATCGAGTGTGCACCCCTCCCCGATAAACATTTATTACCACCCAAATCACCACAGGCTACCTGAAAACCTTCCTACCTTGCTGCAGAAACTTTGCAGGTAGCCTGATTTCATCATGCCGGGCATCAATGCCCAATCCATTGCTATCGGCACAATACTTTTCAGGTAGCCCGCAAGGCTACCTGAAATCTCTCCGGCCGTCCTTTTCAGGTAGCCGCTACCAATTCACTCCCACCTGCCGCTCGCCCAAGAGCGACACCAGTTCTTCCAAGAGCTCGGTGCTGAGGCAGGGCTGCCATCGGCTGTCGGGGATCAGCTCGCCGCTGGCTTTATCGTTGGCGTAGTGCAGGCGCAGGGGGACGCGCTTGCCTTCGCCGCTTCGCTGCAACAGTTCGGCCAGGCGGGGAATGTTGTGGTGGGGGGCGAGGTGCAGGGTGAGGGCGCGGGCGTAGTGGCTGCGGGCTTCCTGCAGGGTGTAAACGCGGTTGGAGATGATGCGCAGGCCGTCTTCGCCGCCGTAGTCGTCGCGGCTGATGCGGCATTCGGCAATCAACACTTGGTCGGCGCGCAGGGTGTCGCGGCCGAGCTGCTCGAGCGTTTCGCCGCTAATCATCACTTCGGCTTTGCCACCGGTGTCTTCCAGCGTGATAAAGGCGATTTTGCCGCGCTTGCCCACCATGCTGCGGATGGCGGTGGCAAAACCGGCCACGCGCACGTTGTCATTGGGCTTGAGCTGGGAGAGGCGGGTGGGAGCGAACTGGCGCACTTCTTTTTCGGCCGGGCCGAAGGGGTGGCCGGAGAAATAAAAGCCGATGGCCTGTTTTTCTTCGGCCAGAAGCTCGGCTTCGCCCCAGGCGGGCACATCAATCATCTCCAAGGGAGCAATCGCATCTTCCACCATATCGAACAGGCCGCCTTGGTTGGCATTTTCTTCCTGCTGCTCGGCATTGCTCATGGCTAGATCGATATTGGCAAGCAGGCGGGCACGGTTGGGTTCGATGCTGTCGAATGCGCCGCCGCGCACCAAGGCTTCGATGGTGCGGCGGTTGATGTGCTGGCGGCTCACGCGCTCGCAGAAATCGAACAGGCTCTTAAACGCGCCGCCTTCTTCGCGCGCGGCCACAATGGCTTCTACCGCGGCTTCGCCGGTGCCCTTAATCGCGCCCAGGGCGTAGCGGATGCGGTGTTGGGCATCGGGCTGGAAGTGGTAGCCGGAATGGTTGACATCAGGGGGCAGAAAGCGGATGCCGTTATCGCGCGCGTCGTCGTAGAACAGCTTGAGCTGGTCGGTGTTGTCCAACTCGCTCGACATGGTGGCGGCCATGAATTCGGCCGGATAGTGGGCTTTGAGCCAGGCGGTTTGGTAGGCCACCAGGGCGTAGGCGGCGGCGTGGGATTTATTGAAGCCGTAGCCGGCGAATTTTTCCATGTAGTCGAAGATTTCATCGGCTTTTTCGCGGGCAATGCCCTGCTTGGCCGCGCCTTCGGCGAAGATTTCGCGGTGTTTCGCCATTTCTTCGGGCTTTTTCTTGCCCATGGCGCGGCGCAATAAGTCTGCCCCGCCGAGCGAATAGCCGCCGATCACCTGCGCGGCCTGCATCACCTGCTCCTGATACACCATGATGCCGTAGGTGGGCTGCAACACGGGCTCGAGCAGCGGGTGCATATATTCAAAGCGCGCACCCTTCATGCGGGCAATGAAATCCGGAATCAGATCCATCGGGCCGGGGCGGTAGAGCGACACAAAGGCGATGATTTCTTCCAGCTTGGTGGTGTTGGCCTGCGCCAGCATCTTTTTCATGCCGGTGGATTCAAACTGGAACACCGCCGTGGTGTTGGCCTTGCGGAACACTTCGTAGGCTTGCTGGTCGGTGAGGTCGATGTGGTTCACATCGATACGCTCGCCAGTGGTTTGCGCAATGAATTCCTGCGCCATTTCGATGATGGTGAGGTTGCGCAGGCCGAGGAAGTCGAACTTCACCAGCCCGATGTCTTCCACGTCGCCTTTGTCATACATGGAAACGGGCGAGGCGGATTCGTCGGCCTGATACACCGGGCAGAAATCGGAAATTTTGCCCGGCGCAATCAATACGCCGCCGGCGTGCATACCGAGGCCGCGCGTGAGGTCTTCCAGCTTTTTGGCCAGCTCCATCAGCTCTTCGGCCTCTTCCTCTTCCAACACCTTGGCGATTTCCGGCTCGGCCTCCATCGCCTTTTCTAGGCTCAGCGGCTTGTTGGCTTCCAACGGAATCAGCTTGGAGAGCCGGTCGCACACGCCAAACGGCAGCTCCAGCACTCGCCCCACATCACGAATCACTGCTTTAGACGACAAGGTGCCGAAGGTAACAATCTGGCTCACCGCCTCGAAGCCGTATTTTTGGCGCACATATTCAATCACGCGGCCGCGGTTGTTTTGGCAGAAGTCGATATCGAAGTCGGGCATCGACACGCGCTCGGGATTGAGGAAACGCTCAAACAGCAGCGCATAGCGCAGCGGGTCTAAATCGGTAATTTTTAAAGAATAAGCCACCAGTGAGCCCGCACCCGAGCCGCGCCCCGGTCCCACCGGGCAGCCGTTGTTTTTCGCCCAGTTGATGAAGTCGGCCACAATCAGGAAGTAGCCCGGGAAGCCCATCTGCACGATGGTGCCCAGCTCGAAATCCAGCCGCGCCTGGTATTCCGGCAGCTTTTGTTCGCGTTCCGCCTCATCCGGATAGAGCGCGGCCAGCCGTTCGCGCAGGCCTTGGTTGGATAGGTGGGCGAGGTAGTCGTCCAAGCTCATGCCGTCGGGCGTGGGAAACTGCGGCAGGAAATTTTTGCCCAGCGTGAGCGTGAGGTTGCAGCGCTTGGCGATTTCCACCGTGTTTTGCAATGCTTCGGGCAAATCGGCAAAACGGGCGGCCACCTCTTCCGGCGAAGCAAAATACTGGCCGGCCACAAAATCGCGCGGGCGGCGTTTGTCCGCCAACACCCAACCGCCGGCAATACACACCCGCGCATCATGCGCCTTGAAATCGTCGGGGTTTAAAAACTGTGCCGGATGGGTGGCCACCACGGGCAAGCCCAGCTCTGCCGCCAATTTGAGGCTACCTGAAACCGAAGTTTCCCATTCCGGTTTTTCAGGTAGCCTTTGCAGTTCCAAATAAAAAGCATCGGGAAACCATTGCGCGTATTTCCGCGCGGCGGCGCGGGCGGCGTGGTCATGGCCGTTCATCAGCTGGCGGCCCACTTCGCCCAAATGCGCACCAGAAAGACAAATCAGCCCCTCGTTATCGCCCTCAGCCAGCCATTGCGGCTCCAGCTCAGCATGGGCAACGTTGCGATCCGTGCCCACATAAGCGCGGGTGAGCAGCTCGCACAGGCGGCGGTAGCCCGCCTCGTTGCGCACCAAGAGCATGGCGCGGAAGGGCTGCTCCGGATTATCCGGATTAGCCACCCACACATCCGCCCCCACCACCGGCTTGATGCCCGCGCCACGGCAGGCTTTGTAGAATTTCACCAAGCCAAATGTGTTCATCAAATCGCTGATGCCCAACGCGGGCAGGCCGAAAGCGGCGGCTTTCTTCACCAGCTCTTTGATGCGCAAAGTGCCGTCGGTGATGGAAAATTCGGTGTGTTGGCGCAGGGGGATGTAAACAGGGGCGGTCATATTTCGGGCTTGCGGAGGGGTTGGGCTACGCGCTTTCAGGTAGCCTGATTGGAAATAGGAAGGGCGCACATTGTACCGCAAACGGCTGCTGAACGCGGGCGAGTGATGAAGCAGCGGCAAGATTTTCAGGTCGCCTCTCAATCCACCAACAGGCTACCTGAAACCCTCACTCCTCAAACGGCTTGCGCTGCCAAAACCTTCTGTTCAAGCGCTGCGGCCGCATTGCCCCGCCCTGCCCCAGCACAAAATCCAGCTGCCCGCTGCGGGCGGTGGTGTAGAGCCGGATGCGGTGGGCGGAGAGGCGGTGGCGCACGATGGCGGCGGGGTGGCCGTAGGGGTTGGCGAAGCCGTTGGCCGCCACCGCCGCTTCGGGCGCCACGGCGTTCAGATAAGCCGAATCGGATGAGGAGCGGCTGCCGTGATGCCCCAGCACCAATAATTGGCTGTGCAGCAAATCGCCGTATGTGCCCACCAGCCAGCGCTCGCCCGCGATGCCCAAATCGCCGCCCGCCAGCACGGCCTGGCCACCCGCCAACACGCGCAACACACAGCTTTGTTCGTTGTCGTCAGCTTCGGGGTTTCGCGGCGGGGTGAGAAATTCAAAATACACGCCTTCCCATTCCCACGAGGTGCCGCCGGCGCACCATTGAGCCGCTTCGGCATAGGCTTCCGGCTGGCCGGCATACAATTTGCGCGGCGCAAAGGCTACCTGAAACGCCGGGAAGCCGCCGTCGTGGTCGGCATCGTGGTGCGAGAGCACCAGCACATCGGGCGGTGGCAGCCCCTGCGCCAGCAGGTTGGGTACCAATTGCGTCTGCGCCGCCCCTGCCGTGCCGGTGTCGAACAGCAGCCAATGGTTTTGCGTGCGCACCTGCAAGGCGAGCCCCTGCCCCACGTCCACAATCCGCACCGCCGCCGTGCCGTGCTCCGGCGCGGGCGTACGATACAGGCAGGATGCCGCCAGCACCAACGCCGCCCAAGGCCGCAAACCCAGGCCGCGCGGCAGCAGCCACACCGCCAGCGCGGCCAGCACGGCCAGCCAAAACAGCGGCGGCAAATGCGCCAGCGCGCCGGTGGGCACCCAACTGCCCGCCCACACCACCGCACTCATGGTGTATTCGCCGATGGCAGCCGCCATGTTCAGGTAGCCTTCAAACGGCAGCAGCACCGCCAGCAAAGCCAGCGGCACCAACTCCCAGGAAAACCACGGAATCAGCAGCGCATTGGCCAAAGGCGCAGCCAGCGGCACGGTGCCGAACACCTGCCCGGCCTGCCAAAACCCCAACAGCGTGGCCGCATATTGGGCGCGCAGCGCGGTGCGCCATTTGCCGGAATGCCTGGCCGCGCCCAGCCAGCCGCCTTCCGGCGCATCATCCTCCGGCATGGCCTCCAGCCGCCCTTGCGCCACCCAAATCAGCGCTGCCACCGCGCCGAAGGAAAACCAAAAACCCACGCCCAAAGCCGAGAGCGGGTCGAACAGCAGCACCGCCGCCAACGCCTGCCACCAAGCCCGCCACGGCGCAGGGCTGCCGCGCCGATACCATTGCCAGGCAAACACCGCCAGCATCAGCAAACTGCGCTGAATCGGCACGCCGAAGCCGGCCAAGGCCGAATAAAACAAAGCCGCGGCCAAGCCCGCCGCCAAATACCAGCGGCGCGGTTCGGCCAGCGGCAGGCGCAGTAGCAAAAGCCGCGCCAGATACGCTGCCGCCAGCGCCACCATACCGATGTGCAGCCCCGACACGCTAATCAGATGATTGATGCCCAACACGCGAAACGCCTGCCAATGCTCATCCGCCAGCCCGCCGTATCCGCCGCCGCCCAAAGCCCGCATCAGCGCCGCCCCGTTCGGGTAGGTTTCCGCCGCCTGTTGCCAAGCCTGCTGCCGCTCGTATCGCCAGTTTTGCCAACGCGATGGCCAGCCCGTGTCCGGCGGCAGTTCCGCCCGTTCGAGGGCAGCCGAAGCCATGCCATCGATATGCCGGCTCAACGCCCAAGCCTCGCGATTGAAGCCGTTTTCATTGCGCTCGCCCACCGTAGGCCGCACCCGCACCGTCATCCGCCAGCGGCTGCCCGGCCGCCACTCGCGCAAATACCGATCCGACACCAACAGCCGAAACCGCTCTCCCGCTTCCGTTTGCGCCCAAGCCTCAAACTGCACCACCTGCGCCGATGCCTCCATCACCGAGGCTACCTGAAAATCCAGCCGCACCCGTTGAAACTCCGGCTCCGCCGGCCACTGCTGCGATAACGCCAGCTGCAACCGCCACACGCCGTAAAGCAACCCGCACAGCAACCACCACGCCCCACGGGCGTGCCGGAAGCAGCCGATCAGAGCGAGCAACAGCGCCAAGGCAGAGGCAACGGCAACAAAATGTGCTGCCGGCAACAAAAAAGCCAGCAGCACACCTGCCACCCAACAGCACAACCCGCCCAAGCGCATAACTACCTCATTGTTTATTCGTTTTAATTTTAGCTAATTAAAATAAGAATGCGACAAGGCAGCAAGCCGCAGACAGTACAAGACGCAGACAGTACAAGACGCAGACAGTATGAGTGCTACAGCAAGGCAAGCCAACGCCGTAGCATTCTTATTTTAATCAACTATAGATTGCCTTATAGCAAACCACTGGCGAATTGGCAAAGAGGGATAAAGGCTACCTGAAACAACTTTCAGGTAGCCTTTAGCGCAAATACACCCCGCTCTGCGCATCTACAATCCGGCTCGGCCGCTTCGACCCGCCGCAGCGGCCGTTGACCACATACACATCCCGCCCGAAGCAGCGCCGCACCTCGCGCTGATGCCGCAAAGCCCGTCGCCCGCTGCGGTTGCACGAAGTGGACACCAGCGGCGTGCCCAGCAGCGCACACAAGCGCCGTGCCCCAGCATGCGCCGGCACGCGCACCGCCAGCTTCTCCCGCCCGCGCCCGCGCAACAGCGTCGGCACGCTATCGGCTGCCGCAAACAAAAACGTAACCGCCGCCGGCCAAGTGCTTTGCGCCAGCCGACGCTGGTTTTCAGGTAGCCTTTGCAGCAACGGCTCAAGCTGCTTCAAATCATTACCGATAACAATCAATCCTTTATGCTGCGGCCGTTTTTTCAGCTGCATCAGCCGGCGCAAGGCGCGGCGGTGCGTGGGCAGGCAGCCCAAGCCGTAGCTGGATTCCGTGGGATAGGCCACCAAGCCGCCGCCGCGCAGGTGCGCGCGCAGCCCTCTGGCGGCAGCGGCGGAAAGGATGCGTGGGAACATGATTCTTGCGGGATGTTTATGCGGGATGAAAAGCGGTATTGTAATCTGAAACCGTCGGGCTGTTTACCGTGTTGCTATTTCGTTTGCGCTCCGAAGAAACCCACTCCCCTAGAGATCTCGTTTTAACTGCGTTGCGGCTGTGCTTTCAGGTAGCCTGCCATCTGCGTTCATCCGCAACCACTTACCCCATTCAAATTTGCTTGATTGACTTGCCATATAGTCCTTTCGGCCTATACCGAAATAACTATTGCCCCCTAAGGAGCCGTTGCTAAAATTTCGCGCGCTTCAGGTAGCCCTATTGCTTGGGCTGCCGTTTACACCGCCTAAAGGAGAAAACAAATGCGCCGTTTCAGCCAAACCGCCCTCATGCTCGCCCTGGCTTGTGCCGCCCTGTCGGCCTCAGCCAAAGAGATTACCGTTTCCGCCGCCGCCAGCCTGAAAGAGGCGTTCCAGGAAATCAACACTGCCTATGGCCGTGCCCATCCCGACACGCAGATCCATTTGAACACCGCCGCTTCCGGCGTGCTGCTGCAACAGCTGGTGCAGGGTGCGCCGGTGGATGTGCTGGCCACTGCCGACCAAGAAACCATGGATAAGGCTGCCGAAGCCAAGGTAATCGCTCCCGCCAGCCGCCGCACTTTCGCCATGAACGACTTGGTGCTGATTCAGCCGCAAAACGCCGCCGTGCGCGTGAACACCCTGCAAGA
Organism: Eikenella sp. HMSC071B05; assembly: GCF_001811325.1. Lineage (NCBI taxonomy): Bacteria > Pseudomonadati > Pseudomonadota > Betaproteobacteria > Neisseriales > Neisseriaceae > Eikenella > Eikenella sp. HMSC071B05. The sequence goes on along the minus strand of NZ_KV804540.1, from coordinate 222,850 downwards.
TTTGAGCAAACCGCAGGTGCAGCGTGTGGCCGTGGGCAACCCCGCCAGCGTGCCGGCCGGCCGCTACACTAAAGCCGCACTGGAAAAAGCCGGCCTGTGGCAAGCGGTGGAAGGCAAAATGATTTCCACCCAAAACGTGCGCCAGGCGCTGGATTATGTGTCGCGCGGTGAAGTGGATGCGGGCTTTGTATACCGCACCGATGCCATGCTGATCCGCGACCGAGTGCGCATCGTACGCGCCGTACCGCTGGAAAAACCGGTGTCCTACGCGATTGCCGTGACCGCTTCCAGCAAAGATGCCGCCGAAGCCGCTCGCTACTTAGACTTCATCCGCTCGCGCGAAGGCAACCGCATTTTGCAGAAATACGGCTTCAACCCGGCTAGACGCTAAACCGAAATTGTAGGAAAAGAGGCTACCTGAAAAGTAGAATAACGCTTTCAGGTAGCCTTTGGCATAGCAGCAGGCAGGTATAAAATCTGCTCCTGCCAAGTTTCAGGTAGCCTCTGATGGTTGCAAAACCTGCGCTGCCAGCTAAAAATTGGCAGGCTGCCTAAACCCAATTTGCAATGGCTCACAAACCATATTGTGCAGTCTCAAGCCATCTCTCCATTCCACCACCAATTATTACGCTATTTCAAAGGAATCTGTGTGTTTCAAGACGTATTGCCCGCACTGCTGCTCTCGCTGAAAGTCTCTTTTTGGGCGAGCGGGCTGAACCTCGTGCTGGGCGTGGCCGTGGGCTGGCTGCTGGCGCGCTGCCGCTTTCCCGGGCGCAACCTGCTAGATGTGGTGCTCACGCTGCCAATGGTGATGCCGCCCACCGTGATGGGCTACTACCTGTTGGTGCTGTTCGGGCGCAACGGCGTGCTCGGGCAGCTATTGCAGGAATATTTCGGCATCAGCCTGATTTTCACCTGGCAGGGCGCGGTGTTGGCAGCAACGGCGGTTACCTTCCCGCTGGTGTGCAAGCCGGCGCGGGCGGCGTTTGAAGAAGTCAACCCGCAGCTGGAGCAGGCAGCGCGGGTGCTCGGCTTGGGCGAATGGGCGGTGTTTTTGCGGGTTACGCTGCCTTTGGCCTGGCGCGGTATTTTGGCCGGCCTGCTTCTGGCCTTTGCCCGCGCGTTAGGTGAATTCGGCGCCACGCTGATGATTGCCGGCAGCATCCCCAACCAAACGCAAACCCTCTCCATCGCGGTATATGAAGCCGTGCAGGCCGGCGACGACGCGCTGGCCACCAAGTTGGTAATCCTGATTTCGGCGGTGTGTGTGGCCGTGTTGTGGAGCGTGAACCATCTGGCCAAAGCAAAGGATAAAACATGAGCGGCACACCGGTTTTCGATTTCGCCTTCCATACGCGCCTTGTCGGCGGCGGGCAGACTTTTGAACTGAATTGCCGCTGTCAAAGCCAAGCTAAACGGCTGGCCATCGTGGGCGAATCCGGCTCGGGCAAAAGCCTCACTTTGCAGCTGCTGGCCGGGCTATTGCACCCGCAGGCCGGGCATGTGCGCATTGGCGGCACATGCTACGGCGACACCGACAAGCGGCTGTGGCTGCCGCCGCAACAGCGGCAGGCCGGGCTGCTGTTTCAGGATTACGCCCTGTTCCCGCACCTTACGGTGGCGCAAAATATCGCCTTCGGCCTGCGCCACGGCTGGCGCACCCCGCCGCAAAAGCAAGCCGTGCGGCTGGCCGAATTTTGGCTGGACAAAATGCAGCTCACTGCCCTGGCCGCACACTATCCGTACCAAATCTCCGGCGGCCAGCGCCAGCGCACCGCCCTCGCCCGTGCCTGCATCGCCAGCCCGCGCTGGCTGCTCCTGGACGAACCCTTCTCCGCCCTCGACATCGGCCTGCGCAACCGCATGCGGCAATGGCTGCTGGATTTGCAGCAGGAGCTAGACATCCCCATGCTGCTCATCACCCACGATCCGGAAGATAGCGAAATCCTCGCGCAGGAAGTGGCGCATATGTCGGCCGGCCGGCTGGCATACGGCGTGTCCGGCTAAACGCTGTGCTAATGGTTATAGTGGATTAACAAAAATCAGGACAAGG
>NZ_KV804540.1:201278-220697 GCF_001811325.1 Eikenella sp. HMSC071B05 | reverse complement strand
CTGTACTGGTTTAAATTTAATTCACTATATAAAAAGGCTACCTGAAAACCGGAAAATGGTTTCAAGTAGCCTTTAAAATTTCAGGCAGCCCTCGCTATGTGTCAAAGGCTACCTGAAACAGAAGGAAGCGATTAAGCCTGATTCGCCGCTTTCATATTGTCAATAAATTTGTCAAACAGATAGCCGACATCTTGCGGGCCGGGGCTGGCTTCGGGGTGGCCTTGGAAGCAGAACACGGGTTTGTCGGTCAGTTCGATGCCTTGCAAAGTGTTGTCGAACAAGGATTTGTGGGTAATCCTTGCGTTGGCGGGTAGGGTGTCGGCATCGACGGCGAAACCGTGGTTTTGGCTGGTGATGACGACTTTGCCGCTGTCCAAGTCTTGCACAGGGTGGTTCGCGCCGTGATGGCTGAAGTGCATTTTTAAGGTTTTTGCACCGATGGCGAGGCTGATGAGCTGGTGTCCCAAGCAGATGCCGAAGATGGGTTTGCCGCTTGCCATCAGTTTTTGCACGGCTTCGATGGCGTAGGTGCAAGGCTCGGGGTCGCCGGGGCCGTTGGAGAGGAACACGCCGTCGGGGTTGAGTGCCAACACGTCTTCCGCGCTGGTTTGGGCGGGGACGACGGTCAGGCGGCAGCCGCGTGCGGCGAGCATACGCAGGATGTTGGTTTTCACGCCGAAATCGTAGGCGACGACGTGGAACGGCTGTTCGGCAGGGGTAACGAAACCTTTGCCCAAAGCCCATTCGCCTTCGGTCCATTCGTAGGCTTCTTGGCAGGAAACTTCTTTCGCCAAATCTTTGCCGACCATGCTACCGAACGCGGCGATGAGTTCTTGCGCTTTTTCAACCGTAGCGTCCGCGCCGGTCAGAATCGCGCCGCCTTGTGCGCCTTTTTCGCGCAGCAGCGTGGTCAGGCGGCGGGTGTCGATGTCGGCGATGGCGACGGTTTTGTTGCGCACCAGATAGTCGTGCAGGCTTTCTGAGGCGCGGAAGTTGCTGTGCAGCAGCGGCAGGTCGCGGATAATCAAGCCTGAGGCATAAACGCTGCGGCTTTCTTCATCTTCGGCGTTGGTGCCGGTGTTGCCGATGTGCGGGTAGGTAAGGGTAACGATTTGTTTGCAGTAGGACGGGTCGGTCAGGATTTCCTGATAGCCGGTCATGGAAGTATTGAACACGACTTCGCCGGAAGTCGAGCCTTCGTAACCGATTGATGTGCCGTGAAATACGCTGCCGTCAGCGAGAACGAGAAGGGCGGGAGTGGTCATGATTGGTGTCCGGATGCGGGGGATAAAAAAACACGTTTCGCGGCTTTGAAAGCGATGCAAAACGTGCTTCGGCGCGGGCAGTGCTGCCTGCCGGAAGCACGCTATTTTAATGGACAACGGGAGGGCGGGGCAAGTTTGAACCGGGCGGTTTCAGGTAGCCTGAACGTTAGCGCAGGCGGCTTATATCCAGCCGCTACCCTACCGAAGGCTACCTGAAAATTGAGGAAGGCAGTCAAAACAAAAGGCTGGCGCATCCACGCCAGCCCATCACTTTGAGGCTACCTGAAAACATAACCTAAACTAAATTCAAACGATGCCTTTGCCGGAAAACTGGTTGCTGCAAAGCCAAAATAGGCCGCCATATTTTTCAGGTAGCCTTTTTGTATTGCTGCAAAGGCTACCTGAAACCCTGCACTTATTCCGGCAGGCGGCTGATGCGGATTTGTTCGATGCGTTGGCCGGCTTTGGCGGCCACGGTGAAACGCCAGCCGTGGTAGTCGAGGGTGTCGCCGACTTCGGGCAGAGTTTTCAGCTCTTCCATCATCAGGCCGGCCACAGTGTGGTAGTCGGCATCTTCTTCGGGCGGGGGCAGGCCAAGCTGCGGGGCAAGCTCGGCGTATTCGTGACTGCCGTCCACCAGCAGGCTATCGCTGCTGTCAGTGTTGTTTTCGCCGGATTGGTCATTCGGCTCTTTACGCTCGTAGGCTTCGGGAAATTCGCCGGCAATGGCGGAAAGCAAGTCTTTGGTGGTAACCATGCCCTGCACGGCGCCGAATTCATCCACCACGAGGGCGTAGTCGGCACCACTGTGGCGGAATTGTTCGATGGCGGAAAGGGTGTTGGTGCTGTCGGGCAGGATGAGCGGCTGGCACAAGGCGGCCTGGATATCGGGCTCTTCGCCGCTGAGCAGCTGGTTGAGCAAGTCTTTTTTGTTGATGTAGCCCAAAGGTTCGTCGGCACCGGCCTTGCCCACCACGAGGAGGCGGGAATACGGGGAGTTTTGCAGCTGGGCATATTGCTGCTCGCGGCTTTGGGAAATATCGAGGCGTTCGATGTCGCGGCGGGGCACCATGATGCCTGGCAGGGGGCGCTCGGCCAGGGTGAGCACGCTGCGAATCATGGATTTTTCGTTTTCTTCAAAGTGGCCGGCATCGTGGTTTTCTTCGCCGGCTTTAGCCAGCATGGTTTCGCGGATGCCCATCATGCCGAGTACGTTTTCGGCGGTACGGCGGCGCCAAGAGCGGCTGCCGTAGGCGTTTTTGTCGGTGTTACGCTGGGAGATTTGGTTGAACACCTCAATCAGCACGGAGAAGCCGATGGCGGCATACAGGTAGCCTTTGGGGATAACCACGTGGAAGGCTTCGGCAATCAGGCTGAAGCCGATCATCAGGAGGAAGCCGAGGCAGAGCATCACCACGGTGGGATGGCGATTGACAAATTCGGTGAGCGGTTTGCTCGCCCAAATCATCATGGCCATCGCCACAATCACGGCGGCCATGGCGATTTGGATATGCTGCACCACGGCCACGGCGGTCACCACAGCATCGATGGAAAACACGGCATCGAGCACGAGAATCTGCAACACCACGCCCCAAAACGGCGCATGTTGTTTGCGATGGTCGGTGTCGGAAACGGCGTAGTGGTTGGCACCTTCCAGACGCTCGTGCAGCTCGGTGGTGGCCTTATACAGCAGGAATAAGCCGCCCACAAACATGATGATGTCTTTGCCGGCCACGTCCAGCCGCCCCAGGGCAAACAGCGGAGTGGTGAGCTGCATGATGCGGCCCATAAAGGCGAGCATGAGCAGCCGGATGAGCACGGCCAAAGTCAGGCCGGTGATGCGGGCGCGGTCGCGCTGGGCGGGGCGCACTTTGCCGGCCAGAATGGCCACGAACACCAGGTTGTCGATGCCGAGTACGACTTCGAGAATAATCAGCGTAGCGAAGCCCAGCCAGGTTACCGGGTCGGCCAGCCAAGAGAAATCCATGAATGTGAATCCTTGATTACAAATAATAACAACAAACAAAGGCTACCTGAAAACGCCGTAGGCAGCTTTCAGGTAGCCTTTAAATACATGCCGTGCACACACTTATCCGCCGAGGCAGGCTCGGGCTCTGGAGATGCGGGGGAATCAGTGTGCATATTGGCGTGGAAAGAATAATGAGGCGGTAAGTTTAGCAGATTGCGGCGGCTTGCTGAAGAATTATGGCTTCGGCTATAGCCGAAGTGTATTTTTAATAAGGCTTTTGGCGAGACTTAGGCCACATAACATTCGGAAAGGTTGGGGTTCAGGCGGCTTGCCAAATTTCAGGTAGCCTTCCTCACGCCTACCCTGCTCCCCATTGCGCCTTATGCCGGCGCGGGCACTTCCTTTCTTTGCTTCGCCAAAGAAAGGAAGCAAAGAAAGGCGACTGCGGGCGCGGGTTTGCTGCGCAAACTTCCCTCACTCCACGCAATTTTTCGGGCGGGCTCGCAACTTGCGGCTGTGCCGCTTCGAACATGCAAGCCCTTATTTCCCGAAAAACCGCGCTCCGTTCGGCTGCGCCAGCAGAGGGGCAGCAAGATGGTGAGTTTGTGGTGAAGATGCTGTTGTGAAGACTGCTAGAAGAGTAGTCGCTACACCACCGGCCGCCGGCGGTAAAACAGCAGCCCCGGCAGTGCCAGCCCGAAGGCCAGTGCGCCGATAACGAAGCCGGATTTCACAAAATAATCCACCGCCTGCCCCAAAAGCTGCTCGGAGAAGCCCTTGTGGTTCATCTGCACCAGCGCAATCATCGCCTTATACACATACACGCCCGGAATCATCGGAATGATGGCGGCCACGGTAAACACTTTCGGATGTGCCCGGTAGCGTTGCGACAAATACACGCCGATAAAGCCCACCAGCGAAGCCGCACACAGCGTGGCCAATCCCTGCGACAAGCCGAACTGCATCATGAGCGTGCGCGACCCGTGCCCCAGTGCGCCCAAATAAGCGCAGTATTTCAACGCATTGCGCGGCACATTAAACAAAATCGCAAAGCCCACGGCGGGGATGGCGGCGAAAAACATATCGTCTAGCAAATTCAGCAGCATGGCTTAATCCCAAGCGGAAACATTCAACAGGCTCAAGGCCAACACAATGCCCAAACAGGTGCTGAAGGTGAGCAGCGTGGCCACTGCCCAGCGGCTCATGCCCATATTCACATGGCCTTTGAGCATATCGGCCAGCGAATTAATCAGCGGCACCCCCGGCACCAGCAGCAACACGCTGGCCGCCGTAGCGATTTCCGGGTGTGCGCCCCAGCCGAATTTCAGCGCCATGCCCGACACCATCGAAGCCACAAAAGCGGTTACCGCAAACACCACCGCCGGATTGTAGTGCCGTGCCGACAGCGCCTGGCGCACCCACATGCCGCAGGCCGAAGCAATAAACGTGATGAAGCAAATCAGCAGGTCGCCGCCCGAAAGGTGGGCAAAGCTCGCGCAAGAGAGCCCCACCATAAACACCACAAAATAGCGGTTATATTTTTCCGGCTTCACCGCATCCAGCCGATCACGCACTTCCTGCACGCTATACAGTCCGTCTTCCGCATCCAGCACGATATGCTGCACCGCCGTGATCACCGACATATTGATGCCTTTGTCGAAATTCTTGCGCGTGGTGGTGATGCACTGATTGCCGCGGCGCGTGGTGATCACAATCGCATTCGGCGTGAGTGCGCACTCCACGCTGTCCATGCCCAGCGCACGGCCCAGCCGCACCGCAATTTGGTCGATCAGCGTGCTTTCCGCGCCGTATTGCAGCAGTAACAGCGCAGCATGGATGCACAGGCGCGTGATTTCCTGCTGCTGTGCGTAATCATCGGAAACGGAGGGCGGGGAGATGGGTGCGGGAGTCGTCATCTGAATAAACCGGTTGGCAAAAACGGAAGGAGACGGCTTGCGGAAAACGGCTGGAAATGCTGCGGGCAGCAAGCCATTTGCTTGGATGGATAAGGAAGCAAATTATACCGCAAGCCACATCTAGCAGCCACTTATCGCCGAAGGCTGCACTTCCTGCTGCCTCGGCTTATCTTACTAAAAACCACCTCGATTAAGCATGCGATATAGCCAGCAAAAAGGCTACCTGAAATTCTTCACTTCACAGAAATTCTGCTGTGCCGTATTTTCAGGTAGCCTTTCATCGTGTCGGATTCAGCCTGCTTGCTATCTACTGCCGCCACGTGATCTCCATAGCTGCAGGATAGCCTGCTTCTGCTCGGGCGGGATGGCCGTATCCTGCACCAACACCGTCTCCTTGCCCTGCAAATCGCGGATGGTGATGCGGTATTGTTGGTGCGTGGTGCCGGCTTGGTAGAGCCACGGCGCCTGTTGCGGAGTCAACTTGCGGGCGGCGGTTTGGCCGATCCAATCGAACGTGCCGTCGCCGTTGTTGTAGAGGTAGGAGCGTGTGCCGTCGGCATGCCGCTGCCAGGCTTTGGTAGCGGTAGTGGGATGGCGGCTATCGTCAAACACCACACCCAGCTCGCCGCCGCGGGTACGCTCGATTTTCACCGAAGCCACGCGAGGCGCATTCTTCAGGCGGATGCCGAAACCATAGCGGTAACTTGAATTGGCGGCGCTCCTGCCCACTTCGGCCTGCACCCCGCCCGCCGCTTCTATTTTGTAATCTGCCGTCTGCTGCCCACGCGGCATACCGCCCACAGTCGAACACGCGCCCAGCAAAGCTGCGGCGGCAAAAGGCAATAAATATTTGGCTGCTTTCATTTAAACCTCCTCCTGGCGATAAGTACGGTCATTCTATCAGCAAGCACCAATTTCCACGATATAATCCCCTCCCCGACCACCCTGCACCCACACCGCCATGAACGACCACCAACTGCTGCGCTACAGCCGCCACATCCTGCTCGACGAAATCGGCACTGAAGGCCAGCAAAAACTGCTGGATGCCTGCGTGTTGGTGCTCGGCTGCGGCGGGCTGGGCAGTGCCGCCCTGCCCTATCTGGCCGCTGCCGGCGTTGGGCGGCTGATTATTGCCGACCACGACTGCGTTGACGAAACCAACCTCCAGCGCCAAACCGCCTACCGCGAAGCCGACATCGGCCGCCTCAAAACCGAAGCCATGGCAGGCTACCTGAAACAGCTCAACCCCGCCTGCCAAATCGAAACCCACGGCAAACTGGATGAAGCCGCCCTGCTGCGCCTGCTGCCCCAATGCCAGGCCGTGCTCGATTGCAGCGACAACTTCTCCTCCCGCCAAGCCCTCAACGCCGCCGCCTGCGCCACCCGCACCCCGCTGGTTTCCGGCGCCGCCACCCGCTTCGACGGCCAAATCGCCACCTACCGCCCCGACCTGCCCGGCCAGCCCTGCTATGCCTGCCTGTTCGACCGCGAGCAAGACAACGACGGCGCCTGCGCCCTGTTCGGCGTATTCGCCCCGCTGGTGGGCATCATCGGCACTACCCAAGCCGCCGAAGCGCTGAAAATCCTGCTCGGCCTGCCTGCCGAAAACGGCGTTTTGCGCTGCTACAACGCGCTCAGCGGCCAATGGCAGCACTTCGCTATTCCGAAAAACCCTGCCTGCAAAGTGTGCGGCGGGCATAAAAAGGCTGAAGAGGCTACCTGAAAGCATCCGTAGCGGATTAGCCGCAGGCATCACCCCCATACCAGCAGCAGGAAACGTTGCATTACAGCTTTCAACCCAGCACAAACCAAACACCCAAAAGGCTACCTGAAACATTTTTCAGGTAGCCTTTTCCAATGACAGACCATTTATAGCTCACTATAGGCCGAATGCCGGAATCCCACTCCAGCCAGTCACTGACAACAGCAATCGCCGCCAGCCTTCCGTCTTTCAGTTTTCAGGTAACCTCATCCAAAGGCTAGCTGAAACCGCCAATCGCATCACTCCTCTTCCTTATCCAAGCCCAATTCGCGGGCATACACGGCGGCACGCACGCGGTTGTCGATGTTGAGTTTGCGGAAGATATTCTGCATATGCGCCTTCACTGTGTTTTCAGATAAAAACATCCGCCGGGCAATCATTTTGTTGCTAATGCCGCCGGCCACGTAGCGCAACACATCGCGCTCGCGCTGGGTGAGGGAATCGAGAATGGCAGAATGTTCGGGCGGAATGCTCTGGCCGGCGTTGTTCATTTCGGGCGACACGGTTTGCTGCCCGGCCACGGCCTGACGGATGGCTTCCACCAGGAAATCAGTGTCGGCGTTTTTCAAAATATAGCCGCGTGCGCCCAGCTCGAGGCACTTTTTCAGGTTGTCGGCATCTTCGGAAATGGTGAGCATCAACACCGGCAGCCCGGGCTGGAAATCAAGCATTTGAGCCAGGGCTTCGGGGCCGTTCATTACGGGCATTTCCACGTCGAGCAGCACCAAATCGGGTCGGTGGAAACGGGCAAGCTTCACGCCTTCGAGGCCGTCGGTGGCTTCGGCAACAATTTCAAAACCGTATTCCTGCGCCAGCAGAAAACTGAGCCCGCGCCTGAACAGAGGGTGGTCGTCTACTAGGAGGATGCGGATGTTGGATTCGGTCATGGGGCTACCTGAAAATGGTGGGTATAGTGGATGGTTAGCTGAAATCGCCAGGAATATGCAGGCGCACTTCGGTGCCGCTGCCGGGCTGGGAGCGGATGCTGATTTCCGCGCCGATTTTTTCCGCGCGCTCGTGCATCACGCTCAGGCCGATATGCTGGCCGGGCTCGGCTTCGGCGTGGTTTTCCGGGTCGAAGCCCTGCCCGTCGTCGCGCACAGTCATGGTGAAGCCGTCACCGTTTTCCAGCAGCACTTCAGCCTGCTGCGCGGCGGCGTGTTTGCGGATGTTGGACAAGGCTTCCTGCAAAATAAACAGCGCCTGTGTTTGCTGCTCGCTGTTGAGTAGGCAGTCGCCGCCGCTAATGTGCAGCACCACGGGAATGCCAGCTTGCTTGCGGCTGCGCTCGATTACACTGCGCACGGTTTCGGCGAAGTTGCCATATTGCGGTTTGGCGCGGAAATGGTCGAGCAGTTCGCGCACGTCTTCGTAGCAATATTGGATGCCGTCGCGAATCATCTCGATATTGTCGCGCACAGATTTGTCATCCGGCAGCAGTTTGTTTTTGCTGAGCATCTGAAAGCGCATATTGATGAACGACAGCGACTGCGCCAAGCTGTCGTGCAGGCTGCGGGCAATGCGGCTGCGCTCTTCCAGCACGGCATTTTGCTGTTTGAGCAGGGTCATGGCGTCGTTTTCGCGGGCAATACCCAGCTGGGTGCACAATAAACGCATCAGGCCGGTGTTTTGCGCGGAAAGCAGCGGCACGGTCGGCTTAGACAGAGCCAACCAGCCTTGGAAACCGCCCAGGGCATAAATGGGCACCAGCGCCACCAAAGCGCCCTCTTCGCCCTGCATCCACACCATATTGCCGGCTTCTCCTTCCTGCTCGGCAGTGTGGGTGTGCGGCAGGCGTTCGGCCAAATCCTCCGGCAGGCCGAGGGCGCAGGCGGCGGCAAAGCCTTTTTCCGCCTGCCAGAAAATGCCGCCGCCCTCGCTGTGGGAAAGGCGCAGCATCCGCTCCAAAAAGGCTTGCTCCACTTCGCTGCTGAAGCTTTGCTTGTGCAGGTAGGAAGTAACGTAATACAGCATTTCCCACTCACTTTTCTGGCGCGAGAGGGCAGCGGTTTTCTCAGCGACTTTGTCTTCTAGGTGGGCATACATTTCCTGCAGATTGTCGGCCATGCGGTTGAAGCCGTCGGCCACGGCTTCGAATTCGTCGCCGGAGTTCGGGTTGGCGATGCGCGTGCCCAAGCGGCCGTGGGTGATTTGGTTCATGGCTTGGGACAGCGTGCCGAGCGGGAGCAACACCACTTGCCGCAACAGGCGGAAGCTGACGGCGGCGGAAAGCAGGATCAGCAGCATCAGCCCGATGCGCCCGCCGCGCAGCCAGCCGATGCTGCGGGTGTTTTGCTCCTCCAGCAGCCGGGCATAGCTGTCGATGCCGTTGTGCAGGCGTTCGGCCTGCTCCAATAGGGCGGCGGTGTCCGGTTTCGCGGCGGTTTGCAAGAAGGCTTCGGTGTCGCGGCGCACCTGTTCGAGCTGGCGTGAGGCCGGCTCATCCCACCAGCTGCAGCACACGGCATGCTGGCGGCTGGCTAGCCCGTTGAGCGTATCTTCCACCTGCCGTGTGGACAACCGCACGCCGGGATGCTGAACAGCAGCTAGGGTGAGGCGGTGGACTTGGTCGTTCAGCCGTCCGGCCTGGCGGATGGCGCCCGCCCGTTCTTCCAGCCGCCAGGTAGCCACCACCGTCATCGACACAAACAGCAGCAAGCCGACCGCCCACAGCAAAATCGCCGTGAGCAGCCGTGCCGACAGGCTGCGCCGCAGCGCATTCTGCGGCGGCAGGCTACCTGAAAACAGCGGCGTTTCGCTGGAAACGATGTGTTTGGGCATGGCGGGCAATCGGATGAATCAATATTGAGCGGTATTATAGTCGCTTTCCGAAAGAGGCTACCTGAAAACAGCGCGCCAAAACCGTTTCGCTATATTTCGCTATATAATGCCGCTTTCCTTTCTCCGCACCGCCATGAACTACGCTGCCCAGCTGGCCGCCCTCGCGGCCGCCCAAACCGAAACCATTGCCCGCCACCGTTTAAACAATGGCGAAACCGTGTGGCTGCGCAAAGCCGCCCCGCGCCAAGCCGCCTGGCGTTACAGCCTGCTCAACGGCCTGGCCAAAGTGTGCCGCTTGGGCGTGCTCACCCCGGTGCCCAACCCCGGTGGCGAAGCCGGCATCGCCATTGAGGCCGGCCGCCTGCGCGAGCTGGCCGAAGCCGGTATTACCGCGCCCAAGTTATTGGCCGTGCAGGACAATGCCCTATTGATGAGCCATGTGGGCGAGCAAACCCTGCTCATCGCCATCGAAAAGCAAACCGAAGCCAGCAGCCTTGAAGGCTGGCTGCAAGGCCTGCATGCCATCGAAGCCGTACACCGGCAAAACCAATTCCTCAGCCAAGCCTTCGCCCGCAATATGGTGCTGACCGAAACCGGCGGCATCGGCTTTATCGACTTCGAAGACAACCCCGCCACCGTGCTCAGCCTACAGCAGTGCCAAGGCCGCGACTGGCTGTGCTACCTGCAATCCACCGCCGACATCCTCCTGCGCGGCAGGCTGCTCAACCAGGCAGCCGAACATTGCAAAGCCTGCCTGCAAAGGCAAAATCCCGCTATAATCCGTACCTTGCGCCGCAGCGTGCGCCCCATTTTGTGGATGCGCCGCATTCAATCCGAACGCTGGGGCTGCGATACCCTGCGCCTGGCCGCCCTGGCCGATTTGTTTTATCGCATGGGCGAAATCTGACGCAGGTTTGCAGGTAGCCTTTAATCGGCAACAAGAAGGCTACCTGAAAGCCGCACTATTTTTCAGGTAGCCTTACTCCAAAGCTTACGTTTCACACCCCCAACCATCATGCAAACATCCCGCCTTCCCCTCATCGCTGCCGCCCTGTTGGTTTCCGCCTACAGCGCCGCCCAAACCCAAGCCCCAGCCGGCGCCCTGGCCTGCACCCAAATCAGCGACCCCGCCGCCCGACTCGCCTGCTACGACCGCAGCATGGGGGCACAACTGCCCCCCGCCCAGCCATTGTCCACTCCCGCCAACAGCAAGGCCGCCATCGATATCCAGCAAAGCATCGAGCAAAGCCAGGCCGAAAGCACGCCCAAAGTGGTGCTCACCGAAGCCCCTGCCGCCCCCACCCAGCCGCAAGCCTTCAGCCCGCTCAGCCTCGCCTACGATTTAGACGTCAACCACGAATCCGGCATCCTCAGCGTGCGCGCCCACCGCCCGATCTACCTCCTGCCCGGCTGGTACAACAGCTCGCCCAACCGCACCCCCTCCTCCCCCGAGCACACTTCCGCCATCCCCGAGCAGCAGCGCCAAAACCATGTAGAAACCAAAATGCAGGTTTCCTTCAAAACTAAGCTGCTGCAAGACCTGTTCGGCACCAATGCCGACCTCTGGTTCGGCTACACCCAAATTTCCCACTGGCAGGTATATAAAGGCTCCATGTCCTCCCCCTTCCGCAACACCGACTACGAGCCCGAAATCTTCCTCACCCAGCCGGTGAAAGCCGACCTGCCCGGCGGCGGCAGCCTGCGGATGCTCGGCATCGGCGCCGCACACCAATCCAACGGCCAAAGCGACCCACTCTCCCGCTCCTGGAACCGCATCTATGCCATGGCCGGCATGGAATGGGGCAAACTCACCGTGGTGCCGCGCCTGTGGTGGCGCATCCCCGAAAAAAGCAGCGACGACGACAACTCCGACATCAACCGCTACATGGGTTACGGCGATTTGCAAATGTATTACCGCTTCAACGACCGCCAAAGCCTCGGCGCCCTTGCCCGCTACAATCCCGCCAGCGGCAAAGGCGGGCTGCAGCTAAACTACACCTTCCCCATCGCCGGCCGGCTCAAAGGCTATGTGCAGGCCTTCCACGGCTACGGCGAAAGCCTGCTCGACTACAACCACAAACACAACAGCATCGGCTTGGGCGTGCTGCTAAACGATTGGGACGGTTTCTAAACTGCACACTAGTTTTTCAGGTAGCCTTTTTATTCAAACAGGCTACCTGAAAATTTAATGAATGATTTAGCGCATAAACCGCCATAAAATACCGACACCCCCTCTCAAATCCGTACCTAATCTGAATTCCGAGCAAATCAGTATATTTAATTTTCGTTTTAGTTTCATGCCGCTAGCATTTTACATTCACACTTGCTTACAATCAGGAAAAAGCAGGTTAAATCATAGTATTAGCCTTGCCTTCCCTACTAAGGCGACCCTATAATTCGTTCCGTTGAGTGGTCATGGATGACTGCTTAACAAGTTTCTCCTCTATTTCTCCTTTGTAGATTTGGCGCATATTCAATATGCGCCGCTTTTTTTGCCCGCGTTTACCGCATAAATCTTCCCGACACTTGGCACATTCAAATCTGAATCAGCCAAACAAATCATTATTTCAAATAAGCATTAGCCAGCCACATATTCCATATCTGCCAACTGGCACCATAGCCCAGCGCCCAAAATCCCTCTATACTGCCGCCCATTTTCCACTCGGAGCAGCCCATGTCCGCCACCGTGTTTTACCTCTTTCTCGGTTTCACCGCCTTTTCCACCCTGCTGCAACTGCTGCTCTCTTTGCGCCAGAGCCGCGCTGTGCTGCTGCACCGAGGCCGCGTGCCGCGCGATTTTAAAGACGTGGTTTCGCTGGAAGAACACCAGAAAGCCGCCGACTACGCGCTGGCCAAACAGCGGTTTTCGCGTTGGCATATTCTGTATGAAACCTTGCTGCTGCTTATGTTTACCCTTGGCGGCGGGCTGAACCTGCTGGCAGAGACGGCCAACCGCCTTGCCGACTCGCCGTTAAACCAAGGCGTGCTGTTGGTGGTGCTTTTTTCATTGGCCAGCAGCCTGTTGTCCCTGCCCTTTGCGCTCTACCGAAGCTTCCGGCTGGAAGCGGCATTCGGCTTCAACAACATGACTTTGGGCACTTTCTTTGCCGACCAAATCAAAGGCCTGCTGCTGGGCGCGGCCATCGGCATTCCGCTTCTGTATGCGGTGATTTATCTGATGGGCGCGGCCGGAAATGCGTGGTGGCTGTGGGTGTGGCTGTTGTGGCTCGGTTTCTCGCTGCTGATGCTGTGGGCGTTTCCCAAATGGATTGCCCCGCTGTTCAACCGCTTCGAACCGCTGGCCGATGAAGACTTGCAACAGCGCATCACCAATCTGCTCACGCGCACCGGCTTTGCCAGCAACGGCATTTTCGTGATGGACGGCAGCAAACGCAGCGGTCACGCCAATGCCTATTTCACCGGCCTCGGCCAAAACAAACGCATCGTGTTTTTCGACACTCTGCTCAAAGGCATGCAGCCGCAGGAAGTGGAAGCCGTGTTAGCACACGAGTTGGGCCATTTCAAACACCGCCACATCGTGAAGCAAATCGCCGTGCGCTTCCTGCTCGCGCTCTTGGTGCTGTTTGCGCTCGGGCAAGTCATCCACTTTGCCGCCGTGTATCACGGCTTGGGCGTGGCCTACCCCAGCCATGCTATGGCGCTGCTGTTAATGATGCTGGTGCTGCCCGTGCTCTCCTTCCCCTTTGCCCCGTTGGGCAGCTTTTCCTCGCGCCGCAACGAATTCGAAGCCGACCGCTTCGCCGCCGCACACACCCATGCCGAAGACCTGATTTCCGCGCTGATCAAACTCTACCGCAGCAATGCCGCCAGTCTGGTGAACGATCGCTGGTATGCCCGCTGGTACGACAGCCATCCCAACGCCCGCGAACGCATCGCCGCCCTGCGGCAAGGCGGGCAGACTGGCTGAAAGCCTAGGCTGCCATAGCAAAATAAAGGCTACCTGAAAGCGCTGCCTTCACTCAGCGAAAGTTTCAGGTAGCCTTACCGCATCGGCCTATCAACCCAGGCAACCAGCTGCCTATGCAAACACCCTGTCCATTTTTAATAATTCAGCATCATCCCCGCACCATTCAAACCAGATTACTGCAAACAAAGGCTACCTGATAATCAGGTAGCCTTTGTCATTCCCATCTCACAAGCGTACAATTCACATATTTTTACAGAAGCGCACGGAATCAAACATGATTGCTTGGATAGAAGCCCGCCGCGCCGGTTTGCTTGGCCGTGCCCATTGGGCAAACAATATTGTGGCAGGCATTATTGTGGGCGTGGTAGCGCTGCCGCTTTCCATGGCTTTTGCCATCGCCACCGGCGTGAAACCCGAGCAGGGAATTTATACCGCCATCGTGGCCAGCGTGATTGTGGCCGTGGCCGGCGGCTCACGCGTACAGATTGCCGGCCCCACCGGCGCATTTATCGCCATTCTCTCCGGCATCACCGCCAAATTCGGCTTCGACGGCCTGCAAATTGCCACCCTCCTCGCCGGCATCATGCTGTTGTTTATGGGCTTATTTCGCTTCGGCGGCATGATCCGCTTTATCTCCATGCCGGTGATTATGGGTTTTACTGCCGGCATCGGCGTGGTGATTTTTGTGGGGCAGTGGGCGGCATTTTTCGGCCTGCCCAAAGCGGGCGGTGAGCATTTCCACCAACAATTATGGTCGCTGCTGCAAAGTCTGCCTCATCTCCACCCCACCACCACCGCACTGGGGCTGTTTTCGCTTGCGCTGCTGTTGTTGATGCCCAAAGTGCCGCTGCTGCGCCGCCTGCCTTCGCCAATGTGGGTGCTGCTGTGCGCCACCGTGCTGCAAAGCCTGTTCCACTTTGAAGGCGTGGCCACCGTCGGCTCGGCCTACGGCGCCATTCCGCGCGCCCTGCCACATTTTTCCCTGCCCAATTTTGCAACAGCCGAAACTGCCAAACTGATTCTGCCTGCCTTCACCATCGCCATGCTCGGCGCGATTGAATCGCTGCTCTCCGCCGTAGTGGCCGACGGCATGGCCGGCACGCACCACAGCGCCAATCAGGAACTGGTAGGCCAAGGGCTGGCCAACATCATCACGCCGTTTTTCGGCGGGTTCGCCGCCACCGGCGCCATCGCCCGCACCGCCACCAACATCCGCCAGGGCGGCAACAGCCCGCTGGCCGGCATCATCCACGCCCTCACATTGGCGCTGATTCTGCTCTTGGCCGCGCCGCTGGCCGCCGATATTCCCTTAGCCGCACTGGCTGCCATCCTGTTTCAGGTAGCCTGGAACATGAGCGAGCCCAAACGCTGCCTGCACATCCTGCGCCGCGCCCAGCGTGCTGCCTATATTCTGTTTTTTATCACCTTTTTCCTCACCATTTTGGTGGATTTGGTGGTGGCGGTGAACATCGGCGTGATTTTGTCCACCCTGCACTTTATCGGCCAGATGGCCAAAGCGGTGGAAGTGCGCAAGGAAGAACACAGCCGCGATGCCGCCGCCCTGCCGGATAACGTGCTGATGTTTATCGTGAACGGCCCCTTCTTCTTCGGCGCGATGGAAAAATTCGAAACCACGCTGGCCGATATCAACACCCAGCCGCGCGCCGTGGTGTTGCGGATGCGCTGGGTGCCCTATATCGACATCACCGGCATCCTCACGCTGGAGCGCGTTATCGGCGGCCTGCAAAAACGCGGTATCCGCGTTATCGTTACCGGCGCCAATGAGCAAGTACGCACCGGCCTGGAGCGCAGCGGCATCGTTACCCTGCTCGGCGAAGGCAACTTCATCCGCGAATTCGACGACGCTGCCGCCATGCTGCGCGCGGAAAGTAAGGCTGGAGCGGCAAGTTGATGGAATACCAAACAAGCTAGCTGAAAAGCAAAAATTACTGCTACATTTTCAGCTAGCCTGCCGCACCCTGTGAGGCTACCTGAAAACAAAGCAACTCCATCATGTTAGCGGCCAAGCCTCAAACCAAATCTGTTCAAATAAAGGCTACCTGAAACTCAAACCCAGTTTTCAGGTAGCCTCCCTTTAGCATCCTACCATTTTCCTCCAGCCTCACACCCTCGCTAAAAAGGCTACCTGAAACCCGTTTTACCACATAAATTCCTCAGCCAAATACTGCCTGCGCCATCAAGTTATGATACACTTACGCCTTTCGTTTACGGCTGGCGCGGCAAAACACGCCTGCCAAGTGCAAACTTTTCCGAGCAGGCATCCGCCTATCGGCTTGATTAACACCAAAACAAGGTCTTACGAATGAGCGTAACTATTGAAAAACTGGAAGGTCTCGAACGCAGCCTGCAACTGGAACTGCCCTGGGCAGATATCGAAGCAGCCGTACAAAAACGCCTGCAAGCCACTCAAAAACGTGCCCGTGTAGACGGCTTCCGCCCCGGCAAAGCCCCGCTGCGCATGATTGAATCCATGTATGGCGCGGGCATCCGCGATGAAGTTTTAAACGACAGCCTGCGTCACAAATTCGGCGAAATCGTGGATTCCGAAGACATCCGCCTCGCCGGCCTGCTCGCTTTTGATGCTGTTGAAGCGCAAGACGACGAAAAAGTATTCAAAGTAAACGCCCGTTTCGAAGTATTCCCCGAAATCACCGTGGGCAGCCTGGCCGACCAGGAAATCGAAAAAGTGGTATGCGAAGTGGGCGAAGCGGAAGTGGAAAAAACCATCGACATCCTGCGCCGTCAGCGTACCCGCTTCAACCGCGTGGAGCGCGAAGCCAAAGATGGCGACCGCGTAATCATCGACTTTGCCGGCACCATCGACGGCATCCCCTTCGAAGGCGGCTCCGCACAAAACTACCCCTTCATCCTCGGCCAAGGCCAGATGCTGCCCGAATTTGAATCCGGCATCCAAGGCATGAAAGAAGGCGAAACCAAAGACGTGAGCGTAAGCTTCCCTGCCGACTACCACGGCAAAGAAGTGGCCGGCAAAACCGCCGTATTCGCTATCACCCTGCGCAACGTAGCCGAAGCCGTGCTGCCGGAAGTGGACGAACAATTCGCCAAAGCTTTGGGCATCCAAGACGGCGACGTAGCCAAAATGCGCGAAGAAGTAAAGAAAAACATCGAGCGCGAAGTAACCCGCCGCGTGGAAGCGCAAACCAAAGACAACGTAATGAAAGCCCTGCTGGACGTTACCCCCATCGAGTTGCCGAAAACCTTGGTGCGCGAAGAAACTGCCCGTATGGTTGCAAATGCCCGCCAAAACCTGGTGAACCAAGGGATGAAGCCGGAAGATGTAGATTTGGCCGACAGCCTGTTTACCGAACAAGCCGAACGCCGCGTGGCACTGGGCCTGATTTTGGCCGACTTGGTAGGCAAGCACAATCTGCAGCCGACCGACGACCAAGTTAAAGCCGTGGTACAAACCTTCTCTGAAAGCTACGAAGATCCGCAAGAAGTAATGGATTGGTACTTCGCCGACCGCAGCCGCCTGGAAGGCCCGATTTCTATGGCCGTAGAAGCCAATGTTGTAGATTATGTGTTGGGTCAGGCCAAGGTAAACGAGAAAAAACTGAGCTTCGACGAAGTGATGGGCCAGCAGTAATTCAGGCTACCTGAAACTCGTTGCAAACAAAGCACCAAGGCCGTATCCGCCGAGGTGCTTTTTGCCCAAATTATCCCTTATAAACGCGAGGAAACCCATGAATCCCACAATCGAAAACAACTATCTGGTACCCACCGTTATCGAACAGAGCGGCCGGGGCGAGCGCGCCTTCGATATTTACTCCCGCCTGCTCAAAGAGCGGATTATCTTCCTGGTGGGTCCGGTAAACGACCAAACTGCCAACCTGGTGGTGGCACAGCTGCTGTTTTTGGAAAGCGAAAACCCCGATAAAGATATTTTCCTCTACATCAACAGCCCCGGCGGCTCAGTTTCTGCCGGCATGTCGATCTACGACACCATGAACTTCATCAAGCCCGACGTATCCACCCTGTGCCTCGGCCAAGCCGCCAGCATGGGTGCATTCCTGCTTTCCGCCGGTGCCGAAGGCAAACGCTTCGCCCTGCCCAACAGTCGTGTGATGATTCACCAGCCGCTCATCAGCGGCGGCTTGGGCGGCCAGGCTTCCGATATCGAAATCCACGCCAAAGAGCTGCTCAAACTGAAAGCCAAACTCAACCAGCTCTTGGCCGAACATTGCGGCCGTACGCTGGACGAACTCGAACGCGACACCGACCGCGACAACTTCATGTCGGCCGAAGAAGCCCAAGCCTACGGCCTCATCGACCAAGTGTTGTCCAGCCGCAGCGACATCAAATAACCATCGGCTTAATCTATAGCAAGTCAAATTAACTCTTCGATACAAGGTGGTGAGCCGAAGACAGTACAGAAGTACGGCAAGGCGAACCAACACTGTAGCGAAAATTAAGTTGGCTTGCTATAAAAGGCTACCTGAAAACAAACCAAGTGGATTTTCAGGTAGCCTTTTTGCCGCCCGCATACAGCGCATTCATTGCGGCAATACAAACTCATGCCATAGCAGTTTACCGGCAATTTCACTATAATCAGTAAGCACCCTCAGCGTGCCGGTATCACTCCCTCCCTCGCGGGAAACCCATCTCAACAGGAGTTCTGCCATGATTTCCATCCGCCAGCAAAACTACGGCCTCAACGTTGCCCTCTACAACGAATTCACCCTTGAAGACTTCAAAACCCTCGAAGCCGCCATCCTCGAGTGCCTCCAACGCGTACACCGCCCCGACATCCTCCTCGACCTATCCCTGTTGCGCGACTACACCATCGACATGGCTGCCGAACAACTGCGCTTCCTCAACAACCACGACAACGACTTCGGCCGCATCGCCATCGTCACCAACGACCTCTGGATACGCCTCTCCGCCCATATTTCCAGCCTGCTCACCCGCCAGCATCCCAAATATTTCAACGATGCCGCCGAAGCCCAGAAATGGCTGCTTGCCGACGGCAGCCGCTAACACCATGAGCCAGCTCCAAACCCCGCTGCGCGCCCTCCTGCTACACGGCATCCATATGCATGTCTGGGTGATGTTCCCGCTTGCCTGGCAACTGCGCCGACATAATATCCACAGCCGCTGCTTCGGCTACTACAGCATCGCCCAAACCCTGCCCCAACACAGCCGCCGCCTCGCCGAAACCGTCCGTCGCCACTACCAGCAACACCAAGAACCGCTGCACTTCATCTGCCACAGCCTCGGCGGCCTCGTGTTGCGCCGTTTCGCCGCCGACTACCCCGAACTGGTACGCGGCCGCAGCGTTACTCTCGCCACCCCGCATCTCGGCAGCGAAACCGCCAACCGGCTGCACCGCTACGCCCCTGCACTTATCGGCGGCGCCTACCAGAACGGCCTAGACGGCAATCTCCCTCCCTGGCCGCCCCAGCTCGAACTCGGCTGCATCGCCGGCAACCACCACTTAGGTGTCGGCCAAATCGTCGGCTTGCAAGGCGAAGGGGATGGCACCGTCCTCCTCTCCGAAACCCGCCCCGCCAACTGCCGTGATTATCTCGTCCTACCCGTCAACCATTCCGCCATGCTTACCGACCCCACCGTCGCCCGGCAAACCGCTCACTTCCTGCGCTACGGCTGCTTTGAGCACGAAGTGCAAGAACACAACAAACCTTAAACCGACACTAGCCTGACTCCAGCCCCAATCAGGCTACCTGAAAAACCAAAACCCGCTGTTCTCTTATTCAGAACAACGGGTTTCTATAGTGGATTAAATTTAAATCAGGACA
>NZ_KV804540.1:153154-201178 GCF_001811325.1 Eikenella sp. HMSC071B05 | reverse complement strand
GCAAGGCGAGCCAACGCTGTACTGGTTTAAATCTAATTCACTATACTTTATCAGGTAGCCTTTTCAGCCAGCCTCTAGCACAAGGTTACTGCGCTTTCCAACGGGCTTGCGATTCGCGGATAACGGCTTTGGCTTCTTCAATGTCGCCCCAGTGGCCGACTTTGGTGCTGCCAGGTTTTTTCAAATCTTTATAGTGATTGAAGTGGAATTCGATTTGCTTGATCAGCTGCGGCGGCAAATCGGCCAACGTCTTGATGGCATTGCCGTTGTGGCGGTCGTCGGCAGGCACCACCACTACTTTGTCGTCCACTTCGCCGTCATCTACAAATTTCATCACGCCGATCACTCTGGCTTCCATGTAGATGCCGGTGGGCAGCGGCAGATCAGTAATAATCAGGGCGTCGAGTTCGTCGCCGTCTTCATCGAGGGTTTGCGGGATGAAGCCGTAATTGGTGGGTTTGGCGAAAATCTGCGGCTCGATGCGGTCGAGTTTCATTGCGCCGATTTTGCGGTCCCATTCGATTTTCTGGTTGGAACCTTGCGGAATTTCCACCACTACATTGATGATGCCGCCGTCTACATCGCCGGCGTCGAGAATTTTATTGAAGTCTGCCATGGTTTTTCCTTCTGTGCTTGAACGGTTTGAAAGGCCTGATTATAGCGACCATCGCTGGCATAATCTATATATAGCCGTTCTAAATGGGCAATAATCCCACCTTAGCCTGCTTCGCTGTAACACATGCACCATTCAGGCAAAGGCTACCTGAAAGCAAAACTTCAACGAATCCAAAATGTAGCGCGAGTTTCTGCGCCACTCAAATTTTTCAGGTAGCCTTTGGGCTGGGTATAAACTTCATTGCCGAATGCTTTGCCGCCTACTGATTGCCGCCATTCCAATGCCTTTTGCGCCGTAGGTTTGCCCGATTTAACCGCCGCAATGCTGGCATAAGAAGGAGTGCTGCTTTACAATTCGCTCATTCGGCCTACAAGCGGCTACTACAAAGGATTTCACGATGGCAAAAAAATATTTCGGCACGGACGGTGTACGCGGCGAAGTGGGCAAATTTCCGATTACGCCCGATTTCGTATTGAAGCTGGCCTATGCCGCCGGCCAAGTGCTGACCCAGCACGACGATGAAATCAAACCCACCGTGCTCATCGGCAAAGACACCCGCATCTCCGGCTATATGCTGGAAACCGCGCTGGTAGCCGGTTTCACCGCTGCCGGTGTGAATGTTATCCAAACCGGGCCGCTGCCCACCCCGGGCGTGGCCTATCTTACCCGCGCGCTGCGCCTCTCTGCCGGCGTGATGATTTCCGCCTCCCACAACCACTATGCCGATAACGGTATCAAATTCTTCACCGAAGACGGCATGAAGCTGTCTGATGAAATCGAGCAGGAAATCGAGCAGCAGCTGGAGCAGGAAATGCACACTGTTTCCTCAGACCACCTCGGCCGTGCCAAACGCGTGAGCGGCGCAGACGACCGCTACATCGAATTTTGCAAATCCACCTTCCCCGCCAATATGGATTTACGCGGGCTGAAGCTGGTGGTGGACACCGCCAACGGCGCCGGTTATCACGTAGCGCCCAAAGTGTTCCACGAGCTGGGGGCAGACGTGATCGAAATCGGCAATCAGCCCAACGGTTTCAATATCAACCATAAATGCGGCGCCACCTACACCAAAACCCTGCAAGCCGCCGTGCTGCAAAACGAAGCCGACTACGGCATTGCGCTCGATGGCGACGGCGACCGCCTGATGATGGTGGACAAACAAGGCAAAGTGTACGACGGCGATTCGCTGATTTACGTGATTGCCCGCGCCCGCCATAAAGCCGGTTCGCTGGTTGGCGGCGTAGTCGGCACAGTGATGACCAATATGGCGATGGAGCTGGCCTTGGCGCAGCTCAAGATCGAATTCTGCCGCGCCAAAGTGGGCGACCGCTATGTGCTGGAACAGCTGCACCAACACGGCTGGCAGCTGGGTGGCGAAGCCAGCGGCCACATCCTCTGCCTCGATAAGCACAACACCGGCGACGGCACCATTGCCGCCCTGCAAGTGCTGGCTGCGCTGCAAACGCTGGATCAAGATTTGGCCGCCGCCGTAGATTGGCTACCCTTCCCGCAAACCATGATTAACGTGCGCATTAGCAAAGGGCAGGATTGGCAAACTGCCTCCGCCTCCGAGCTGCAGGCCGTGGAAGCCGAATTGGCCGGGCACGGCCGCGTGGTATTGCGCGCCTCCGGCACCGAGCCCGTGGTGCGCGTGATGGTGGAAGCACGCGACACCAAGCTTGCGCAACGCTGCGCCGAACGCATTGCCGACAGCATCCGTCAAAAATAACAGCAACTAACAGGAACACCCACAACCATGCTGGACATTCTAGAAGCCCTGTTCACCCAATACGGCTATGCCGCCGTATTCGTGGTGCTGGTTGCCTGCGGTTTCGGCATTCCTATTCCCGAAGACATCACCCTGATTGCCGGCGGCGTGATTTCCGGCCTCGGCCACAGCAACGCGCACATCATGGTGGTGGTGGGCATGATCGGCGTGCTCACCGGCGACGGCATGATGTTCCTGCTCGGCCACTTCTACGGCGACCGCATCCTCAAAGCCCGCTTCGTCAAACGCCTGATGCCGCCGCAACGCTACCTGCAAGTGCAGGAAAAGTTCGACAAACACGGCAGCTGGGTATTATTCGTGGCCCGTTTCCTGCCCGGCCTGCGCACCCCCATCTTCATCACTGCCGGCATGAGCGGCCGCATCTCGTTTTGGCGCTGGCTGATTATGGACGGCCTCGCCTCCCTGATTTCCGTGCCCGCCTGGGTGTATCTCGGCCACTACGGCGCCGCGAACAAAGACTGGCTGCTCATGAAAGCCCACCAGTTCCAGCACATCCTCTATGTGATCATCGGCATCGGCGCACTGGTGTTGTTCTACTTCTGGCAGCGCAAACGCCGCCGCAGCCAATTTTTCCACGCCAAACTGCAGGAAATGCGCCAAAAACGACAAGCCGAACGCAGCAAACAGCAAAATCAATCTGCCGAATAAGGCTGCACCGCAATCTTGTTTTTCAGGTAGCCTTTTATTCATAGAGGCTACCTGAAAACATATAAACTATTAGACTTCTGCCCGCCACCAGCCTACCCCCCAAGGCTACCTGAAACATGAAACTCACCCGCCGCCAACTGCTCGGCAGCGCCGCCGCCCTCACCGCCGCAGCCGCCGCCTCCCGCCTAGGCCATCAATACCTCCACCGCCTGCCCCCCGTGCGCATCCACCGCATTGGCCTGCCCTTCGGCCACGAGCTGCGCAACGGCCAAGTTTCCCTTGCCCCCCAATCCGAACACCGCTGCCACACCCTCATCCTCGGCAGCGGCGCCGCCGCCCTCTCCGCCGCCTGGCATTTAACCAAACACGGGCAACACAACTTCCTCCTCGCCGAAGGCATCGAGCGCAACGGCAACAATGCCGCCTATGTTTCAGGTAGCCTTTCTGCCCCCTCCGGCGCGCACTATTTAGCCCTGCCCTCGCAGGAAAGCGTGTATGTGCGCCAACTCTTATCCGACCTCGGCATCCTGCTCGACGGCATCGATCAGCCCGAGCCCCTGTATCGCGAAACCGATTTAGTTTACGCCCCCGCCGAGCGCCTGTATTACCAAAACCGCTGGCAAGACTCCCTGCTGCCGCAAGAAGATGCCGACAGCCGCCGCTTCCACGCCCTCATCGAAACCCTGCGCCGCGCACACGGCCGCGACGGGCGCAAAATCTTCGCCATCCCCATCGCCCATTCCTCCACCGACGAAGAATGGCGCCGCCTAGACCAAACCACCTTCGCCGCCTGGCTCGAAAAAGAAAACTACCGCTCCCCCAGCCTGCTCTGGTATCTCGACTACTGCTGCCGCGACGACTACGGCCAAGGCATCGCCCAAGTATCCGCCTTCGCCGGCCTGCACTACTTCGCCGCCCGCGGCCACACCAACGAAGCCGTGCTCACCTGGCCCGAAGGCCTCGCCCACCTTTCCGAAGCCATCCGCCGCCATATCCGCCTGCAAAATATCGACAGGCTACCTGAAACCGCCGATCTCACCTTCCCCCAACCCACCGCCATCAACGCCTCCGCCCTGCAAATCAGCGAAACCGATGAAGACGTAGCCGTTATCCTGCGCCACAACCAAAGCGGCCACACCGCCCTCATCCGCGCCCAAAACGTTATCTGCGCCATGCCCCTGATGATTGCCGCCCGCATCATCGCCCAGCCCCAGCGCTACGGCTTCTCGCTCAACCTGCCCGCCTACGCCCCCTGGCTGGTGAGCAATTTCGTGCTCAACGGCTTCCCCCGCGAAGCACAGCGCAGCGAATTGGCGTGGGACAACGTAGTGCACGGCACGCAAGGCCTCGGCTACGTTGTATCCACCAACCAGCTCATCCGCACCGCCAAACCCGAACACACCATCTTTACAGCCTACACCGCCCTCAACCACGACAGCCCGCAAAGCATCCGCAGCTGGCTGCTCAACGCCGGCGAAGCCGAGCTGCTCGAACACGCGGCCCAAGACCTCCTCCAAGCCTACGGCCCAAGCTTCTGGCCACACGTCGCCTCCGTAGACATCAGCATCCGCGGCCACGGCATGAGCGTGCCCACCCCTGGCTACCTCACCCAACCCACCCTGCTCCAACTGCGCCAACACCACTCCCGCCTCACCTTCGCCCACAGCGACCTGAGCAGCTACTCCGTGATGGAAGAAGCCGTTTACTGGGGCGTGGAAGCCGCTGAGAAAGTCCTGCATCCCTCAGCTCGAGCATAACCAAAGGCTAACTGAACCCCGTTTGTCGGTTTCAGCTAGCCTTTTCAATATGCTACAAGCAGATATAACAGCTGCCCCTACAACATTTCAGGTAGCCTGCCACGCGGGGGCTACCTGAAACATAAGATGGGAAACCAAACGGCAGTATTGCCATCTCAGCATTTCAATTGAACACCAGCAGCAGACTTACTAGAAAGGCTACCTGAAATTTCAGGTAGCCTTTGGTTCTATTACGGCAGGTTTATTTCAAATTGATATATGGGTGAATATCCACCGCAGTCATGACCTCTTTAAACTCAGGAATCGGAGGGCTGTTGTCCACAAACTCAAAACGATATTTGCCATAGGGCAAGTCGAAACAGTCCACCCCGTCCTGATAGGCAAGGTTTCTAGGGTTATCCGTGTTGCTGCCATAGGAATAAAAGACTTTCCCCATTATATTGAGATTGGTGTAGTTTTTACGGAAAAAGACCTTTTCACCAAACCAACCTTGGCGGTAGGCGGTAACTTGGAAAGTGTAATATTGGCGGTAGAAGGTTTCAGGAGCTAACCCGCCTATAGCCATGCCTTCTAGGTTATGCCCGCGGAAAACTTCTTGCTTGCCGAATTCCCATTGGTCTCTATCGCTTGGCCCTCTTTCCAGATTAGGGCCGTACAATTTGGTTTGGCCATCAATAAACTCTGTCCGCATGCCGATGCAATACAGATGCTTAACATAGCTGCGCACTTCCAAATTCAGTCGTTTATTCTGCCCCAGCGGAAAATCGGTATAAGTAGGCGAGTACCCCGTGATATATTCCACGCCCATTATGGCCAACGTTCGCGTTACCATACAGCTGGCCAAACCGTAAGCCACCAGCACAAACAAAACCACCCAGCGCAAACCGCGCCGGTGGCGTTTCAGGTAGCCTTTCAGCTTGCCGACAAAAGTTTGGGGCTTGGCAAGCTGCTGCTCGGGAAACAGGGGGTTTTATGCACGCGGCTACTCCTGTGGAGTTCTGAAATATGTTTTACACATCATCATAATCCTGCCAAAGACAGGATGCAAATCAGCCCACCTATAGGTTGTCTGAAAAAGAAGGCTACCTGAAAACAAAACTGAAGTTTTCAGGTAGCCTTCTTTTTTACGGCCAATCTACCCACGCACCTGCCGGATAAAGTCTGCCATCAAATCACGGTTCTTAATGCCGGGCGCCTGCTCCACCCCGCTGGATACATCCAGCCACGCCGCGCCGGTTTGCCGCAAGGCGGCGGCCACATTGTCCGGGTTCAGCCCGCCCGACAAAATCCACGGCAGCGGCATGGTGTCGGGCAGCAAGCGCCAATCGAACACCTGCCCCGTGCCGCCGTATTGGCCTTCAATATGCGCATCCAGCAGCAGGGCGGCAGCATCGGCATAGTGTTCGGCCGCCTCGGCAATATCCTGCGCCGATTGCACCCGCACGGCTTTCCAATAGGGCTTGCCGAACTGGCGGCAAAATTCTGGCGCCTCGTCGCCGTGGAACTGCACAATATCAATCGGCACTGTGCCCAGAATCCGGCGGATCTGCTCGGCCGATTCGTTCACAAACAGCGCCACTTTAACCACCTGCGGCGGTAGGGCAGCGGTAATTTCGGCGGCCTGCGCAGCATCTACGCAACGTTTGCTTTTGGCATAAAACACCAAGCCTACCGCATCGGCGCCCAATTCAGCAGCGGCCTGCGCGTCTTGCGGCCGGGTAAAACCACAGATTTTGATTTTAGGCATCGGGTTTCCTTTCAGGTAGCCTTTGCGTTTTGCAGCACCGCCAGTAATTTGGCTTCGTCCAAATGCCAATGACAGATTTCCTCGCCCTCATGCAGCAACACCGGCACAAGCTCGTTATACCGCGCTTCCAGTTCCGGATCTTCATCTACATCAAACACCTGCAACTCAAAACCATACGCTGCCTGATACGGCTGCAGGGCAGCGCGCATCTGGTGGCACAGGCTGCAATATTCGCGAAACATTAAAGTTAAAACCATCTGATTTTCCTTACCAATCGGGAAACAGCCAGGCGGGCGGCAGCGGTGTGACCACACCGAACTGCGGCGGGTAGTCGATGCCGGTAAGATACAGCCCGTCGGGCATAAAAGTGGGCGGTGCGAGCTTGCGGCTGCGGGCGGCCAGCAGCCCGGCAAAACCGTCCACACTCAATTTACCACAGCCCACATACACCAGCGCGCCCATCAGGTTGCGCACCATGTGGTGCAAAAACGCATTACCGTGAAAATCCACCGCCATCAATTCCGGCGTGCCGCACAAAGCTACGCGGTATAGGGTTTTCACCGGCGATTTGGCCTGGCATTCGGCAGCGCGGAAGCTGGAAAAATCGTGCTCGCCCACCAACAGCGCGGCAGCTTGGCGCATGGCGGCCATATCCAAGGCATAATGCGTCCACCCGGCACGCCCCACCAACAACGGCGAGCGCACCGGCGCCGACTGCAACAGATAACGATACCGCCGCCCGCAGGCATCAAAACGGGCATGAAACTCCGGCGCTACATCCTGCACCCGCCACACGGCCACGCCTTCGGGCAACAGCGCATTCACGCCGCGCACCCAGGCCTGATCCGGCCGCTGCGCAGCAGAATCGAAATGCACCACCTGCGCGGTGGCGTGCACGCCGGTATCGGTGCGCCCGGCCGTTACCACGCTGATGCGTTCCTGCGCCAATTCGCTCAAAGCAGCTTCCAAGGCGCTTTGCACGGTGGCAATGCCGTCTGCCTGCTTCTGCCAGCCGAAAAAACGGCTGCCATCGTAACTGACAAACAAGGCGCGGCGTTTGATAGAAGATGGGTTCATATTCTTGAGGTTATTTGGTTGTATAGTGGATTCAAATGAGCATGGGGCAAGGTGGCAAGCCGCAGGCAAGATGAATCATGCGGCAGCGAGCCAACTCAGCAGCATTCCCGGTTTAATTCACCATCGCTTCGCTGTAGCCCATGCTTTCAGGTAGCCTGTGCTTGGGAAAGGCTACCTGAAAATCAGATAACGGTATAACTGGGCTGGTTGGCATGATTACGCCAGCAGAGTGCTGTGTACAGCAGTTTTACGCCTGCCATCTGACTGATCACTGTGAGCCGAAGCCAGCCTACTCTTTTCAGGGAGCCTCAATACCGTTTGAGCAGGCTACCTGAAAACGAAAATAACATTGGCAAGCAGCTGCCCCGTATAGAAAAACCCGGGCGGAACTGCCCGGGTTGCTGTGGCTGGCCGGATTACTGGCCGATGTCATTCAACAATTGCTGTGCCTCAGCCTGAATGCTGCTGCCTTCTGATTCGTTAATCAGTTCCATCAGCGTCTGGCGGGCGGTGTTGGCATCGTCGATTTCCAGATACATTTTAGCCAGTTCCAATTTGGCTTCCAGCGCCTCTTTCGGCAGCGGACCAGCGCTAACCGGCTCAGTATAAGCCGAAGCAGGCTGGCTAACTTCCAACGGCGCGGCTTGAGCCGGGGCAGCCGGTGTGCTGTCAAAGTCCAAATCAAAATCCATCACATTGGATTCATCGGCAGGTACGGCAGCTTCTTCAGCCACGCTGCTTACGCTTTCAGTCTCCAAGCTCGGCACATCGAAGGAAATGGTGTTGTCCATTTCCGGCACTGCCGGCTGGGCAGGCTCGGTCACTTCAACAGCAGCCGGGACTTCTGCTTGGAAGGTTTGGGCAACCGGAGTTTCATCCAATACCCAATCTAACTCTTCCGGAGCAACCGGCGCGGCCTGCGCCTCAAGCGCGGGCTGGGCAGGGGCTTGAGCCGGAGCAGCCGGCTCTTCAACGGCAAAATCCAGCCATTCGTCATCCGAAGCAGCAGGTTCGGCAGCAGCAGGAGCAGCCGGGGCAACTGGTGCTGCGGAGGGCTGTTCGGATTCCTCCAACCAGCTCCAATCATCGGCTGCAGCCTGCTGGGCGGCAGCTTCCGTGCTGGGGGTGCTGCCCAGCTGCTGCTGTTCGTCCAAGTGGCTCAAATCCAAGCCCAAATCCTGTTCGCTTACCGTTGCAGGTTGCGCTGCGGCAGGGGCAGCCGGCTGACTAACCGGTGCAGCGGCAGCGGGAGCAGCCGGAGTAGCGGAAAGGCTATCGGAATGGTCGGTTACGCTTTCAAAATAGAGACCATCATCGTCGTCATCCGCATGATCATCACCACGGGCGGGAGCTGCGGTCTTACGGCGGCGGTTCATCAAGAGATAAGCCAAACCACCCAAGGCCAGCAGGCCACCACCACCGTAGAGTGCCATCTGAGTGATGTCCATGCCCTCTTCTTCCATCGGCGGAGTTTCTACCACTGGCGGGGCAACCTCAACCGGAGGTGTTTCTACCACCGGCTCAGACACCATCATATCGGAAGCCTGCTCCGGCAAGCTGGCACCCATATCGGGCAGCGCGGCAGAAGCCGGCGCTTCAGGAGCCACGTCGCTAACCATAGGCGGAACGGCAGGCTGCTCTTGAGGCGGCTGCTGAACCGGCGGCTGGGCAGGCTGTTGCGGCTGAGGTTGTGTCTGTTCAACAGGCGGTGCGGGAGGAGCAGGCGGAGTAACCGGCGGAGTCGGTTGGGTTTCCACTGTTGGCTGTTGGCGTGCTGGAGCAGTATCGGCTGCCGGGCGCTCTTCCTGTGCACGGGTGCTTACGCGGCGCGGCGGATTGTGTGCCAAACGGCGCAGGGTATCGCCGTCAGGGATAGTAAGGGTAGCACCGCGATACATCAAATCAGGGTTGCCATTGCGGAACGCACGGGGGTTGGCAGCCACCAAGGCATTGATGGTTTGACGCAAAGTCATACCAGACGGTTTAACGCGCTGTGCAATATCTACCAGCAATTCGCCGTCTTTAATCTGATAGCTTTCTCCAGTAATCTGCACCGGCGCTTCGCGGCGATCAGCAGCGCGGCGATGCCGCCTAGATTCAGCAGAATGGCGACGGCTCGGTTCGGCCTCAACACGGCGCTCACGGCGTGAACGGGAATTGTCGGAGGCAGACTGATAATCGCGGGGGTCCAACATAGCGGTATATTGGTGGTTTTGATTACCCACGCCCAACCAGAAAGTCATCACCGGTTCTTTAATTGGCGCATTGGAACGCAGATGGATAACGGCACGGTCACCGCTTCGCCGCGATACCGTGGCTTGCAGATTAGCACCGTTGACGGTGGGTTTGGCTGAAGCCAAAGCGCGCGCCTCATCGCCCGTTACCACCACTGTGGCGGAAAACGGCTCGTTCAAGCGCGACTGAACCTGCAAACTGCCCAAAGCGGCATGGGCACCAACAGAGGCTACCAAACCCAGGGAAGCCGCGATCAGCTTCATTTTATACTGCTTACAAAACATCAAATCCCCCTTACAACCTAAAGTCATGCACAGCTAACCTTCTGAACTAACAGAAAAATACAGAGCCAAGTAAGCAAAATCTCAGCCTGAAAGCGGCAGTTGTGCAACGGATTAAAATCTCTAAACCCAGGTATCATATCGTTTATTTCCTATTTATGCCAAGCCATTTCTGCTATTTAACCCGATTTTCTATACAGGAATGAAACATTTTTAATTATTTAATAGACTCCCTGCATTTATATTCTGATGCGTTTACACTGTTGCCAATACATACTCCCCATCCTCAGCTTTACGATATTTAAGTGCAGAATTTCCATATTTGCTTTAAGATAAAGACCTAATCTCGCACTTGCAAATTGCCAGATTACAGGATTACAGAATGATGCAAGGTGCGGGCAGCCAGGCAAAATTATCTACAGATTAAACGGCGGCAAACGCCTTTGCCTAATTTTCCGAATTTATTGATCAAGAGAAACCGAATTATGTTGTTCATGCTGATGGCCTCCGATGTGGCCGATTCAACTGAAGCCAGATTAGCTGCCCGCAGCGCCCATTTGGCGAGACTAGAAAAACTGGCTGAAGCCGGCCGGCTGGTTTTGGCCGGTCCCTGCCCCTTGCCCGAGGGCGA
The DNA here is from genome assembly GCF_001811325.1 of Eikenella sp. HMSC071B05. Classification (NCBI taxonomy): domain Bacteria; kingdom Pseudomonadati; phylum Pseudomonadota; class Betaproteobacteria; order Neisseriales; family Neisseriaceae; genus Eikenella; species Eikenella sp. HMSC071B05. Next base: position 190,397 of record NZ_KV804540.1, on the reverse strand, counting down.
AACCGGCTTTTCAGGTAGCCTCATCGTAGCCGACTTTGCCTCTTTAGACGAAGCTGAAGAATGGGCGGGGCAAGACCCCTATGTAGAAGCCGGCGTATATGCCGAAATCCTCATTCGCCCGTTTAAGAAAGTGCTGCCTGCATGAGCGCGCAAACCATCCGCCAGCGTCTGGAAGCCGCCTTTTCTCCTAGTTTGCTTGAACTAACCGATGAGAGCCATTTGCACATCGGCCATGCCGGCAACCAAGGTGGCGGGCATTACCGGGTTCATATCGTCAGCGCCCAATTTGCCGGTATGAACCGCGTTGCCCGCCAGCGTATCATCCAACAGGCATTGCACGATTTATACCCCTCCCAAATCCACGCACTGAGCATCCGTGCGCAAACACCGGAAGAATACGAGCCGTAAAATCCTTTATAATCCGGCTATAACCATTTTGAACTTGAGGACGACAACATGAAACGAACTTCGCTTGCACTACTGCTGACCACCGCCTTAGCCGCCGCACCGCTGGCCGCGCAAACTGTTGTAACCGTAAACAATACCCGCATCGACAGCTCCGCGATCGACCAGCAGGTGAAGATTATTAACGAACAAAGCAACGGTCAGGTAACCGACTCTCCAGAGCTGCGTGAAAACATCGCCCGCCGCCTCGTTACCCGCGAACTGATGATTCAAGAATCACGCCGCCTGCGCCTAAACGAAAGCCCCGAATTCAAACAAATCATTGAACGTGCCCGCACCGATGCCCGCACCAGTGGCGAAGACCGCAAACCCACCTTCCGCCAAGATTGGGAAACCTTTGAAGGTAACGTAACCGCCCAAGCCCTGGTGGCACACATCCTGCGCTCCAACCCAGTAACCGACGCCCAGGTGCAACAGGCCTATCAGGAAATCACCAACCGCTATCGCGGCACGCAAGAAGTTAAACTTGGCGAAATCATCCTCAACAACCGCGATAACGCCCAAAAAGCCGTAGCCGATCTCCGACGCGGCCGCCGCTTCACCGATGTGGCCCGTCAATACACCATCGACACGCCAAGTCGTGCCAACGGTGGCATCAGCCCCACTTTCACCCCGCTGAAAGATTTGGAAGAAGGCGCACCCATGGTGTATAACGCCGTGAAATCACTCGGCCAGGGCAAATTCACCGAAACCCCGGTGGAAAGCAACGGCATCTTCGCCATCTTCTATATGGAAGCCAAACGCCCCGTTCGTGTGCCACCGTTTGCCCAACTGAAACCGCAAATCCAGCAAGATTTGCAAAACTTGCTGATCGAGCAGGAAATTGCCCGCCTCTATCAACAGGCTAATATCCGCTAAGCTTATTCAGTACAGCAAAGGCTACCTGAAACTTCAGGTAGCCTTTTGTTATGCCTGCTTATGGCAGCTGGAAGAAATCGGCAGCGGCATGACAATACCGCCGTTTTATTTTCAGGTAGCCTTTCAATCCGCCCCACCCTCAAATTGCCTACTTCATCGGTAATGCCCGATACACCAGCAAAGTCAGCATCAAACACAAACACAGCGGCAGCCACAGCGCGGTTGACTGGCACGACAATTCCAGCATAAACACCAATGCAGTAATCGGCATTTTCTGTGCCACACCCAAAAATACTGTTGCCCCCACAAATGCCGCAGCGCCTATGTCTACCCCAGGCAGCCAAACATTCCAAACGCAGGCCGCTAAAAATGCAATCAGCCCACCCAGCATCATTGAAGGCGTAATCCGCCCACCGTAAGCCCCGGCCAGCGTGGCCAACAACAGCGCCGCCCACTTCGCCGCCAGCAGGCCAAAAGCCTGCCGCCAGCCCAAAGTAGCCTGAAAACTCAACTGATTACCAGCCTTACCGTTGCCCATAATTTCTGGAAAATACCAAGCCATTAGCCCGATCAGCGCAAATGACAGCAAAGCCACCCACACCATCACCGGTTTGCGCCGCGGAATTTCAGGTAACCTGTCCATACTCCGTTCAAATGCCCACACGCCCAGCGCCAACAAAGGCGCAGCCGCCAGCGCCCACGCATTAAACCACTCATCCGGCAAAGGGAAATTCAGCAGCGGATACTGAATCACATCGCCCAACGCCGCGCGTACCACCAACACCGCCGTGCCGCAAGCCAACAGCGCCGCCAGCAGCCGCTCGCGCGACCACGATAACAACAAGGTTTCCAAAGCAAACACCGCCGCCGCCAACGGCACGTTGTACACCGCCGCCAAACCTGCACCCGAAGCACAGGCCAGTAAGATTTTACGCTCTTCCTCATCCAAACCCCGCGATGCCGCCCAGCGCTCCGCCAACGCCGCACTGATTTCACGCGGCGCCACTTCACGCCCCAGCGGTGAGCCCAAGCCCACGGTAACAATCTGCAGCAGCGCATGAATCAGCGTGGCTGCCAAAGGCATTCTCTGCCCGTTCGCCACCGCCGTTTTAATCGATACCAAAGGCGAGGCCAGCCGATGCAGCATCACCCAGCCCACCCCCACCAAGCCGCCGCACAACAGCAGCACCGTCAAGCGCCGCAGCGGCGAGCTCTCCTCCACCATCACGCGATACGACAACTCTATATTCAGTGGATACCCAAACGCCAAATGCTGTACCGTGTGCAGCAGCAACGTCAGCACAATGCCGGTAATACCGGCCGCCGCGCCGATAAGCAGCAGGGAGAAGATTAACTTGGGAGACAAGATTTTCATATGGCAGATTTTGAGAAGCGCAAACGGTAATAAACGGCTTTAGGCTACCTGAAACTTGCCGAGCCGTTTATGCAGATGGTTTTCAGGTAGCCTGTATAGCGGATTGCCAGCAAATTGGCCTGTTTTGCAGCAATGTATATACGGCTGCTCTGCTTGCAAAATCCTGCTATAAAACGGCTTCAGGCTACCTGAAAATCTCTGCATCGTTTGGCAGACGGTTTTCAGGTAGCCTGTATGAGGTATGGAAATCTTAGGCCTTATGTTGCCGCATACTCAGCGGCAGGGGTTTGGAAGATTGGGTACACAAAGCCGGCGCATGCTGCAATGCACCCATAGCGGTGCGGATGATCTGCGGCGCGGTTTTGCCGATGCTGAATTGCTCGGGCATATTCATCCAAATGCTCATCAGCCCGCTAATCACCGACATCATAAATATCACGGCCAAATTAATATTCAAATCTTCCGGCAGCTTTTTCTGTTGCAGGCTCAGAGTCAGCACATCAGTGAGCTGGCGCTGCCACATATCCTGATAGCTGCGCATAATTTTTACTACAGAATGGTTCTGCTCAGTATATTCGCACTTTAAGTGGATGATATTGCAAAACTTCCTTACGGTTTCATCGGCTTCCAGCTTTTGAAACAAATTAATGGTAGCGACTTCAAAACTTTCCCAAATATCAGCTGATTGGTTTTCTATATCGTGCGCCAGCTCGCTCGATATTTCGGCAAATACTTGTTGAAACAAACCTTCAAACAAATCTTCTTTATTTTTGAAATGCCAATACAGCGCGCCACGTGTTACACCGGCAGTTTGAGCGATTTCGTTTAGGGATGAACGGCTAACTCCTCTTGTATAGAATGTATCCAAGGCTGCCTTAAGTAGGTAGTTGCGTGTTTTCTGCGCTTCAACTTTTGTTTTTCTCATCATTATTTCCAGATCATTAACTGGTTTATTTATTAATTAATTCTGTCATGCCTAGAGCAGGCTTTCAAGCTCACTTGCAGCCTGCCCACGCAATAATGTTGCTTTTTAGCATATTAGCATTTCTCCACCTAAACGGCTATAGACAACATACAACAATGTATGTAGGATTCTATTTTATTCTCTGCGGCTGCTTTTGCCTTTCCAGGCCCTAAGCAGCCATAATTCATTAACTAAACATCAACTTAATCTAAGGCCATCATAATGACACTTTTCAGCATATCAGGGAAAACAAGCTTTCGGCTGAGCGCAATCGCCGTGGCTTCCGTATTGGCGCTGTCTGCCTGCAGTAAAGGCGAACAGCAGCAGCAACAAGGGGCACCAGAATTAGTGGTAAGCGTGCTTACCGTAAAGGCAGAAGACACCACAATCAGCACTGAGCTGCCCGGCCGCTTGGAATCTTTTCGTTCTGCTGAAGTGCGCCCGCAGGTGAGCGGCATCATCAAACGCCGCCTGTTCCAAGAAGGTAGTTATGTACAGGCCGGCCAGGCGCTGTATCAACTGGACGACGCCAGCTACTCAGCCGGCCTTGCCAGCGCACGTGCCCAGCTGGCTGCCGCCGAAGCCGCTCAGGCTAAAGCCAATGCCGATTTGGCACGCTACCAACCCTTGGTGGCCGCCGATGCCATCAGCAAACAGGAATACGATGCTGCTGTGGCCGCACAACGCTCTGCCGTGGCTAATGTGAACGCTGCCCGCGCCGCCATCCGCTCGGCACAGGTAAATGTAAACCACGCCCGCATCACCGCGCCGATTTCCGGCTATATCGGCCGCTCCAACGTATCTGAAGGTGCATTACTCACTGCCGGCGGTGCAACCGTGTTGGCCACCATCCAGCAAACCAATCCGATGTATGTGAACGTTACCCAGTCTGCGCTGGATGTGATGAAACTGCGCCGCCAGATTGCCGAAGGCCAGATGAGCGCGGTAAACGGCGCGGTGGAGGTAACCATTATTCTGGAAGACGGCAGTGAATACCCGCAAAAAGGCCGACTGCTGTTTACCGATCCGACCGTAAACGAAACCACCGGCCAGGTTTCCCTACGTGTGGAAGTGCCGAACGATGACAACATCCTGCTGCCCGGCCTGTATGTGCGCGTACGCCTGCCCCAAGCGCAGGCCAATAGTGCCTATCTCATCCCGCAGCGTGCTGTTACCCGTGGTGCGAAAGACACCGTGGTTGTCGTGGCCGCCGACGGCTCAATGCGCCAACAGGAAGTAACCATTGCCGGCCAAAGCGGCAACAACTGGATTATTACCGGCGGGCTGAAAGACGGCGACAAAGTGGCCATGGACGGCACCATGATTGCCGGCATGATGGGGGCACAAAAAGTGAAAACCCAGGAATGGCAAGCTTCGCAGCCGCAGCAATCCGCCGCGCCTACCGCTCCGGCCAAGCCCAACAGCGCTTCTGCTCCGGCCCAATCCGGCGCGGCAGCTTCTACTCCGGCCGCCCAATCCGCTTCCCAAGCCAAATAAAGGGGCGTGCGTAAATGGCTAAATTCTTTATTGACCGACCCGTGTTCGCATGGGTTATTTCCATCTTTATTATTTTGGCGGGCGTACTGGCCATCCAAAAACTGCCGGTATCGCAATATCCATCTGTTGCCGCGCCTACGTTCAACCTCACCGCCACCTACCCCGGCGCTTCCGCCCAAGTGATGGAAGACAGTGTGTTGGCAGTGATAGAACGCAATATGAACGGCGTGGAAGGCTTGGATTATATGTCCACTTCCGCCAACTCCAGCGGTTCAGGTAGCGTCACCCTCACCTTCACTCCCGACACCGATGAAGACGTGGCGCAGCTAGAAGTGAACAACAAGCTGAACGAAGTATTGTCCAGCCTACCCGCTACCGTGCAACAATACGGCGTAAACGTATCCAAATCCCGCTCCAACTTCCTGATGGTGGTGGCACTCTCTTCGCAAACCCAAGATTTGGAAGAAATGGCCGACTACGCCAAACGCAACATCGTGCCCGAATTGCAGCGTGTTGAAGGCGTGGGTGCAGTACGTCTGTTTGCGGCCGAGCGCGCCATGCGTATTTGGGTAGACCCGCAGAAACTGCAAAACTTCAACCTCTCTTTTGCCGACGTTTCCGCCGCCATCAGCGCGCAAAACGTGCAAATTTCCGCTGGCTCGCTCGGTTCGCTGCCGGCCAGCCAAGGGCAAACCATTACCGCCACCATCACCGCCGACGGCCAGCTCAGCACGCCGGAAGAGTTCGGCAACATCATCCTGCGCAGCAACACAAACGGTGCCAACGTTTATCTGCGCGATGTGGCCAAAATCGAGCTGGGTTCGGAGGACTACTCTACCAGCACCCGCCTCAACGGCAAGCCGACCGTTGGTATGGCCGTGATGCTGTCCAACAGCGGTAACGCCACTGCCACTGCCACGCTGGTAAAAGAACGTATGGCAAAATTGGAGCAGTATTTCCCCGGTGATGTTACCTGGAGCGCCCCGTACGATACGTCCACCTTTGTGGAAATCTCCATCGAACAGGTGGTACACACCTTGGTGGAAGCCATGGTGTTGGTGTTCATTGTGATGTTTGTGTTCCTGCAAAACATCCGCTACACCCTAATCCCTACCATCGTGGTGCCGATTTCACTCTTGGGCGGTTTTGCCGGCATCTATTATTTCGGCATGTCAATCAACGTGCTGACTATGTTTGCCATGGTGCTGGTAATCGGTATCGTGGTGGACGATGCCATCGTGGTGGTGGAAAACGTGGAACGCATCATGTCGGAAGAAGGCCTACCGCCGCGTGAAGCCACGCATAAGGCCATGGGTCAGATCTCCGGCGCCGTGGTCGGCATTACCGCCGTGTTGATTTCCGTGTTCGTACCGCTGGCCATGTTCAGCGGTGCCACCGGCAAAATCTATCAGCAGTTTGCCATCACCATGGTACTCTCCATTGCCTTCTCCGCTTTCCTCGCCCTGTCGCTCACGCCGGCCTTGTGCGCTTCATTGCTCAAACCGATTGAGAAAGGACATCACGAGGAAAAAACGGGCTTCTTCGGCTGGTTCAACCGCAAATTCACCGCCGGCAACAAGCGCTACGAAGGCTGGGTGGCCGCCCTGCTACACCGTGCAGGCCGTATGTTGATTGTGTACTTGGCTCTGGTGGCTGCCGCCGGCCTGCTCTACACCCGTATCCCGTCTTCCTTCCTGCCGTCGGAAGACCAAGGCAACCTGATGGTCAGCATCCAGCTGCCTGCTGGCGCCACCAAAGAGCGTACCGACAAAACCCTGCTGGCCGTGGAACAGATTGCTCAAAATACACCCGGCGTGAAAGATATATTTACCGTATCCGGCTTCAGCTTTTCAGGTAGCGGCCAGAACATGGCCATGGGCTTTGTGATTTTGAAAAACTGGGACGAACGTAAAGGCTCGGGCGAAGACGCGGCCAGTATTTCTCAAAAACTGACCGGTGCCTTCATGGCCAGCGGCATGATCCGTGACGGTTTCGCCATCGCCGTGAATCCGCCTCCCATCCGCGAGCTGGGTAACGGCGGCTTGGAGTTCTACCTGCAAGACCGCAACAACCACGGCCACCAAGCCTTGGTGGAAGCACGCAACCAGCTGATTGCTGAAATGCGCAAAAACCCGATGTTCGGCGACACCCGTGCCGCCGGCTTGGAAGACGCACCGCAGCTCAAGCTCACCATCGACCGCGCCGCCGCTGCCGCACAAGGCATCAGCATGGCTTCTATCCGCAGCACCTTGGGTACGGCTCTTGGCGGAGCATATGTAAACGACTTCCCCAATAACGGCCGCCTGCAAAAAGTGTATGTGCAAGCCGTGCCCCAGGCTCGTATGCAGGCCGAGCAAATTCTGGCTATGACCGTGCCTAACGGCCAAGGCGTGGCCGTACCGCTTTCCACTGTGGTCAGCGCCTCATGGGAAGCCGGCATGGAGCAGAGCACCCGCTTCAACGGCTATCCCGCCATGTCGATTAGCGGCGCGGTCAAACCCGGCTTCGCCAGCGGTGACGCTATGGCCGAGGTAGAACGCATCGTGTCGCAGATGGACGGCTACAGCGTGGAATGGGCAGGCGAATCGCGCCAACAGGCCAGCGGCTCTTCCCAGCGCACCATGCTCTACGGCTTCGTATTGCTGGCCACCTTCCTCGTGCTGGCCGCCCTGTATGAAAGCTGGTCGATTCCCGCGGCCGTACTGCTGGTTGCTCCCTTGGGCTTCCTCGGCGTGGTGCTGGGCGTGTTCGGCCGCAACCTGTTCAACGGCGTATTCCACATCCGAGAGGTGTTCTTCAACGACATCTATTTCATGGTCGGTATGATTACCGTAATCGGCTTGAGCGCGAAAAACGCGATTCTGATTATCGAATTTGCCAAAGACCTGCAAGCGCAAGGCAAGAGCGCGATGGAATCGGCCTTGGCCGCCGCCCACCTGCGCTTCCGCCCGATTCTGATGACTTCTTTCGCCTTCATCTTGGGCGTGGTGCCGCTGTATATCGCCTCCGGCGCCAGCTCCGCCAGCCAACGCGCCATCGGCACCACCGTATTCTGGGGGATGTCTGTCGGTACGTTGCTGTCGGTGTTCCTGGTGCCGCTGTTCTACGTGTTGGTACGCAAACTGTTTAAACCGTCCCAACACGAAACCGAAATGGCCGCCGCCCACACCAACATCAGCCCCGAGCAGGCCGAACTCTACGTTGCCGCCGCCGAAGAAGGGCTGAACGAAGAAGAGAAACGCGACCTGCATAACGACCAGTAAAACGTTTTCAGGTAGCCTCTGCCGCATTGGAGGCTACCTGAAAACCATAAGGACAAAGCACATGAGAACAACCGTTTTAAAACCGATTGCCGGCAGCCTCGCCTTCAGCCTGCTGCTCTCCGCCTGCACCCTCGCGCCGCGCTATCAGCAGCCAGAAGTAAACGTGCCCGCCGGTTTCCGCTACGACACCGCCGCCGGCCAAAGCAGCCGCGCCGCCGACACCGGCTGGGAAGATTACTTTGCCGACCCGCGCCTCAAATCCCTGATTACCCTGGCGCTGCAAAACAACCCCGACCTGCGCATGGCCGCCCTGAATGCCGAAGCGGTACGTGCCCAATACGCCATCACCCGTGCCGCCTCCCTGCCAGGTATCAATGCCAGCGGCACCGGCCAACGTGCCCGCGTAGCGCAGGATTTGAGCGCCACCGGCCGCTCCTACATTGCCGAATCCTACAGCGTAGGCCTCGGCATCGCCTCCTATGAGCTGGACCTGTTCGGCAAAGCCCGCAGCAACAACCAAGCCGCACTGCAAGGCTATTTCAGCAGCACTGCCGCCCGCGATTCCGCCCACCTCGCATTGGTTTCCGCCGTGGCCAAAGCCTATTTCAACGAACGCTACGCTGAAGAATCCATGAAACTCGCCCAGCGAGTGCTGCAAACCCGCGAGCAAACCTACCGGCTCAACCAAATCCAGCACAATGCCGGCGTGATTTCCGCCGTCAATCTGCGTGAAATGGAAGCCCTGATTGAATCGGCCAAAGCCGACTACGCCGCCGCCCTACGCGCCCGCGAACAGGCACACAACGCCCTGGCCGTGCTGATCAACCAGCCCGTGCCCAATAATCTGCCCGCCGGCCTGCCGCTGAACAAGCAATTCCGCATCACCCAGCTGCCCGCCGGCCTTTCCTCCGACCTGCTGCAAAACCGCCCCGATATCCGAGCTGCCGAGCATAACCTGCGCCAGGCCAATGCCAATATCGGCGCCGCCCGTGCCGCCTTCTTCCCCAGTATCAGCATCACCAGCAGCATCGGTACCGGCAGTACCGAAATGAATCGCCTGTTCGACGGTATAAACCGCACCTGGGTGTTCTCCCCCACCATCAAAGTGCCCATTTTCAACTGGGGCAGCCTGCGCGCCAGCCTAGACGTGGCCAAACTGCGCCAGCAATCGGCCGTGGCCGCGTATGAAAAAGCCGTGCAGTCCGCCTTCCAAGACGTATCCAACGCCCTGGTGGCGCGCGAAACCCTGCAACAGCAATACAATGCCCGCGTGCAAACCCAAAAAGCCTACAACGACCGCCTGCGCCTGATTAATCTGCGCTACCGCCACGGCGTGTCCAGCTCGCTGGAAGTGCTCGATGCCGAACGCAGCAGCTACTCCGCCGATGCCGCCGTGCTCGCCACCCAGCTTTCCATGCTGGAAAACCTGGCCGACCTCTATAAAGCCCTCGGCGGCGGCCTCAAGCAGCACACCGAAGCCACTCCGGCCGTAGCGGCAACGCCGGCCCAAGCCGCAGCAGAAGCCGCATCTGCTTCCGCCGAATCAAACGGCAAATAATCCGGCTGCCCGCCTGACGTTTTCAGGTAGCCTACCCTGCCGACCCTTCCGCAAATATTATGGAAAGGTCGGCAGTTTTTTATCCGGATTCACGCCGCAACTGAGGCTACCTGAAAACTTGAGGCTACCTGAAACCGGCACCTTGGCCATAGCCAAAACCATGATTTTCCCTACCAAGTCGAATACAGTACAAACAGCACCAAAAGGCTGGTTCACGCGGTAGAAGGTGAAATGCGCTTTGGCTATAATCATGCCCACTTTTCAGGTAGCCCCAATCCACACCATGCCTTCTCCCACCACCCTTTCCGCCCTGCTCTTCCAAATGCAAAACCGGCTCGGTATGTATATCAACCCGCCCACGCTTCCCAGCCTGATGAACTTCATCAGCGGCTACACCATGGCCACCCGCTGCCACCATATCGACGAACCCGACACCCTCCGCCCCTTCCACGATTTCGTTGCCCAACAACTGGGCTATGCCGAATCCACCGCCGGCTTTGCCAACATGATCCTGGCCTACGTCTGCGGCTTCAGTCCTGCCGATATCGATTGGCCGGATTTCCTATCCCAGCCGATTTCCACGCAGCAGCACGCCCAAGCAGTAGAACTATTTTACCGGCTGCTAAAAGCCCACCAACCAGCCCATTGAGCCATCCGCCCAAGGCAGTATCAGCAAAGGCTACTTGAAACCACATCGCTAAGCGTAACAGCCTCAACCCGCCAAATCTCACAACAACCGGATGTTCATTTTCAGGTAGCCTCAAGCCAGTTCAAACCCAGGCTACCTGAAAACACCAATTAACCCCGCCACAGCCCTTGTGAAAACCCGCCCCGCCCCTATTTGCCCGTATCATCCCCATCATCCAAAGGACAACCCGTGAATCCCCTGCTCCAACTTGGCGAAGAGCCGCGTTTCGACCAAATCCAAACTGCCCACATCCGCCCCGCACTCGAATCCGCCCTCGCCGAAGCCCGTGCCGGCATTGCCGCCGTTAAGGCTCAAAGCGAAGCCACCTGGGGCAACACCGTGGAAAAACTCACCGACATCACCGAACACGTCGGCCGCATCTGGGGCGTGGTATCGCACCTCAACTCCGTGGCCGACACCCCTGAACTGCGCGCCGTGTATAACGAGCTGATGCCGGAAATCACCGTATTCTTCACCGAAATCGGCCAAGACATCGAGCTTTACCAACGCTTCAAAACCATCAAAAGCTCCCCCGAATTCGCCGCCCTAAGACCGGCGCAGCAAACTAAGCTCAACCACGACCTGCGCGACTTCGTACTCAGCGGTGCCGAGCTGCCGCCCGAAAAACAGGCCGAATTCGCCGCCCTGCAAACCGAAGGCGCCCAGCTGGCCGCCAAGTTCTCGCAAAACGTGCTTGATGCCACCGATGCCTTCGCCCTCTATTTCGACAATGCCAAACCGCTCTCCGGGCTACCTGAAGACGCCATGGCCATGTTTGCTGCCGCCGCGCAAGCCGAGGGCAAAAGCGGCTACAAAATCGGCCTGCAAATGCCGCACTACCTCGCCGTGATGCAATACGCCGACAACCGCGAACTGCGCGAAGAGGTATACCGCGCCTACGTTACCCGCGCCAGCGAACTTTCCAATGAAGGCCGGTTCGACAACAGCCCCAACATCACCCGCCGCCTGGAAATCACCCTGCAGGAAGCCAAGCTGCTTGGCTACACCAACTTCGCCGAGCTCTCGCTGGCTACCAAAATGGCCGATTCGCCCGCGCAAGTGCTGGATTTCCTACGCGATTTGGCCAAACGTGCCAAGCCCTTCGCCGAGCAGGACTTTGCCGCCGTGCAGGCCTTCGCCCGCGACACCCTCGCCATTGAAAACCCGCAGCCCTGGGATTTGGCCTATGCCTCCGAAAAACTGCGCCAGGCCAAATATTCGTTCAGCGAAACCGAAGTGAAAAAATACTTCCCCGTGGGCAAAGTGCTCCTTGGCCTGTTCGCCCAAATCAAACGGCTCTACGGCGTGGATTTCACCGAAAAAACCGTGCCCGTGTGGCACCCCGACGTGCGCTATTTCGAACTCTCGCAAAACGGCGCGTACATCGGCGGCGTGTATATGGACTTGTACGCCCGCGAAGGCAAACGCGGCGGCGCATGGATGAACGACTATAAAGGCCGACGCCGCCTGCCCAACGGCCAGCTGCAAAGCCCCACTGCCTATCTGGTATGCAACTTCACCCCGCCCGCAGCAGGCAAAGAAGCCCGCCTCTCCCACGACGAAATCCTCACCCTTTTCCACGAAACCGGCCACGGCCTGCACCATCTGCTCACCCAAGTAGACGAATTGGGCGTGAGCGGCATCAACGGCGTGGAATGGGATGCTGTGGAGCTGCCCAGTCAGTTTATGGAAAACTTCGTGTGGGAATACGATGTGCTGCGCGGCATGTCCGAACACGAAGACAACGGCGCACCGCTGCCGCAGGAATTGTTCGACAAAATGCTCGCCGCCAAAAACTTCCAACGCGGTATGTTCCTCGTGCGCCAGATGGAATTCGCCTTGTTCGATATGCTGATTTACAGCGAAACTGATCCCGCCCGTCTTTCCCGCTGGGCTCAAGTGTTGGACAACGTGCGCCGCGAAGTGGCCGTGGTGCAGCCGCCCGCCTACAACCGTTTCGCCAACAGCTTCAGCCACATCTTCGCCGGCGGCTACTCGGCCGGCTACTACAGCTATGCCTGGGCTGAAGTGCTCAGCGCTGATGCCTACGCCGCATTTGAAGAAAGCGGCAATGTAGCCGAATGCGGCCGCCGCTTCTGGCAGGAAATCCTCGCCGTGGGCGGATCGCGTAGCGCCGCCGAATCCTTCCAAGCCTTCCGCGGCCGCGCCCCCAGCATCGATGCCCTACTCCGCCATAGCGGCTTCGATTTGAATGCTGCCTAAACCGTAGGATAGAGAAAAGGCTACCTGAAAACTTTAGCGTTGCAGAAACTGCGCCTCGCTTCGTTTTCAGGTAGCCTTTTTAATTTAACTCAATAAATAATCAATAATTTTCTGCAATTAAAATCTTTCAATTCTGGCACTCAATACATCGCCTGCATATTGTCTACTTGATAACACAGTAACCCTTTGGCAAAAGGAATATTGGTCAACCACTCAGTCTATTCCATCTCGATTTTGTTTGCTCATACTTCTCCTTGCGGTTTTGTACGAAAATGAAATCACCCGGTTAATTACAGGCAAACTATTGATTGCATGATGGTGTACTTGGGCAAACCACATACAGATTGTTTTTTACTGATTAAAGCCATGATAAAAGCCCTCTCAGATAAATTAAAGAAAGCTTTTGCAGTATAAGCGAGATGTTGAGGAGTTTTATTTAACTGCCCAATACAACCTCTGAATCTAAATCCCATGCGATTGTGGCTAAAACTGAACAGAAAACGAACTACTGGGGATGAACCACAAAGATAAATTAACAGAATAGCGAACATACTAACCTGTTAATTTTTATAGATAAAAATTAAACCCCTACTATCTTCTAGTAAGGGTTTATTAAGAATATGGCACGCCCAGGGGGAATCGAACCCCCGTTACCGCCGTGAAAGGGCGATGTCCTAACCGCTAGACGATGGGCGCGGATAAATTATGGCGCACCCGGAGCGATTCGAACGCCCGACCCTCTGGTTCGTAGCCAGATACTCTATCCAACTGAGCTACGGGTGCGCTTTGAAGTTTTGGATTATAGTTAGGCTTACTTTTTAAGTCAAGCTATTTCGCCGAAAATATTCTCTATTTATGCACAATATTGGCTAGCTATTTCATTCGTCAGTAAAAATAAATGCGCTGAAAGCTATTTCATCAACAGCTTTAAATTGTGTGGTTTCATTTTCAAGTAGTCTTTCCCAGTTTGCAGGCTACCTGAAACTTGGCAAATTCCGGCAAACCCGCTATAACCCAGCCTCATCACTATCCATCCCAAATTCTCCCCATATGCCCGAAACAGCCTCTCTCCAGCTAGCCAAGCAGCTTATCGCCCAAGCCTCCGTTACCCCGGACGATCATGGCTGCCAAGAGATCATTGCCGAACGCCTGCGCGCCATTGGCTTTGCTATCGAACCCATGCCCTTCGGCCGTACACAAAACCTGTGGGCACGGCACGGCAACAATACGCCTCTCGTGTGTTTTGCCGGACATACCGACGTTGTTCCGCCTGGCCCAGCCGAAACATGGACATCTCCGCCGTTTCAGCCCACTGAACGCAACGGCAAACTCTACGGGCGCGGCACAGCCGACATGAAAACTAGCATTGCCTGTTTCATTACTGCCTGCGAACGCTTTATTGCACAGCATCCACAATTTTCAGGTAGCCTCGCCCTACTAATTACTTCAGACGAAGAAGGCGACGGCCAAGATGGCACCGTGCGCGTGGTTGAAACCCTACACCAACGCGGTGAGCATATCGACTATTGCATCGTCGGCGAGCCTACCGCGGAACACATCCTGGGCGATACCATCAAAAACGGTCGTCGCGGCTCACTTTCAGGTAGTCTCACCATCCATGGCAAACAAGGCCATATCGCCTACCCCCACCTCGCCACCAACCCCATTCACCTTGCCGCGCCCGCTCTAGCCGAGCTCACTGCCGAACATTGGGACAACGGCAATGCCTACTTCCCGCCCACCGGCTTCCAAATTTCCAATATCCACGCCGGCACTGGCGCCACCAACGTCATCCCGGGCGAGCTATTCGTTCAATTCAACTTCCGTTTCTCCACAGAAACCGATGCTGAAAGCCTGCAACGCCGGATAAAAGCCATATTAGATAAGCATCATCTGCACTACAGCCTCCAATGGCAGCTCTCCGGCCAGCCCTTCATTACCGAAGCTGGCCGTCTCATCCAATCCGCTCAAGCAGCCATTGCTGAAGAGTGCAGCATTCAAGCTGCCCTCTCCACCAGCGGCGGCACATCGGACGGCCGTTTTATCAAAGCCATTGCCAACGAACTTATCGAGCTCGGTCCGGTAAATGCTAGCATCCACCAAATCGACGAACACATCGAGCTTGCCGCTATCCCCCGGCTTTCTGCCATTTACGAAAATATCTTGCACCGATTGCTACTCGATTAAACCTGTTGGATATTGCAGCCAAAATGCCACAACGTTTCAGGTAACCTACTGTCCATAGGCTACCTGAAAATTTATTGGCTAATACATGCCATCCTACTAAGGGCTAGCCTAGCCATATCAATGGCTCAAAGCAAATGGAGCAAATATGCCTGCAGATATTGCAACTGCTGTACCATGATCCTTAATAGCCCTACTCTCCTCCAAGCTGGAAACCTAAAAATAGCAATACCCCAGCATCACGCCATAACAACAAAAAGGCTACCTGAAAACTTTCAGGTAGCCTTTTAATCATGCCCAAACGCTTACAGGGAAATACGGCGGAAGTCTTTGAGCAGATTGGCCAGGAACACGGTGAAGCGCATGCCGGCTGCGCCGTCGATCACGCGATGGTCGAACGACAGGGAGAGTGGGCACATCAGGCGGGCTTCGAAATCGGAGCCGTTCCATACCGGTTTCATCTGTGATTTGCACACGCCCAAGATGGCTACTTCGGGGGCGTTCACAATCGGGGTGAAGCCAGTGCCGCCGATGCCGCCCAAGCTGGAAATGGTGAAGCAGGCGCCCTGCATTTCCTGCGGTTTGAGCTTGCCTTCGCGGGCTTTTTTGCTCAATTCGCCCAGCTCGATGCTGATTTCTTTAAGTCCTTTTTTGTCCACATCTTTAATCACAGGCACTACCAAGCCATTGGGGGTGTCGGCGGCAAAGCCGATATGGAAGTATTTTTTCAACACCAGGTTGTCGCCGTCGAGCGAAGAGTTGAACTCGGGGAAGGCTTTGAGCGCGGCCACGCTGGCTTTGATGATGAAGGCCAGGGGCGAGAGTTTCACGCCTTCGCGCTCCCACTCTTTGTTGAGCTGTTTGCGGAAGTTTTCCAGCTCAGTCATGTCGGCTTCGTCGTGTACGGTAACGTGCGGAATCATTACCCAGTTGCGCGACAGGTTTTGACCGGAAATCTTCTTGATGCGGCTGAGCTCTTTCACTTCGACTTCGCCGAATTTGGCGAAATCCACTTTCGGCCACGGCAGCAAATCCAAGCCGCCGCCCAAAGAAGCACCGGCAGCTGCAGGCTTGCCTGCACCGCCCTGCATGGCGGCTTTAACGAAGGCTTTGATATCGTCTTTGGTGATGCGGCCTTTGTTGCCGCTGCCTTTCACCAGGCTCAAATCCACACCCAGTTCGCGCGCCAGTTTGCGGGCGGAGGGGCCGGCGTGGGCTTTGGCGAAACCGGCTTCGTTCACGGGTGCGCTGCCATAGGCGGCAGTGGCCGGAGCGGCAGGTGCAGCGGGGGCGGCAGCAGGCGCGGGTGCGGCTTTGGGCGCTTCGGCTGCAGCGGGCGCGGCAGCGGCAGGTGCACCAGAGGCGGCGGCCACGTCGATGATGATGCTGCCTTCAGACACTTTGTCGCCCACTTTGATGTGTACGGCGGTAACGGTGCCGGCAGCGGTGCTGGGCACGTCCATGGTGGCCTTGTCGGTTTCCAGAGTGATCAGGGTATCGTCCACAGCCACGGTATCGCCCACTTTCACTTCCACGGCAATCACGTCCACATCGGTGTGGCCGCCGATATCGGGCACGGCTACCTGAACATTGGCGGCGGCAGCCGGAGCAGCGGCGGGCGCAGCAGGTGCGGGAGCGGCTTCGGCTTTGGGCGCAGCAGCCGGAGCGGCAGCGTCGCCAGCACCGGCGGCTTCCACCAGCACAATCACATCGCCTTCAGACACTTTGTCGCCCACTTTTACCTTCACTTCTTTCACCACGCCGGCGACATCGGCCGGTACGTCCATGGTGGCTTTATCGGTTTCCAGGGTAATCAGGGTGTCGTCCAGCGCGATGGTGTCGCCGGCTTTGACTTCCACGGCAATAATATCTACATTTTCGTGTCCGCCGATATCGGGGACTTTGATTTCTACAATACTCATGAGAGTTCCTTTGGTATTCGGTTGGATATGGTCTGAACAGATTCAGACACCGTTAACTTAACGCCTTCTTCGGCAGCTTACCGCGTCTTGCAATTCCACCGGTTTCAACTCGCCTTGGGTGCTGACTTCATACACGGCCACGGCGCAGCGCCGACCGGACAGGCCGATCACTTCGTAATCGTGCCCGGCCTGGGGCACGAATGAAGCCATGCGGGTGTTGCACGAGCCTTCGTGTTGGATGACGGTTTCGGTAGCGCCTTCCATCGCATTCCGCAAGCCGATATAGGCAGCCTGTACGTTCACAGCTTTGCCGGCCGGCACGGCATACTCGCGGAAAAATGCCCGCGAGAGGATACCGTTCATTTGTCCGATGTTTTTGCTGTGTTCGGTTTCGGCTATGCCCAAACTGCGACTTCTGGCCGTACCGGCAAACGAACCGAACGCATCACCCAAACTGCCGCCCACGTTCACTTTATGGCCGCGGCGGGCTCGCCGATCTTCGGCTTCGCAGTCGATGCCGCTCACCATGATGGTGGGTTTTTGGTTTTGACCGTAAAGGCGCACGCGTGCTTGGGTACTGCTGTCGTAGCTGGTGCTTTCTTCCTGCACCACCGGCGCATTGGAAGCGCAAGCAGCCAGCAAGGCGACGGAGCATACAACGAATAAGGGTTTCATATTTTTCCTTTTCTGTTTTTCAGGTAGCCTCTACCGCAGGGGCAAGGCTACCTGAAAACTTCAGGCCGGGATTAGCGTTTCCAGCTGGGGGCAACTTCGGTTTGAACGCCGTATTTCTCGATGGCTTTCTGCACCACGTCTTTACCCACTTTGCCCTGTTTGGCCAAAGCGTCCAGCGCGGCCACAGCCACATGGTAGCGGTCTACTTCGAAGAAGCTGCGCAGGTTGGCGCGGCTGTCAGAGCGGCCGAAACCGTCGGTACCGAGCACTACATAGTCGCCGTTTTCTTTAGGGATGTAGGCGCGGATGCGGTCGGCGAAGCTGCGGATGTAGTCAGTAGCGGCGACAACCGGACCGGCATGGCCTTGCAGCTGCTGGCTCACGAAGGGCAGTTTCTGCTCGGCAGCCGGGTGCAGGCGGTTCCAACGGTCGGTTTCGATGGCTTCGCGGTGCAGCAGGTTGAACGAGGGGCAAGACCAGATGTCGGCTTCCACGCCGAAATCGTTTTTCAGCAAATCGGCAGCGTGGATCACTTCCTGCAGGATGGTGCCGGAGCCCATCAGCTGAACGCGTTTGTCGCCTTTGCCGCCTTCGCGGAACAGATACATACCTTTGAGGATTTCCTGCTCGATGCCTTTGCGCTGCGGCATGGCGGGGTGGGCGTAGTTTTCGTTCATCAGGGTGATGTAGAAGAATACGTCTTCGTTATCCACGTACATGCGTTGCAGACCGTTGTGTACGATTACGGCCACTTCGTATTGGAAGGTCGGGTCGTAGCTGACGCAGTTCGGAATCAGGTCGGCTTGCAGCTGGCTGTGGCCGTCTTCGTGTTGCAGGCCTTCACCATTGAGAGTGGTGCGGCCTGCGGTGCCACCCAAGAGGAAGCCGCGTGCATGCATGTCGCCGGCAGCCCAAGCCAAATCGCCGATGCGTTGGAAACCGAACATGGAGTAGTAGATGTAGAACGGAATCATGGCGTAACGGTTGTTGGCATAGCTGGTGGAAGCAGCAATCCAGTCGGCCATAGCACCCGGCTCGTTGATGCCTTCCTGCAGAATTTGGCCATCCACGCTCTCTTTGTAGAACATCAGCTGGTCTTTATCCTGCGGGGTGTACTGCTGGCCTTTCGGGTTCCAAATGCCGTATTGGCGGAACATACCTTCCATACCGAAGGTGCGGCTCTCATCGGGCACAATCGGCACGATGCGGCGGCCGATTTGCTTGTCTTTCAACAAAGCAGCCAAGATGCGTACGAAAGCCATGGTGGTGGAGAATTCGCGATCGCCGCTGGATTGCAGCTGGGCGTCGAAGGTTTCCAGAGCCGGAATCGGCAGGGCTTCGTTGTTCGGATTACGTGCCGGCAAGTAACCGCCCAAGGCGTTGCGACGTTCGCGCAGGTATTGCATTTCCGGGCTGTCTTCAGCAAAGCGGAAGTAGGGCAAGTCGCCACTGTCGATTTGCTCGTCGGTTACCTGAATACCGAAGCGGTCGCGGAACTGTTTGAGCGACTTCACATCCATTTTCTTGGCTTGGTGGGCAACGTTTTGGCCTTCGCCGGATGCACCCATGCCGTAGCCTTTGATGGTTTTGGCCAAAATCACAGTGGGGCGGCCGCCGGCGTTATTCACGGCTTCGTGGTAAGCAGCGTAAACTTTGTACGGGTCGTGGCCGCCACGGTTTAAGGCCCAGATTTCGTCGTCAGACATATCGGCCACGAGGGCTTTCAATTCGGGCGTGTTGAAGAAGTGTTCGCGAACGTATGCGCCGTCTTTGGACTTGAAGGTTTGGTAGTCGCCATCCAAGCATTCTTCCATGCGCTGTTTCAGGGCGTGGTTGGTGTCGCGTGCCAAGAGGCCGTCCCAGCGGCGACCCCAAATCACTTTCAACACATTCCAGCCTGCGCCGCGGAAGTTGCCTTCCAGTTCTTGGATGATTTTGCCGTTGCCGCGCACCGGGCCGTCCAAACGCTGCAGGTTGCAGTTAATAACGAAAATCAGGTTGTCCAAGCCTTCGCGGGCGGCCAAAGCGATAGCGCCTTGGCTTTCCGGCTCGTCCATCTCGCCGTCGCCGCAGAAGCACCATACTTTGCGGCCTTTGGTTTTGGCCAGGCCACGAGACTCCAAGTATTTCAGGAAGCGGGCTTGGTAAATCGCCATCAACGGGCCCAAGCCCATGGATACAGTGGGGAACTGCCAGAAATCAGGCATAAGGTGCGGGTGAGGATAAGACGGTAAGCCGTTGCCACCCACTTCTTGGCGGAAGTTGTTCAGCTGATCTTCGCTCAGACGGCCTTCCACAAAGGCGCGGGAATAAATGCCGGGAGCAGAGTGGCCTTGAACATAAATCAAATCACCTTCTTCACCGGCAGCTTCGTCTTTGGCACGCCAGAAGTGGTTGAAGCCCACGTCATACAAAGTAGCGGAAGACTGGAAGGAAGCGATGTGGCCGCCCAATTCCAAATCTTTTTTGCCGGCACGCAGCACCATGGCGGCGGCGTTCCAGCGGATGGCGGCGCGGATGCGGTGTTCCAGCTCTTGATTGCCGGGCGATTTCTGCTCCTTGCCGACCGGGATGGTGTTCAGATACGCGGTGGTGGCGCTAAACGGCAGGTGCACGCCGCGACGGCGGGTGTAGCGCACCAAGTTTTCCAACAGAAAATGCGCCCGCTCCGAGCCTTCGTTTTCTAGCACGGAACTGAGCGCATCCAACCACTCCTGGGTTTCAATCGGGTCGATATCATGTTTTTCGGCAGACATAAATCCTTATCCTCTTTACTTGGGTTAATCAAAGAGCTTCGCTTTTTCGTTTGGCAACACAGCAAAAATCGGCCATAAAAGCATATGCTTAAACAGCCGAACCGGGAAACTGTTGTTTTCCGAAAATTTCCACCGCGCCGACAATGCTGCAACACTCTGTATTTCCGTGGAATATTAACAGTCTTGCGCCTGATTGGCAACGTTTTTATTCAGGCTTTTAAAGCCTTTATTCTTCAAGGCACAAACCCTGTTCCAGTGCCCCGCCGCCTAAAAAATCATCCAAAAACAGCCTGGGATAGCTTATACATAAAACAACAAAACAGAAACGCCTACCCTGCGCGCCGTTTGCGCAATAAAATGAGTACCGCCCCATCGTTCGCACCATGCGGCTCGGCATAAGCCAGCACTTCCGGATGTGCCATCAGCCAGCGGCGCACCAAGCTTTTCAACACCGGCACAAAGCCGTGCGAACCCAGCCCGCTGCCGTGCACGATTTCCGCGCACACCCCGCGCCGCAACACTTCCTCAATAAACTCGCTCAACTCCCGCTGCGCCTCCTCACGCGTGCAGCCGTGCAAATCCAAACGCCCCACGCACGGCCAATGCCCGGCCACCAGGCGGCGGATATCATCCTGCCCGCGGCCATTTTTGCAAAACGAACGTGGCGACTCGTGCTCGCTGTCGGCACTCACGTAGAAATACTCCTCCTCATCCCATTCCATCTCATCAAACCGCCGTTTCAAAGGCTTATTGTCTTTCGGCGCAGCCACCCGATTACTGTTTTTCAGCGGCGTAACCTTGCCCACCGCCGCCGCAAAATCCGGCTCGTCCCGACGCTGCCGCTTAGCCTGCGCCGCAGCCTCTTCCTGCCGCCGCTTCGCCTCCTTGCCCAATTGCTGCAACAGCTTTTGCGTATCCTGTTTATTCATTATCCGGCTCCATATCTAATTTCATCTTTGTCATCCGACTATTTTATAACCGAAGCGGCACAAGCGAATACCTCCACACGATTTTCAGGTAGCCCGATTACAAATAGGCTACCTGAAAAACTTGAAACTTCATGCTGCAACATGGCAATGCCAATCTATCTATGTTTTCAGGTAACCTTTGCCACACAGGAAGGCTACCTGAAAACCAGTTTCGCCACACCCTCCCCGCAGCCGCCCGCATACTTGCGGTATAATCCGGCACAACCATTTCCCTGCCACCCAAGAGGAGCCCCACCATGCAGCACACTTGCGATATCGTCGTTATCGGCGCCGGCCCGGCCGGTCTCAGCTTCGCCGCCGCAGCCGCCCCCAGCGGCCTGAACATCCTGCTCATCGAACAAAGCAGCCAGGAAACCCTGGCCAACCCGCCCTACGACGGCCGCGAAATCGCCCTCACCCACCCCTCGCGCGGCATCATGGAAAAACTTGGCCTGTGGCAACATATCCCCGCCGAAGGCATCTACCCGCTCAAAGCCGCCAAAGTGATCAACGGCAGTTCCCCCTACACCCTCAACTTCCCCCCGCCCACCGACGGCAAAGGCCAGCTCGGCTTCCTCGTATCCAACCACGACATCCGCCGCGCCGCCTACCAAGCCGCCAGCCAGCATGAAAACGTCCATTTCCTCACCGGCCATAAAGTGCAGGAAGCCGTCAACGGCGAAGAGAGCGTGAGCATCCTGCTCGACAACGGCGACACCGTATCCGCCCGTCTGCTCATCGCCGCCGACAGCCGTTTCTCGCAAACCCGCCGCCAGGCCGGCATTTCCGCCGACATGCACGACTTCGGCCGCACCGTGCTCGTAGCACGCTTCTCCCACACCACCTCCAACGAAAACACCGCTTACGAATGCTTCAGCTACGGCCGCACCATCGCCCTGCTGCCGCTGGGTGAACACATGACCAACTGCGTCATCACCATCGACAACCGCCGCCTACATGAAATCACCGAGCTCAGCCCCGAAGCGCTGGCTGCCGACCTTGAGCAACATCTGCAAGGCCAACTCGGCAAGATGACCCCGGCCGGCAGCATCCACACCTATCCCTTGGTTGGCGTACACGCCCGCCGCTTCTCCACCCGCCGCACCGCCCTCATCGGCGACGCCGCCGTGGGCATGCACCCCGTTACCGCCCACGGCTTCAACCTTGGCCTCGCCAGTGCCGACATCCTGGCCGGCCTCATCGTGCAGGCTGCCGCTTCCGGCCAAGACATCGCCGACACCAAGCTTTTGGAAAAATACGAAGCCAAACATATCCTGCACACCCGCGCGCTGTATCACGGCACCAACTTCGTGGTGAAACTCTTCACCAATGAAACCCCGCCCGCCAAATTCCTGCGCAATACCGTACTGCGCCTGAGCAACCACCTGCCGCCGGTGAAAAAACTGATTACCAAACAGCTCACCGGTTAGGTTGCAGCCGCTTCAGCGCCGCGAACGTATTTTCAGGTAGCCTGTTCCCGCAACAGGCTACATGAAAACATATGCGGTACTACCCCATTCTTCACTCCTATCCAAGTTGCTGCAAAACCACGTTTCTCCCATTTTTTGCTGCACCCTCTTGCCAAATACACACAACATCGGCATAATTCGCCGCTTCTTGCCGGTGTAGCTCAGTTGGTAGAGCACCTGACTTGTAATCAGGGGGTCGCGAGTTCGATTCCTGCCGCCGGCACCAAAATCCTAATCGCAAATCAGCTAGTTATGCTGGTTTGCGATTTTTCTTGTCTGTATGCTCTCTGGCACTTTGGACAAACTCAATTTCAGGTAGCCTGTTTTACTTACTACTATGCGCACACCCTTCAAGCTCAATGCCTCCCTGTGGGAGCTGCCATCTGCCCACGCCGACGATATATCCAGCCAATATATCGACACTGCCCTACGGCAACATCCGTGCATCCACTTATCAGACTACGCCATGGCGCCGAATGCAGATATGTGGACAATCACATTTCAAGGCAACGACTTCATCGTGGTCAACGACTTGGCCGACGGTTTGAGCATCCGCTTTTCTGATTTGGCACAAACCAACTTGGCAGAAAAGCTGCTGAGCATCATTGAACCCCAAAAGGCTACCTGAAACCCGATGGCCAAACAAAACAGGCACAACCGCAAAGTTGTGCCTGTTTGCCTATCCGCCACTCCGATTAACGGGCGGGCGAGCAATCTTTATACAGCATCTGGCCGTTGGGCGCGCTCACGATGATATCTTGGCTGCGGTAGTTGGCCGAATCCATGGCATTGGTGGTCAGGCGGTAGCCGTTGGCGCTGAATACGGTGTCCACATTGTCGGAAGCCGACAGGTTGTACGGCAGGCGCAGATTGCGGTTGTTCACGCGCAGTTCGGCGCTGGTGGGCACACCGGCAGAGTTGAAGTGGTAATTCACGTTCAAGCGGCGGCCTTGCTGGCACACATAGGCCACGCTGCCGCTACGGGCTGCAGCGGGCGGAGCTTGGCGGGCCGGCTCGTTTTGGCGCGGATTACAGTCTTTATACAGGAATTCGCTGCGCGGCGAGAGGATGCTGATGCCTTCTTCGCTACGGTAGTTGCGGGCGGTAAGCACCGGGCCGGTCAGGTTGTAGCCGGCACGGTCTTTAAACGCAGTGCCCGTGCTGTCAGAGCGGCGCGCATCGAAAGCCATATTGCGGTTGCTGCCGTTGAGGCGCGCGCGCGCAGACACGGGTTTGCCGCGGCTGTTGAACTGATAGCTCACATCCACCTGTTTGCCTTGTTGGCAGACATAAGACACAGTGCCGCCGGCAGCGAATGCCGGGGCAGCGATACCCACAGCCAAAGCAGCTAATGCTGTTGATTGCCAAAATTTCATTTTCAAACTCCCTTCATTTGGAATGTAGTTGGAATGTAATTGGCGTTCTCTAAGGCGGATTGGCCTTTTGCGCGGCCAAAACCCAATGCAGAACAACGAGTGCATTGTAACAGACCGTTTTCTTAAGCTACGGTTAGCCCTAGGTTAAAGTTTGTAGCGGCTGTATGGGCAAATCATGTTTCAGGCAGCCTGCAATCAGAAGTAAAGGCTACCTAAAAACAGCCTTATCCAGCCGCCATTTTATTTTCAGGTAGCCTCAACAAAACAGGCGCGGTTTGGCACACCGCGCCTGCTGCTTTATCCAAGCTCAATCCACGTTCACCATCACCAGCTGCATCCGGCAAGCACTCACGGCGCTCAGCGCATGGCGTTCGTTCGGAGCGAGATACACCACATCGCCTGCATGCAGGATTTCGTGGCGCGCGCCGATGGAGAAATCCATCTCGCCTTCCAGCAGGGTAACCACCACGGCCTTGGTGGAGGTGTGCTCGGTGAGCACTTGGCCGGCATCCAGCGTGAAAGCCACCACACGCAGCAAATCGTTGTTCAGCACGGTGCGCGAAGTGGTGGCCTGCTCGCTCACTGGCAGCGCTTGGTTCAGGTCGAGTTTGAATAGGGATTCGGATACGGGGGTTACAGCAGTTGCAGACATCAGATTGCTCCTTAATTTGTTTAACGAGTGGGAGAAAAATCCGGCCGGCAGGGTTTGATGGATATTTTATTATTGTTTGAAATGGTTAGCCGCTTAACATCGGCTAGCTGACAGCAAACTTAATAAGCTGAAACCATCATAACATATTTTCAGGTAGCCTTCCCGCTGCCCGGCAGGCTACCTGAAACCCCCCAAATAGTTTACACTTCGCCATTGATATCCATTCCCGCCCGCATGACGAAAGGCCCAGCCTCATGAAACTGTTTTCGCTCATCATCAAACTGCTGCTTTTGGCGGTTTTTATCGTTTTAGCCGCATTCAACACCCATATCGTCAACTTCAGCTATCTGCCCGGCAGAGAAATCAGCCTGCCGCTGATTCTGCTGCTCTTGGCGTTTTTCGTTATCGGCGCAGTGTTCGGCGTGTTTTCCATGTTTGGCCGCCTGCTCTCCTTGCGTCATGAAAACAACCGCCTGCGCAACGAAGTGCGCAAAAACGCCCGGATCGCGCAGGAGCAGCTGCAAACACCCGTGCCCGCCGATGCCGCCCAGCCTGTGCCCGAAGCTGCCCCGGTAAAGGAATAGGCACATGGACGGCAATATTTGGTGGTGGCTCACCCCGATTATCCTGCTGCCCGTCTTCTTTGCCATGGGCTGGTTTGCCGCCCGGGTAGACATGAAAGCCGTGCTCAAGCAGGCCAAATCCGTGCCCACCGCGTTTTACGCCAGCCTGGATGCCTTGGTAGACCGCAACCTCGGCAGCGCCGCCCGCCACCTGGCCGACATGACCGAGCTGCTGCCCGCCGGCGACAACGCCCACGAGCTGCACCTCACTCTAGGCAAACTCTACCGCCAGCGCGGCGAAAACGACAAAGCCATCCGCCTGCACCAAGCCCTGCTCGAGGCGCCAGAAACCGTGGGCGAAAGGCGCAACCAAGTGCTGTTCGAGCTCGGGCAAGATTACCAAAGCGCCGGCTTGGTGGATCGCGCCGAGCAGATTTTCCTCGGCCTGCAGCAAGGCAATATGGCCGCCCAAGCCCGCCAAGTGCTGCTGAATATCTATCAGCAAGACCGCGACTGGGCCAAAGCCATCGATACCGCCCAACTGCTCAGCCACGACGAACAAACCTACCGCTTCGAAATCGCCCAATTCTACTGCGAGCTGGCGCAGGCCGCCCTGTTTAAATCCGACTTCGAGCAAGCCCGCACCGACATCGCCAAAGCGCTGGATGCCAACCGCAAATGCGCCCGCGCCAACATGATTCTTGGCGATTTGGAGCAAAAGCTGGGCAACTACCCCGCCGCCGTGGCCGCCTACACCGCCATCGAAAAACAAAACCATGCCTACTTGAGCATGGTGGGCGAAAAACTGTATGACGCCTACGATGCCCAAGGTGAAGCCGCCGCCGGCCTCGCCGTGCTCACAGGCTACCTGAAAACTTTTCCCCAGCTTGATTTGATCAACGTAGTTTACGAAAAATCGCTGCTGCTCTACGGCGAAGAAAAGGCGGCCGAAACTGCCGTCGAACTCGTGCGCCAAAAGCCCGACCTCGGCGGCGTATACCGCCTGCTCGGCCTGCGCCTGAGCAACCTCGACCCCGCCTGGAAGAGCGATGCCGACATGATGCGCGGCGTAATCGGGCGCACCCTGCAGAAAAACGTGATGTACCGCTGCCGCCACTGCCACTTCAAATCGCAAGTGTTCTTCTGGCACTGCCCCGCCTGCAACAAATGGGAGACCTTTACACCCAACAAAATTGAAGTTTAGCTTCACCGCAATTTAGTTTCACCGTAGTACCGTAGTTTAGTTCCATCGTAGTTTAGTTCTAAAGGAGAAATAAAATGTCCAATAATATGATGACCATCAACCAAATGTACCGCATGCTCCACGTGTGGACACACCGCATCCGCCACAGCGACCGTTTTATCGAACGCTATAGCGGTGCCCAACGCGCCCTGCTCGCCTACCTCAGCCTCGACCTCCTGATGGAAGACGACGGCTTTGTGTTGCTGATTGCCGATGGACGAGGAGAACATGCCCTCTCTCCCGAAACCGCCGAATACCTGCGTCAATGGGGTGTTTGCGACACACCCAACATCATCGACCGCGCCCGTGCCCTTTACCAACAGCACGGTGCCGCCATCCAAGCCGCAGCCCAAAATGGCAGCAGCATTGAAGAGTTGCGCGCGCAATTCCCCCAGTTCGACGAGCTCGATGCCGACTACTGCCTGGTATCGGAAGACGACTTCTGCACCGTCTGCCCCTATATCCGCCGCCATCCAGTAGAATTCGCCGAGCTCACTGCCGCAGCTGGAGAAAGCGGCAGCCCCATGCCCCCGCTTGATGCTTAATTTTAAAGGCTACCTGAAACCTATTTCTTAGCAACACGGCTTTCAGGTAGCCTTTTTCCATTTCAACCCCATCCGCTCCCATTTCCATGAATCCCCTTATCCTCGACTCCGCTCCGCCCGCCCGCCGCACCCCCGTTATCGTCGCCCTCGATTTTGCCAACGAAGCCGACACCCTCTCCTTCGTGCGCCGCTTAAGCCCCGATTCGTGCCGCCTCAAAATCGGCAAAGAACTGTTTACTGCCACCGGCCGACACTTGGCCGAAGCCCTAATCAACCAAGGCTTCCACCTCTTCCTCGACCTCAAATACCACGACATCCCCAACACCGTGGCCGCCGCCTGCCGCGTGGCCGCCGACATGGGCGTGTGGATGGTGGATATGCACACCGCCGGCGGCCGCCGCATGATGGAAGCCGCTGCTGAAGCCGTGGCCAACCACCGCCAACGCCCCCTGCTCATCGGCGTCACCATCCTCACCAGTATGGAGCAGACCGACCTCAACGAACTCGGCCTCACCGCCCCCATCGCCGATTGGGCATCCCGCTGGGCCGCCCTGGCGCAGCAATCCGGCCTCGACGGCGTGGTCTGCTCCCCGCACGAAGCCGCCACCCTGCGCCAGCAGCGCGGCAGCGAATTTGTGCTGGTTACGCCCGGCATCCGCCCCAACCCCGGCGGCAACCAAGACGACCAGCGCCGCATCATGACCCCTGCCCAAGCCCTCGAGGCCGGCAGCAGCTATCTCGTGATGGGCCGACCCATCACCCAAGCGCCCGACCCCGCCGCCGTGCTGGCCGAAATCAACCGCCTGGCCAACCCTGCCGACTAAACAGCCAATTGCAATCAGGCTACCTGAAAGCAGAGGCTACCTGAAAATGAAGCCCCGAAGAAGCTGGGATTTAACAAACCCACTTCGTTCGTTTTAACTGCGTTGAAGCTTCGTTTTCAGGTAGCCTTTATAGTGGATTAAAATAAGAATGGGATAAGGCGGCGAGCCGCAGACAGTATGAGCAATACGGCAAGGCGAGCCAACGCTGTAGCATTCTTATTTTAATCCACTATATTCATTTTGCCGCCAACCATCCCCTTTCCGGCCACTTGCCGCCAACTGACAAGCCCGCCGTTTTCTTGTACAATCCGCCCCTTATTTCGTCAAAATCCGTAAACAATTCTGCAACTGAGCTAAGATTTCTATGAGCAGCGAAACCGGCCTTATTCAACTGTTTTCCCAACATTTTCCGATTATCTACGAATATCGCCAAATGTTCTTCTTCGGCGTGCTGGCCACCATCGGCATCGCCGCTGCCGCCACCTTTTTCGGCATGATTCTGGGTTTGTGCAATGCCCTGATCCGCGTGATTCGAATCGAAAAAGGCAACATCGTTACCAAAGGCCTGTTGTGGCTGCTGCAACAATGCTCGCGCCTCTACGTTACCCTATTCCGCGGCACACCGATGCTGGTGCAAATTTTCATTTGGCACAACGTGTGGTCGCCCCTTTTGGTGCACCAGCAAAACGGCCTCTTGATCAGCGGCGATTTGGCTGTTTACCTGCGCCAAAACTATGCCCCGTTGGTGGCCGGTGTCTTGGCACTCTCCTTCAACTCCGGCGCCTACATCACCGAAGTGTTCCGCTCCGGCATCAAATCGATCGACCGCGGCCAAATGGAAGCTGCCCGCTCGCTCGGTTTGAGCTACGGCCAAGCCATGCGCTACATCATCCTTCCGCAAACCCTGCGCCGCATGCTCGGCCCATTGGGCAACGAATTCATCACCCTACTCAAAGACAGCTCGCTTTTGGCCACCATCGCCGTAGCCGAGCTCACCTATGTCGCCAAGAGCGCGGCCGGCCGTTATTATGTGTATGAAGAGCCGTATTACTTCATCGCCTTGGTTTACCTGATGCTTACCATGGCACTGGCCTGGTTCTTCGCCCGCCTGGAGAAAAAATACAATACCGACGGCAACCGTTAACCGCCTGTTTCCAGCAACCAAAAGGCTACCTGATTGTTCAGGTAGCCTTTTTATCATCCGCAACGCTTACTCTGCACATATAGTGGATTAAATTTAAATCAGGACAAGGCGGCGAGCCGCAGACAGTACAACACGTTACGGCAAGGCGAGCCAACGCTGTACTGGTTTAAATTTAATTTACTATAAAAACCGATCCACGCCGTTTTCGCACCACACCAGCTTCTGCTCCTGAGCAGCGGCCAGCAGGCGGTCGTTTTCCGGCAGGGCGGCACGTTCGGCTTCAGGGTGGTAGAGGTGGTAGGCCACGGCGGCGAATTTCAGGTTGGCGCGTTGGCCGCCGTTGTTGAAAAAGCGGGCGACAAATTCGCTGTCTTCACGCCCCCAGCCGACAAAATCGCTGTTGAAGCCGTTGACTTTCAGCGCGTCTTCGCGGAAGAAAGCCATATTGCAGCCGCGGATGCCGTGAAAATCATCGCGGGTTTCGCGGCGCAGGATGCGCTTGGACAGCCACGGCAGGCGGCAAGCGGAGAAGCGTTTTTCAAAGCGTTTTTCCAAACCCTTCTCATACCATTTCAGCACGCGGTAGCTGGCAGGATTGGCCAGCAGCTCGTGGGTTTTCTCCGGCGTGAGAATCACGCGACTGCCCTGCACAAACAGGCCTTTTTTCGCAGCGTGTTTGTGGTCGGCGATAAATTCGGGATGCAGCACCATATCGCCGTCGATAATCACAATATAGTCGCTGCCCGCCTGCGCCAGGGCGCGGTTGCGCGATTCGGCCAGGCGGAAGCCGTCGTCGGGCTGCCAGGCGTGCAATAGCGGCACCGGGAACTGCGTCCGATAGCGTTCGACCACGGCACGGGTATCGTCGCGCGAGCCATCGTCGGCCACAATCACTTCCTGCGGCAGCACGCGCTGCACCAGCACCGAACGCAGCACGGCTTCCAGCGCGTCGGGGCGGTTGTACGTGGTGATGATGAGCGACACGGTGAGCCGCTGGTTGGCCTCGTGCAGCTTGATGTATTTGTAGTAGGCGCCGCTGGCATTGGCAAAGGCAATCGTCCAGCCGTCGCCGCCGTCAAACATGCCGCGCTTCAAAATATAGTTTTTGAAAAACGCCGCCGCGCCGTGCCCTACTGCGCTGAGCACCGAAGCGCGCCGTTTGAATTGCTGCTGCTCGGCAAACAAATCGGTGTAGTGCTGCATTTTGCTGATGAGGGCGGCGGCGCCGTCGAACGAGTAATGCAGGAGCGGGTGTTTTTCAGGTAGCCTCACCACGCTGCTGCCGGCCGATTCGATCAGGGACTCATGCACTTGGTTGTCGTTGAAGCGCACGGTTTGGCGGTGGTAGAGGCGTTTCACCCAATCCGGATACCAGCCGCAGCTTTTGATGGGGCGGCCGCGATAATGGTTCAGGCGCGGCAGGGCGTAGATTTTGCCGCTGTCGCTCCAATCAAGCGCGCGGATGGCTTCCACCTGCTCGGGCAGCAGGATTTCGTCGCTGTCGATATTGAGCACCCAATCGTTGCGCGCCAAACCGGCGGCCAGGTTTTTCATCGGGCCGAAGCCGATAAATTCGTGATGGTGCACGGCCACATTGGGGAAGCGGCGGGCAATGTCGAGCGTGCGGTCGGTGGAGCCGTTGTCGAGCACGATGATTTCGTCAAATGCGGCCAGTGCGGTCAGGCAGGCTTCCAAGTGCCGCTCGGCGTTTTTCACCAGCATGGTGATGCTCACGGGGATGGGGGTCATAAGGCCTCTTCTATTGAATACGATTGGATGGCAAAGGCTACCTGAAAGCGAAGCCTTAACGCCGTTAAAACAACCGAAGTGAGTTTCTGCGAAGCTAAAACGAGCAAATCGGGTTTCGCCAAAAACAAGGCGTTCAAAAGCAGCCGAGCCAAGGTTTCAGGTAGCCTCTAACGCCGTTTACGGGCAGGTGCTGGCACTTGGCCGGCGGCATACACCACAAATACGGTCGGCTGCTTGTGCAGGTCGGGCAGTTGCGGCTGTTTGCGCCATTCACCCGCCGTCATGCTGATGATGCGCTGTTCCGGCAGGGTGAGGTTGCTGGCGGCGCACAGCAGGGTATCGGCTTGCAGCGCGGCCACGGCATCGGCCAGCAGGGCGTTGTTGCGATACGGGGTTTCGATAAAGATTTGGCTTTCGTTGCGGCGCTGCGAATCCTGCTCGATGGTTTTCAGGTAGCCTACCCGCCCGGCAGAATCGGCGGGCAGATAACCACGAAAAGCAAACTGCTGGCCGTTGGCACCGGAGGCCATCAGAGCCAGCATCAGGCTGGACGGCCCTACCAGCGGCCACACGGCAAATCCGGCGCGATGCGCCAGCGCCACCAGCGCCGCGCCGGGGTCGGCCACCGCGGGGCAACCGGCTTCGCTGAGCAGGCCCATGCTGCGGCCTTGGCGCAACGGTTGCAGCAAATCGGGCAATTCGGCTGGTTCGGTGTGTTTGTTTAACGTGCGCAGGCTCAACTCTTGCAGCGGGGCATTCAAACCGAAATGGCGCAAACAGGCGCGGGCGGTTTTCTCTCCTTCAACCACAAAGTCGGTGAGCCCGGCCAGCAGCTTTTGCTCGTACGGCAGAAGGCAGGGGGTATCCGGGCTGCCTAGCGGGGTGGGGATAAGGAATAAAGTGGGTTGCATAGTTTTGTTGCTGGCTTAGAAAAGGCTACTGAAAAATCAGCATTTTTCGGAGTCTGCCTATTCATGTAGGCTTAAAATAAATTCATCAAAAGAATTAGCTATTTTGTCTATAAAACCATCTGCATAAACAATACACACTGAGCTATCGGCAGGGTTGAAACTAATAAACCCTGTATCGCACATGCCAAAAGCACGCATACTTCTTACTTCATTCAGTGAAAACACATCAGGTGCATTAAAGCAGATATCTACCTCGTTGCTTGCCAAATCATCGGCAATTACGGAAGGCATCAGATAATTGGGAGAATCGGAAAAATCTTGCTGGAATATAGTGTTGCTGTCCCATATCGAGCCAAACAAATATTCATCGTTATCTGTTCTATTGTCAGGCTTAAATTGGGTATCTGCCAAACCTTTTGGATACCGTGCTAAAAACTCCACATATGCACCGGGAAATAGATTCTCTACCTTATCCATCATGCCACTCCACTCTGAAACCGATACAGTTCCTTCAAATCTATTGAAGCCAAAATTTCAGCTAGCCTCAAGCTCATAAAACCGCCATCCCTTCGGCCTGCAAAAAATCAATCAGCCGGAAAATCGGCAGGCCGATGAGGGCATTGGGATCGCTGCTGTCGATGCGTTCAATCAGCGCACCGCCCAAACCTTCGCTTTTCACGCCACCGGCGCAATAAACTGCATCCGGTTCACGCTCCAGATAACGGGCGATTTGCTGCGCAGTAAGTGGGCGCATCTTTACCGTGGTGGTATCCACATGGCGGTGCAGGCTACCTGAAAACGTATTGAACACACACAATGCGCTGTAAAAATGCAGCTCTTGGCCAGCGGTTTCAGCCAGCATTTGTTGTGCTTTCGCCACGTCCATCGGCTTGCCCAACTGCCGCCCGTTGCAGCAGGCCACTTGGTCGGCTCCGATAATCAAATGCCGCGGGAAACGTGCAGCCAGCGCGCGGGCTTTGGCCTCGGCCAAGCGTTGGGCAGTTTGGCGGGGTGTTTCTCCGGGCAGCGGCGTTTCATCGCAATCAGGCGCGGCAGTGGTAAATTGCAGGCCTAGTTTGGCCAGCTGCTGCTGTCGAAATAGCGAAGAAGAAGCGAGGACAATCGGCAGGACTGTGTTCATAAACCGTATTAAAATATTGACGTTTCAGGCGGCTGATTATATCATGACGCGTTTATGTCAGACCCTATTTTGATTGATCCGAAAGCGCTGGCCGAGCAGGCGCAGCATCTGGCCGGCCAAATCCGGCTGAGCGAGATGGACGAGCGCGTAAGCCGGCACGAGTTTTTGGCCGAACAGCAAACGCCGGTGTCTTTTGCCTTGCAGGGCGGCTGCGACAAACGGCAGCGCCTGTATTTGGATTTATCGGTTTCAGCACAGTTGTCGCTGGTTTGCCAACGCTGCATGCAGCCGCTGCCCTTTGCTTTAAACGAACAGGCGCGTATCGTTTTGTTCGACAGTGAAGAAGCACTGGATGAAGCCATGGCGGCCGAAGAAGAGCTCGAAGGCATACTGCCGGAAGCGCAGTTGGATGTAGGCACGCTAGTGGAAGAGCAGATTTTGATGGCGCTGCCGTATGCCCCCTGCCACGAAAGCTGCCACTCCGATCAGCTCGATGCCGTCAATCAAGATCGCCCCAATCCGTTTGCTGCTTTGGCGGCGTTGAAAAGTGGTCGTTAATTATTTTATTCAGGTTTATCCTCAGGAGTTTGCAACATGGCTGTTCAACAAAACAAAAAATCCCCCTCTCGCCGCGGCATGCACCGCGCCCACGACGCGCTGACTGCTCCCGCTCTGTCTGTAGACAGCGCCACCGGTGAAGTACACCGCCCGCACCACATTTCTGCCAACGGCATGTACCGTGGCCGTAAAGTGGTAAAGGCCAAAGACGAGTAAATCAGCCATAGGCCGATTCCAAGCCAGCAGATTGCCCTTAGCAATTACTGGCTTTTTTGCATTGCAAACATAGGGTAGCCAATCAAGCTGAAGTTTCAGGTAGCCTGAAACGGCTCCAGCCTTGCCGATGAGTTGCCCTCCATTCAGCAGCTGTTTACAATCTGCCGTTACGCAGACGCCTCAACAACGACAACCCGCGCTGCGCCGACCCAACAAAGGATTGAAAATGTCGGAAAAAATTTGGTATACCTACGACGAAATTCATCAAGCCATCCGCCAATTGGCACAAAAAATCCAAGCGTCCGGCACCCGCTACGATGCGATGATCGCCATCGGCGGCGGCGGTTTTATCCCCGCACGGATACTGCGCAGCTTCCTCAATATTCCAATCTACGCCATCACCACCGCCTATTACTGCAACGACCAGGGCCACACCACTCGTGATTCTGTGCAGAAAGTCCAATGGCTCGACCCCATGCCGGAAAGCCTGAAAGGCAAACACGTTTTGGTGGTGGACGAAGTGGACGACAGCCGCGTTACCCTGCAATTCTGCCTCGAGCAGCTGCAACAAGAAGACTTTGCCTCGATGGGTGTGGCTGTATTGCACGAAAAAATCAAAGCAAAAAAAGGCATCCTCCCGCCCGATATCGCCTATTTCAGCGGCCTGGTTACGCCCGATTGGTGGATCAACTACCCCTGGGATGCCGACGACATTACCGAACACAACGCACTAGCCGCTCAAAAACCGCAACTGCCCTAAGGGCTACCTGAAACCATCCGTCCGCCGCTATTCCATTCTATTTTTCAGGTAGCCTCATGGCACGGCAACGGAACACAACAAAGCACAGAATCCAATGATTACTTTAGCCATAGACGCCATGGGCGGCGATGCCGGCCTTACGGTTACCATTCCGGCAGCCTTGGCCTTCCTGCAAGAAAAAACCGATGTCAAACTCATTTTGGTAGGCGATGAAGAAGCCGTCCGCAGTGCGCTGGGCGAACACGCCTCACACGAGCGGCTGCAAATCATACATGCCAGCCAAGTGGTGGGCATGGACGAAGCCCCGCAGTCGGCCTTGAAAAACAAAAAAGACTCCTCCATGCGTGTGGCCATCAGCCAGGTGAAAGAAGGTGTTGCACAGGCCGCTGTATCTGCCGGCAACACCGGCGCACTAATGGCCACCGCCCGCTTCGTGCTCAAAACCCTGCCCGGTATCGACCGGCCGGCGATTGCCAAATTCATGCCCTCCAAAGGCGGCGGTCTCGCCCTGATGCTGGATTTGGGCGCCAACGTGGATTGCTCCGCCGCCCAGCTGCTGCAATTTGCCGTAATGGGTGGCGAGCTGTTCGGCGCCATGTATCCGCGTAACAGCCAACCGCGCATCGGCCTGCTGAATGTCGGCACTGAAGACATCAAAGGCGGTAGCGTAATTAAAGAAGCACACCACCTGTTGCAACAAAGCCCGCTGAATTTTGTTGGTAATGTGGAAGGCAACGCTGTATTCAGTGGCGAAGTTGACGTTGTGGTGGCCGACGGCTTTACCGGCAATGCCGTACTAAAAGCCATTGAAGGAGCGGTTAAATTCATCGGCGGCATTATCCGCGAAGAATTCAGTCGCAACTGGCTGAACAAACTTGCCGCTCTGCTGGCGCTGCCCACCCTGCGCGGCTTCAAAAACCGCCTCGACCCGCGCAAGTTTAACGGCGCCATCTTCCTCGGCCTGCGCGGCATCGTGATCAAAAGCCACGGCGGCGCAGACGTAGAAGCCTTCAAATACGCCCTGCTCGAGGCCTACCACGAAGTCGAATCCGGCTCCATGGCCAAAATCGAACAAGGCATCGCCACCCAAATGGCACGCCTGACTGCCGCGGCAGAACAAACCCAAACCGCAACTACCACCGTAGAATAAGCCCCGACCATCCCACAACCGAAAGGACGGCACAGCATGAATTGGCAACAACCTTGGATTATTGGCAACTGGAAAATGAACGGCCGCCGCAGCTCAACAGCGGCATTCGCCCAAGCTTGGGCGGCACAAAGGCTACCTGAAAACGTCTGCACCGGTATTGCCGCCCCCCTGCCCTATCTGCTCGACTTAAAACAAGCTGCGCCCGCTCTGCCAGTCGGTGCGCAAGATGTGAGCCGCTTCGATAAAGACGGCGCGTTCACCGGCGAAACTTCCGCCACCATGCTGGCCGACCTTGGCGCACAATTCGTGCTGCTCGGCCACTCCGAACGCCGCCAGTATTTCGGTGAAAATAACGAAGCCCTCTCCGCCAAGTTAGACAACGCATTGGCCGCCGGACTCACCCCGATTCTGTGCGTGGGTGAAACCCTAGCACAACGCCAAGCTGCGCAGGAGCAAGCTGTAGTGGCCGAACAACTCTCTGTATTGCGCGGCAAAGTCATGCCCCATATTGCCGTTGCCTACGAGCCAGTATGGGCTATCGGTACCGGGCAAGTGGCTTCGCCCGAACAAATTGCCGATATGCACGCTTTTATTTACGCAGAACTCTTGTCTTTCGCCAACAAGAGTGCTAATATCCGCGCTCTTTACGGCGGCAGTGTCAATGCACAAAATGCACAAACCATCCTGACCCTGCCAAATGTAGACGGTGCCTTAGTCGGTGGAGCATCCTTGCAGGCCGACAGTTTTGCCGCCATCGTTCAAGCCGCAGCAAAACAATAAATAGCGAAACAAACATGGAAGCTTTCAAAACCCTTATTATGATTATCGGCGGCTTTGCCTCGATTGCTGTCATCGGCTTGGTGCTGATGCAGCAGGGCAAGGGTGCTGATGCCGGTGCCGCTTTTGGCACGGGCAGCGCGCAAGGCGTATTCGGTTCTGCCGGCAGCGCCAACTTCCTCAGCCGCAGCACCGCTATCGCCGCCACTGTATTTTTCTGCTGCTGCTTAGCACTCAGCATCATTTCATCCAAGCAGGGCAGCGGTAACAAACTGGGTTTGGATGCACCTGCTGCAGCACAGCATCACGCTCCGGCCGCTTCGCAACCAGCAGCAGCCAGCCAGCCGGTTATTCCGGAGTAAAAACAAATTCTGATTTTTCAGCCGACATGGTGGAATTGGTAGACACGCTATCTTGAGGGGGTAGTGACCGTAGGTCGTATGAGTTCAAGTCTCATTGTCGGCACCATCAAACAAAAACAGCCCAAATTTTCGGGCTGTTTTTTATGTCTAATATTATCCAGTACCCAAGAACAATTTGTCCTATTTTCTAATCACAATTAAATAAAAGGTGTGGAAATCAACAGCGTTGTTTACACTTTCGGCTTTTGCTTGAAGACCCGTTTGAGCAGCTATCCGGCATTGTCAAGAATGTCGATAGACACGGGAAACCCGATTTATTCTTGATAATGACAGATAGTTGTTTAAAAACCATTCAAAAAAAACAAAAGCTATCCACCGTAGAAAAAGTGTAAACAACGCGACGATTT
>NZ_KV804540.1:135650-153054 GCF_001811325.1 Eikenella sp. HMSC071B05 | reverse complement strand
AAGGCTACCTGAAAACTTTCAGGTAGCCTTTTGACCATCATTTCACATCACGATAACTGCACTCAGCTCACTGATTGTGCAAATGTCTCAATCCGTGCCGCCAGTTTCTCGGCGCTCAATCCCAAGTCATCTAGTAGGATAACCGGGTCGCCATGGCCGGTAACGATGTCTTCGATACCCAATAGCAACACTGGCAAGTGGCAATCTTGTTTGGCCAACACTTCTAACACCGCGCTGCCGGCTCCGCCTTGTACAGCGTTTTCTTCAATGCACACCAGCCGCTGGTGGGTGGCGGCCAGTTCGGCAATCAATTCTTCGTCCAGCGGTTTCACAAAGCGCATATCGGCCACGGTTAAGTCCAGCTGTTCCGCTGCCCGCAACGCGGGTTGCACCATACTACCGAAGGCCAACACGGCAGTTCCCCTGCCCTGCCTCCGCACCACGCCTTTACCTACCGGCACGGTATCCAAGCCACTGCTGATTGCCGTGCTGCCGCTGGCGCCACGCGGGTAGCGCACGGCAGTGGGGCAATCCAACGCGTAGCAAGTGGACAGCAGCAGGCGGCACTCTTCGCCGCTACTGGGGGCAGCCAGCACCATATTCGGGATGCAGCGCAGGAAGCTCAAATCGTAGGCACCGGCATGAGTAGGGCCGTCGGCACCAACGATACCGGCACGGTCGATGGCGAACAATACCGGCAGGTTTTGCAATGCCACATCGTGCACCAGTTGGTCGTAGGCGCGCTGCAGGAAGGTGGAGTAAATCGCCACCACGGGCTTGATGCCGCCACAAGCTAGGCCGGCCGCAAAGGTAACGGCATGCTGCTCGGCAATACCGACATCGAAATAGCGTTCGGGAAAGCGTCGCTCAAACTCCACCAATCCGCTGCCTTCACGCATGGCGGGGGTAATGGCGACTAATTTGTTATCTACGGCGGCTTGGTCGCATATCCATTGGCCGAAAATTTGGGTGTAGCTCAAAGGGGCAGCGCCGCCGCTTACCGGGCCTTGGTCGGGATTAAATTTGCCCACGGCGTGAAAACCGACCGGATCGTTTTCAGCCAGCTTGTAGCCCTGCCCTTTTTGCGTGAGCACATGCAAAAGCTGCGGGCCTTTGCGCTGTTTCATCTCTTTGAGCACAGCCACCAGTTGCCGCACGTCGTGGCCGTCCACCGGGCCGGTGTAGGTGAAGCCGAAGTTGTCAAACAGGGAATCGGGGCGGATGCGCGAGCCGTCGAGCACGCTTTTCAGCCGCTGCTCCACTTTCTGCGCGATGTGTAGCGCACCGGGCAATTTGTCGAGCACTTTTTCGGATTTGTGTTTGATGCTGCGCAGCGTATCGCGCCAGTCTTTGCCCTGGCTGCCGGCAAGGTATTTGGGGAAAGCACCAACATTGGGGGAAATCGACATTTCGTTGTCGTTGAGGATAACCAGCAAATCAGTGTCCATATCGCCGGCATTGTTCAGCGCTTCAAAAGCTTGGCCGGCAGTCATGGCTCCATCGCCGATAACAGCCACACTACGGTTGGGGCTACCTGAAAGTTTATCGGCCACCGCCATACCTAATGCCGCACCGATGGAAGTGGAGGAGTGGCCAACGCCGAAATCATCGTATTCCGATTCGCTGCGCTTGGGGAAGCCAGCCAAGCCGCCGTATTGGCGCATGGTGTGCATACGATTGCGGCGACCGGTGAGCACTTTGTGCGGATAGCTTTGGTGGCCCACGTCCCAAATTAAATGATCGTTGGGCGTGTCGTACACATAATGCAATGCCACAGCCAGCTCTACCGCACCCAGATTGCTGGCGAAATGGCCACCAGTCTGGCTGATACTCTCCAACAGGAAGGTGCGCAGTTCGGCGGCCAGCTGCGGCAGCTGGTCTTCACGCAAACGGCGCAAATCCTGCGGGTATTCGATGGTGTCGAGAAGCGGCGTGGTAGTCATAGTATGGCGATTCCCTGTGGATCGGGATAAATAAAATCGGATTATATAGCCATTCTGCCCGGCACGGCAGGCAAATTGGCATCAATACGCCAATCCTTGCTATGATGGCACTTTCCCACCCGGCCCTCCGCCATGACCGACACCGCCCAAATCATCACCAGCTACGGCCGCCGCTTTATCGTGCGCACTGCCGACGGCCACACCTTCGAGGCCACCACCCGCAAAAAGCGGGTAGACTTCGCCTGCGGCGACCAAGTACACATCACGCCGCTGAATGCCGAGCAGGCAGTGATTGAAGATTTCCTGCCACGCCGCAGCCTGCTCTATCGGCAAGATACCTGGAAAACCAAGCTGATTGCCGCCAATGTGAGCCAACTGCTGATTGTGCTGGCTGCCGTGCCTACGCCCAGCGAGCTGCTGCTGCAACGCGCCCTGCTAGCGGCAGAAGCGGCCGATATCGGCGCAGTAATTGTGTTGAACAAAACCGATTTGCCGGAAACGGAACAATGGCGCAGCAAACTGGCGTTTTACGAAGGCCTGGGCTACCCTGTGCTGCCCGTTAGCGCCATGCAAGATGCCGACGCCCTGCTGCCGGTGTTGAATGGGCACACCAGCATCCTGTTGGGCCAAAGCGGCATGGGCAAATCTACTCTGATTAACGCCCTGTTCGGCCAAAGCATTGCCCGCACCAATGAAATCTCCAGCGCCCTCGATTCCGGCAAACACACCACCACCCACGCCCAGCTCTACGACCTAAACGAAACCGCCCGCATCATCGACTCCCCCGGCCTGCAGGAATTCGGCCTGCACCATCTTCAGGTAGCCTCCCTGCCCCACTACTTCCCCGATATGCGCGCCTTCATCGGCCAATGCCGGTTCCACAACTGCAGCCACCGCCAAGAGCCCGGCTGCGCCATCAAAACTGCTGTCGAAGCCGGCCATATCCGTGCAGACCGCTTGCAGCTTCTGCAACAGCTGACTGATGAACTATCCACGAAGAAATGGTAGCCCTCTAAGGCCGCTTACCGACGCGACTGTATTTACATAGCCCTGCATATCTTTACCCTCCTGAACCTTGCGCAATCAGGATAGATAATTTACCATTTTTACAAAAGCAATCTATCAGATAACATTAATGATTTATCTGTTTGCACTAAAAAATAACAGCTTTAAAGAGAGTAAATTATGCCAAAAAAGACCACCAACTATGTTGTAACCATTGCTGATGCCATCAACAGCAACCAAAACCGTCAAGTTGTGTTACAGCTGCCGCGCGAGGAAGTGCGCTATCTGAACCAGGCCGAATTTAAAAAATTCGTGGCCGACAAATGCCAAGTGAGCGCATTTAAAATTCACTCTATCGAGCGTTTTTACAAATAAGCTCTTGCGGAAAGGCCTCAGCTATTCAGTCATATAGCAAAACCGCTCTGGTGTGATACCAGAGCGGTTTTTATATGAGGTGGCGAGCCGGAGCCCC
Source organism: Eikenella sp. HMSC071B05 (assembly GCF_001811325.1). Lineage (NCBI taxonomy): Bacteria > Pseudomonadati > Pseudomonadota > Betaproteobacteria > Neisseriales > Neisseriaceae > Eikenella > Eikenella sp. HMSC071B05. The sequence goes on along the minus strand of NZ_KV804540.1, from coordinate 149,634 downwards.
GGCACTGCTGAATTCAGGGTGGGCTGCTTGCTTCCGCACCTGACCCCTTATCCCAAACCTGCATGCGGGGAGACCCGCCGTAGAAAGTGCGGATTATACGGAGCCGAATGCGTTTTGCCAAGACAGCATCATGTTCAGGTAGCCTCAACTGGCAACTAATGAGTGCAAACGCAACTGCTATTGTGCTTCAGGTAGCCTACTATTGCCTGCCAATCACGAAGATAAAACCCACACCTGCTTACCCAACATCCCTAAAAGGCTACCTGAAAGCCTAATCCAGCTTTCAGGTAGCCTTTTTATAAATCAACAGCTCAATTACTGTCGGAACCCTTCCAACACCTTAACGCGGAATATCGGAAACTCATCCAATTCATCCAACACGAACAGCTGGGCATCATGTTCTTTTTCAAACCCTTTTTCAAATTTTTCCAACAGTGTGGTGCGGGCGTTGCTAACATCGTATTTCTTGGTGATTTTCAAGCGTGCTGCCCATTGGCGGCGTGCCGGATCTTCAATAATCATCATCAGGCAGTGCAGCTCAAAGTCACCTTTATCGTCGTTACCGGAAAATTTGTCTGAAAAATTGCGCAACATACTACCTTCTCTCCCTTTACATTAAAAAATGTATAAAAAATCTAATTTGATTATAAATATATAAAAATTTTAATTTGATTATACGTTTTGCCCGCAGGCGATGCTATTGCCTGCGGGCAGATACTTTTGACTTAAATCAAACAAATGGCGAATTAGGTATGTTGTAAACAATTTCTCCAACAATAAATACAACAGACTGAACTAAAAGAACAAATCTATCATTCAACCCACACGATAAAACGCCAGGCTGCCCATTAAGTTTGGCAGACAGGATACACGCCGGCCGCCGGCCATCACCGCGCGCTCCAACACGCGGATGCGGTTTTTCGCGCACAGGTGGTCGAAATCGCTGAGGGTACACCAATGAATATTCGGCGTGTCGTACCAATCATAGGGCATGCGCTCGCTCACCGGCATATGCCCGCCGAAGGCTACCTGAAAACGGTTGCGCCAATAGCCGAAGTTGGGGAAGGTAACAATCGCTTCCTTGGCCACGCGGGTGAGGTCGCGCAGGATGGTTTCCACATTTTGCATGGCCTGGATAGTTTGGCTGAGCACAATCACATCGAAGCTGCCGTCGCCGAAAGCCTGCAAGCCCTGCTCTAAATCGGCCTGAATCACGTTCACGCCGCGGGCGATGGCGGCTATCACGCTATTGGTATCGATTTCCACGCCGTAGCCCTTGCAATTTTTGTATTTCACCAGGGCATGCAGCAACTCGCCGTCGCCGCAGCCCAAATCCAGCACACGGCTGCCGGCGGGAATCCAGTCGTAAATCAGTTGTAGGTCGTCACGCAGATTCATGCGCCAACTCCTTGTGGATATTGTCGATATAGGCGCGAATAGCCTTTAAATATGGTTCGTCCTCCATCAGGAAGGCATCGTGGCCGTGGGAAGATTCGATTTCGATGTATTGCACGTCTTTTTCCGCGCTAATCAGGGCTTTCACCAATTCGTGCGAACGTTCCGGCGCAAAACGCCAGTCGCTGCTGAAGCTGGCCACAAAGAATTTGGCCTGCACGCCCAAGAGTGCGGTGTGCAGGTTGTGGCCGAAATCGGCGGCAGGATCAAAATAATCCAGCGCCTTGGTCATGAGCAGATAGGTGTTGGCATCGAAGCGGTCGGCAAATTTATCGCCTTGGTAGCGCAGATAGCTTTCCACTTCAAATTCAATTCCATAGCCGTATTGCAGCTCGCCACTCTTCATTTGACGGCCAAACTTTTTGCCCAGCCCGTCTTCAGCCAGATAAGTGATGTGCCCCATCATACGAGCAATCTTCAGGCCGCGCCGGGGCACGGCTTGGCGGCTGGCATAGTGGCCTTCATGGAAGTCAGGGTCGGTAAGGATAGCTTGGCGAGCCACGTCGTTAAACGCGATGTTTTGAGTGGACAATTTGGGCGCAGAAGCAATCACTAGCGCGTGGCGGACGCGTTCGGGGAAATCGATTGTCCATTGTAAGGCCTGCATACCGCCGAGGCTGCCGCCCATCACCGCCGCCCATTGTTTGATGCCGAAATGGTCGGCCAGCATGGCTTGCGAGCGCACCCAATCTTTTACGGTAACCACCGGAAAATCCGAGCCATAGGGCTTGCCGGTGGCGGGGTTGGTACTCAACGGGCCGCTGCTGCCGGCGCAGCCGCCCAAGTTGTTGAGCCCGACCACGAAAAAGCGGTTGGTATCCACCGGTTTATTGGGGCCGACCATGTTGTCCCACCAGCCGGGGTGTTTGTCGTCCGGATGGTGTCGGCCGGCCACGTGGTGCGTGCCGGAAAGGGCGTGGCAAATCAGGATAGCGTTGGATTTATCGGCGTTGAGTGTGCCGTAGGTTTCGGTAATCAAATCAAAACGCGGCAGCGTGTCGCCGTTTTGCAGGGCAAAGGGCTGTTCGAATGCAATGGTTTGCGGGGTAACGATGCCCACAGAAGCGGGTGGGTTCATAAATGGAAATTGGCGTGATTAATTTGTGTGGATTATAGCGGATGGGGCGGGGAAATTCATGCTGGGCAACAAGGAAAGGCTACCTGAAACTGCTTTTGGGCTGCTCTGCTGATTTTTCAGGTAGCCTCTTGCTCCAAATCAAACAGGCTACCTGAACACATTTCAGGTAGCCTGTTGCATCATTCAAATCAAGCTATAGCAGACTACATTTAAACCGGTATCGCGTTGGCTCGCCTAGCAGTACGCGCGCACTGCCTGCGGCTCGCCGCCTTATCCCGATTTAAATTTCATCCGCCATATTACTTCGCCACCACTTGGTTCAGCTCGCCTTTGGCATAACGGGTAGCCATTTTTTCCAGCGAAATCGGTTTGATTTTGCTGGCCATGCCTTCGCAGCCGAAGGCCTGATAGCGGGCCAGGCAGATGCCTTTCATGGCTTCGATGGTTTTAGCCAGGTATTTGCGCGGGTCGAATTCAGCAGGGTTTTCGGCTAAGAATTTGCGGATTGCCCCTGTGCTGGCCAGGCGCAGGTCGGTGTCGATGTTCACTTTGCGCACGCCGTGTTTGATGCCTTCCACGATTTCTTCCACCGGCACGCCGTAGGTTTCGCCGATGCCGCCGCCGTGTTCGTTGATCACTTTCAGCCATTCCTGCGGCACCGAGCTGGAGCCGTGCATCACGATATGCGTGTTCGGCAGGGCGGCGTGGATTTCTTTGATGCGGTCGATGCGCAATACGTCGCCTGTGGGCGGACGGGTGAATTTGTAGGCGCCGTGGCTGGTGCCCACGGCAATCGCCAGCGCATCCACGCCGGTGTCGTTTACGAAGCGCACGGCATCTTCCACGCTGGTGAGCATTTGGTCGTGGCTCAATTTGCCCACTGCGCCCACGCCGTCTTCTTCGCCCGCTTCGCCGGTTTCCAAGTTGCCCAACACGCCGATTTCGCCTTCAACCGACACACCGCAGGCATGGGAGAAGTTCACCACAGTGCGGGTAACGTCCACGTTGTATTCGTAGGAAGACGGGGTTTTGCCGTCGGCCAGGAGCGAACCGTCCATCATCACGGAGGAGAAGCCCAGCTGGATAGAGCGCTGACACACATCGGGCGAGGCGCCGTGGTCTTGGTGCATCACCACGGGAATATGCGGAAACTCTTCCACTGCCGCCAAAATCAGGTGGCGCAAGAAGGGGGCGCCGGCATATTTGCGCGCACCGGCGGAAGCCTGCACGATAACGGGCGCGTTCACTTGGTCGGCCGCTTCCATGATGGCGCGCATCTGCTCCAAGTTGTTCACATTAAAAGCGGGCAGGCCGTAGCCGTGTTCGGCGGCATGGTCTAAAAGCTGGCGCATGGATACCAGAGCCATAGCAATCTCCTGAATGATAATTGGTTGTGAAAATCAGTGGGATTATAGCAGCAAACCGCCCCAATGGCGGGGATGGAAATTGAGCCGATTCAAATTGGGCATGGCAGCAGGCCGCAGCGGCAGGCATGACAAGGCGGGCAAAGCAGTAGAATACTCATTTGCAGCAGCTATATAATGCCGTTTTTATTTTTCAGGTAGCCTCATGCCATCCCCCCAGCCCGTTTGGCTGTTCGACCTAGACGACACCCTGCACCGCGCCGATGCGGGCATTTTTCGCCTCATCAACCGCCGCATGACCGAATTCATGGCACGCGAACTGAGCCTGAGCCTGCCCGAAGCCTCCGATTTGCGCGAACACTATTGGCGGCACTACGGCGCCACACTCGGCGGTTTGCAGCAGCATCATCCGCAGGTTTGCCCCGCCGAATTCCTGCGCCAAAGCCACCATCTGCCCGAACTCATCGCCGCCTTGCAGCCGATGCCCCACATCGATACCGCGCTCGCCGCCCTACCCGGCCGCAAAGCCGTGTTTTCCAACGGCCCAGCGTTTTATGTGCGCGCCCTAATCGAAGCCATGCGGCTGGGCAGCCATTTTGAAGCCCTATTCGGCGTGGACGACCTTGCCCTGCACTACAAGCCGCAGCCGCAAGCCTTCCATCTGGTGTGCGCCGCACTGGCTGTGCCGCCGCAGCAATGCGTGCTGGTGGACGACAGCCCAGCCAATCTGCAAGCAGCCAAAGCTTTGGGCATGCGCACGGTGTGGTTCGGCAGCCGTGCCCAACCGCAGCCCTGTGCCGACCATATCGTCCGCGATATGCACGAGCTGCAGGCTCTGGCTGGAGAAATCAGGTAAGATCTGTCCCTTACACTCTAATACCGGGTTTCAGGTAGCCCATTTAGCCCAGCTGAAGCTCACGTTTTCAGGTAGCCTCTTGGCCATAATCGAATAACAAGGAAGATCCCCATCTACACCCAGCAAGTGCTGCTGCTCTCCGGCACCACCACCGGCCTCATCCTCATGCCCGCCAGTATCGCCCAGGCCTTGGCCGCCCCGCTGTTTGGCAAACTGCTGGATAAAAAAGGCGGCCGCTTCGTGGTGCTGCCCGCCACCATTATGCTCACCGCCGCCCTGGCCGTATTGTGGGGCTACCTGAAAATCGACACCCAAACCACCGCCCTCTCCGCCATGTTCGCCCTGATGGCCGTGTCCGTATCCGCCTGTATCACCGGCGAAACCCACGGCCTCAACGCCCTACCCAAACACCTCAACCCGCACGGCGCCGCCATCATCACCACCATCAACCCCATCGCCGGCGCCATCGGCGCAGCCTTCTTTGTGGGCACCACCAACATCGGCGAGCTCCTCTCCAGCGGCAGCAGCCCGCAGCAGGCCATGCTCAACGGCATCCACCTGAGCATGAGCTTCGCTCTCGCCGTCGGTATTCTCACCATCGTCTGTGCCTACCGACTCAAGCCGCACAGCGAAAGCAGCGATTAGCATCCATGGCCAACAAAGCAAAAGGCTACCTGAACTTTCAGGTAGCCTTTTGGCCCATTACATCATCACTCTGCCGCACACCCTCCGCCACGGCACGGCGGGCACGACTGCCGCTCGTGGTAGCTGGCGGCCAAAGCCAGTACAGCGGTTTCCACTGCCGCCGCATCTACCTGCGCGGGGATTTGTGCCACAAAATAATTCACCGAACGGCTGCCCGGCAGATAGGCCGCCAGCTCCTGCCCGCCGTTACGATAGCCCGTAAACCGCCACAACTCGCCGCTCACCCCGTCGCGTGCGCGGATACGGCGCAGCATGGCCGGCCGTATGCGCTCATTCGATTGGGCATATTGCGCCACCACATCATTCACCTGCCCGCGTACGGCTGCGGAAAAGCTCTCGCCCGGCTTGCGGCCGATACTGCCTGCATAAATCATCACCCGCGCCGCACGCAGCCTGCTATCTTGCGGCAAAAACACCATCGGCACGCCCTTATCGGCTAGCAACCGGTTATCCTGCGTCCAACCTGCTGGTGCGTGGAAACCATAACAATGGTTTGCCCCATAGGCATAGCCCGTGTCCCACGCCGGAGCGGCATACGCCCCACTCATCGACGCACAAGCAGCCAACACCAAACCCAAACGCTTCATGATTTTCTCCCTTTTTCCAATTGATTAATCGGCAAACTACTGCCCCGATACTGTACCATTCCACCACCTAGGTATCCAGCAGGTCAAATGGTTTTTCAGGTAGCCTGTTTCACCCTTATGTCTCTTTTAAAGAATATATCCCGACACGACGCATACAGCACCAGCATCAGCAGTAAGCCAACCATATTGTTCACCAGCGATACCACCCGCATCATCCACACAGGCGGTACCGCATCAATCGTCCCTAGCATTGTCAATTCGGGCTGAGCCAACACCGCAGCCACCCCCACTACCAGCCGCACAACCAAGCCCAATAATGTTGCCAACGCCACAGCCAGCACCACGCCGCCTACATTGCGCTCCATCCCGCGCCTACATTGCGCTCCATCCCGCGCCAACCTGCTACCCAAGCCCGCACCGCGCCCATCCTGCGGCACACGACCAACATCGCCGCTACGCCGTTCGGCAGCAGATAGGCCAACATAAAAAATAGCCATTTCCAAGAATTTATCAAAGACACAAGCCTTAGCAACGGTGATTGCGGTGATTGAAACTCCATCTGCATAGCATAGTCCTCCAGTCTTGCCCCCACCCTAAGCAGCAGTTGTTCAAACACCACACTCAACAAACCCAGTAGCACCAATGCGCCTGCACACCGCACCAACACCACCAAACTGGCACGCCAATCAATACGGGCTTGCTGCTCCACCCGTTCTGCCGCATAAGCCACCCCCGCCGTGGCAAACACGGCGGCAAAATCTCGCACGGCAGGGAAAAAAGGAATAACTGAAGGCATAAATGCCTGCATCGCAGCAGCCAAAATATACGACAGTATCGTCCAAGCCAACACCAGCCCAAACCACCAACCAGCCCGCTGTCGAAACAAAGCCCAAGCCGCCCCAAACCAAGCAAATGCCCGCCTCGGCGATAACGAGTTGGCCACAGCCAAATATTGCCCGCCCACCGGGTGTGCAGCTTCTTCCGCCATACTCAACGGCGGCGCATAGCGGTTGTCTTGCCGTTCATGCATATTCTTTTCCCTTTGTCTTGATACAAATTCCAAATCGCACGAATTGTAGTATAAAAGGCCACCTAGAAACGTAGGATTCAACCTCATGAAAATCCATCTTTCCTTTTTCAGGTAGCCCTACAGCCAGCCCCGGCTGTTCGCGTTATAATTGGCAGCAAAAGTAACACCCGTCTCACAACAGAAAAAGGATAAAGCCATGCGCCCCGCCGTTCTACTGCTCGCCCTCATCGCCCTTTCCGCCTGCACCTGGGAAACCTACCAAGACCAACAAGGCAAAACCGGCCTGCGCCAGCGTTATGCCCCCGGTACGCCCGTGGTATACCAAGACGGCACTTTCGCCCGCGACCAACGCTACAACGAATACCGCCCCGTGCCCGTACCTGTTACCCGCGAACAACGCCAGCACAGCGTGCCGCGCACCACCTGGAGCGGTGACAGCGTGCCGGAAGCGCCAAGCAGCCATTAATATCGGCAGTTTGAATCCTCTTTTTTCAGGTAGCCCCAAGCAGGCTACCTGAAAACCATCATTTCAAAGAAATCGTTCCAAGAAAGCCCACCCATGCACCAGCCCCTCCATATCGTCATCCTCGCCGCCGGCAAAGGCACCCGCATGTATTCCGCCCTGCCCAAAGTGCTGCACCGCATCGGCGGCCAAACCATGCTCGAGCGCGTTATCGACACCGCGCAAAGCCTCAGCCCGCAAAGCATCAACGTGGTGATCGGCCACGGCAAGGAGCAGGTGCGCGAGCAAGTGCAGCGCGAAGGCATCCGCTGGGTGGAGCAAACCGAACAGCTCGGCACCGGCCACGCCGTGCAAACCGCCCTGCCGCACCTCGGCAACACCGGCCGCACCCTCGTGCTCTACGGCGACGTGCCGCTGATTAACCGCGCCACCCTGGAAGATTTACTACAGGCCGCCGGCAGCGAAATCGGCCTGCTCACCGACATCCCGCCCAACCCCTTCGGGCTGGGCCGCATCATCCGCGAGGCAAACGGCCAAGTGGCCGCCATTGTGGAAGAAAAAGACGCCTCGCCCGAGCAAAAAACCATCCGCGAAACCAACACCGGCATTTTCGTTCTGCCCAACGCACACCTCGCCCGCTGGCTGGGCAGCCTCTCCAGCAACAACGCCCAAGGCGAATACTACCTCACCGACGTCATCGCCCTTGCCCGCGCCGACGGTGTGGCCGTGCATCCCGTTCAGGTAGCCTCCTCCCACCTTGCCGCCGGCGTAAACAATAAAATCCAACTCGCCGAACTCGAGCGCATCTTCCAACGCGAACAGGCACACAGCCTGCTCCAAGCCGGCCTCACCCTGCGCGACCCGGCCCGCTTCGACCTGCGCGGCAGCCTTCGGCACGGCCAAGACGTGGTGCTTGATGTGAACGTGGTGCTGGAAGGCGACAACCAATTCGGCAACAACGTGTCCATCGGCGCCAACTGCGTGATTAAAAACGCCGTCATCGGCGACAACACGGTTATCGAGCCTTTCTCTCACCTCGAAAACTGCCGCATCGGCAGCAGCGCCCGCATCGGCCCCTTCGCCCGCCTGCGCCCCAATGCCGACTTGGCCGACGAAGTGCACATCGGCAACTTCGTGGAAGTGAAAAACAGCACCATCGGCCGCGGCAGCAAAGCCAACCACCTCACCTACCTCGGCGACGCGCAAATCGGCAGCCGCAGCAACATCGGCGCCGGCACCATCACCTGCAACTACGACGGCGTGCACAAACACCAAACCGTTATCGGCGATGAAGTGCGCATCGGCTCCGGCAATATGCTGGTCGCCCCACTCACCATCGGCCACCGCGCCACCACCGGCGCCGGCAGCACGCTCACCCGCAACTGCCCCGAAGGCGAACTCACCCTTACCCGCGCCCGCCAAACTACTATCCCGGGCTGGATACGGCCTGAGAAGGAGAAAAAATAAGCCGGAGCTTAAAATTTCTGCGGCATGAGGCTACCTGAAAAATATGGTCAATATAACTAAACCATTTTGAGTTTTCAGGTAGCCTTTCCGTTTATCAATCAGGCTACCTGAAATCTGTTTGGTAATGGTTAAACAAAAACTGGGACTGCTTTCACTTATCTTGCTGTCCTGCTATTAGCTATTTCATACCCCGCAAAAAACCAGCCCCGCCATCTGAAACAGCGGGGCTGTGCTGTGATTCCGGTTTACATATGCTGCGTGAAGGTACGGGTAATCACATCGCGCTGCTGCTCGGGCGTGAGGGAGTTGAAGCGCACGGCATAGCCGGATACGCGGATGGTGAGCTGCGGATATTTATCGGGATTAGCAGCTGCGTCTTCCAGCATTTCGCGGCTCATCACATTCACGTTCAGGTGCTGACCACCTTCCACTTTCGGACGCACGTAGCTGTCTACAGCCACTTCTTGGTAGCTCACATCGCCCAAATCGCTCAGGGCAACGATTTGGTCGGCAGCGAAATACTCGTCCTTGCTGCACAGGCAACGTGCCTGCTGGGTTTCGTCGTCCAACAGCCAGAAAGAGTGCACCAAGGCGGGGTGTTGGGCGGATTGGGTGATTTGAATACCTTTAATCATAATGATTCATCTCCAAGAGTTGTGTTGTAAAGCTATGGTTTTAAAATCATTCCGCATTGCCGGGCAATACGGTGCGAAAACGGTTAAACGCAGCAGCGGCCGAAGCGCAGTTTTTGGTTAAGCAGGGCGTGGTAGCACAGCTGTTTTACCACCAGCACGGAAGTGTTGTCTTCCAAGGCCACCAGGGCATGGGTTTCTTGCGGCTCAAGCCGCGCCAGGGTCATCGGCTGCAAATCAATCTGCCCTTGCTCGGTTTTCAGGCACACCGAGCCGGAGAGCACGGTAATGGTAATGATGGCCTCTGCTGAATAAGGTGGAACTTCGTTGCCTTTTTGCAGATTGAGCTGCACGATTTGCTGATCGGCATCCTCTGCAATCACGCCGCCTACGGGTTGTTGTGGGTCTAGTTGATAGCCTCGCATGGTGTTTCTCCTGAAAATTCGGATGCTGCCAACGCTAGGATAAAGCTACAACAGACTGTTGGAATACGGCAACCGTTCAGTTTTAAATTAATCTCAGCAGAAAATGCATCAGCAGCCAAGCTGAAGCGGCTCAGGGAAAATTAATGATGTAAACAGTATTCCCAATCTGCTGCTCTATTCTGCTATTGACCGCTATTTTACAGATTTTACTGATCTTTCTCAATTTTTAGTTGATCTCAAATTAGCATAACTGGCTGCATTTGATTAAAAAACCACACAAAATAAAAGGCTACCTAAAAATCAGGCTATTTTGTTTTCAGGTAGCCTATAAACTTCAGCATGTAAAATTAGCTCCACACACTAACATGTCTCTTTTTAAACTCATGCAAAAAGGCTACCTGAAATTTTCAGGTAGCCTCTTCAATACTTGCCAAGCGTTATTTGAGCAATTGGCGTTTGGCATCGGCCGTTTGATTGTCCAGCCACGCGGCAACGACTTGGCCGCTGTAGAATTCCTGTTTCCAAATCGGCACTTCGGCTTTCACCGTATCGATAATATAGCGGCAGCCGGCGAAGGCCATGTCGCGGTGGCCGGCGGTTACGCCCACCCACACCGCCATATCGCCCACTTCCAACCGGCCGTAACGGTGCACGCACACGGCTGCTTCTAGGCCGAAGCGGCGTTTAGCCTCTTCAATCACGGCCTGACCTTGCCGGCGCGCCAGTTCTTCATACACGCTGTATACCAAATAATCTACGCGCTGCCCGTCATTTTGTCGGCGCACCCAGCCTTCAAAGCTGAGGTAGGCGCCGCATTGCTCATTGTTTAAAAGCTGTTGGCGCAAGGCCTGGCTGTCTATTGCTTGTTCGGTTAAATCAAACATTTCAACCTCCTGCCACCGGCGGGATAAAGGCCACGATATCGTTGGCGGCAAGCGGCTGCAGCCAGTCGGCAAACGCATGGTTTACCGCCGCCCGTACACGCTCCTGCGGCAGGGTGAAGCGGTATTGTTGCGAGAGTTGCTCGTATAAGGCCGCTGCGGTGCAGCCCTCGGCGACGTGGATTTTTTCTTGCTCTTTGCCCACCTGTTCGCGCAGGGCGGCGAAATACAGCACGGTGATTTCAACGGTTGAACTCATGTTTGCCTCCGGATTTGTGTATTAGGCGGATGTCTTGGATTTGGATGTCGTGGCTCAGGGCTTTGGTCATGTCGTATACCGTGAGCGCGGCCACGGATACGGCGGTGAGCGCTTCCATTTCCACGCCGGTTTTATGGCTCACGGCCACTTCGGCGCGGATGTTCAGGCCGTGTGCGGCATCGTCATATTCCAGCTCCAGCTTGCAACGCTCCAGCATCATCGGATGGCACAGCGGAATCAGGCTGGCGGTATTTTTCGCCGCCATGATGCCGGCCAGCCGCGCCACTTCGCTAATCGCGCCCTTGGCAGTTTGCCCGTTGGCCGCCTGGATTTGGGCATACACTTCCGGCGGGAACACCACCCGCCCGGAAGCCACGGCCACACGGCGGGTGACGGTTTTATCGCCCACGTCCACCATGCTGCTGCGGCTGTGTTGGTCTAAATGTGTCAGCAAAATTTTATCCTTGCATGGAAAATAAACTATTGGAGGCTACCTGAAAACTATCCGACGGTTTTCAGGTAGCCTTTTGAATAAGCGCCAAGCAAACAGGCTACCTGAAAATGTACATCTCAGCCCGCCAACAGCCGCTCCGCCTGTTTCACCGCCCGCTCAAACTCCGGCGGCGTGTTGAAATTGCACAGCGGCAGCCATTCGTCCGGCACTGGCACAGCGGCAAACGGCACGGTTTGCAGCCAGGCGGTTACGCGGCGCTGCCCGCTTTCCACGTATTGGCGCAGCGGGGCGGCCAGGGCGGTAGACCAATGCGCCAATAGCGGATAATCCCGCCCGCCGCCGCTCAGCGCGGCCACGCCCTGCTGCCAAGCCGTGCTGTTTCGCGCCTGTTGTAAACAGCCTGCCACTTGCTCAGGCAGCAGCAGGGTGTCGCAGGAGAGCACATAAATGCCGGCATGGCCTTGTTCGGCAGCCAGCTCGAGCGCGGGCAGAATGGCGGATAAGGCACCCTGCCGTTCGGGCAGGGCATCGGGCAAGTATAGCGCGGGGGGAAGATTGGGGAAACGCTGTCCGGCCGAAGCAATCCACAGCGGCCGGTTTGCCGCCGCGGCCAAGCGCTCAATCAGCGGCACGCCGCGAAACGGCAACAGCGGCTTGGGGCGGCCCATCCGCCGGCTGAATCCGCCGCATAAAATCAGCAGCGGCTCGGTAGCAATCTCCATGAGTCCGGTTTTACTCACTTACCCCAAGCGTTGAACACGCGGGTGAAGCCGCAGCTGTTGATGCGCGGATCGAGCTGCGGGGCGATGACTTTTTCCCAAGCGGTACGGCAGGCGCCGGTGGAGCCGGGCAGGCAGAAAATGAGCGTGCGGTTGGCAATGCCGGCCACGGCGCGCGATTGGATGGTGGACATGCCGATTTCCTGCAGAGACACGGCGCGGAACACTTCGCCGAAGCCGGGGATGGTTTTGTCGAACAGGATTTCCACCGCATCGGGGGTAATGTCGCGCTCGAACATGCCAGTGCCGCCGGTAATCAACACGATGTCGGTTTGCGGCTCGGCAATGGCGGCGGAAACGATGGCGCGGATATCGTAGCGCTCGTCGCGGCACCAATCGCGCGCATGCAACACATGACCAGCGGCCTGCAGGGCTTCGGCCAGATAGTTGCCGCTGCCGTCTTCGGCGGAGCTGCGGGTGTCGGTTACGGTGAGCAGGTGGATGCGGAAGGGGCGGAATTCGGGTGCGGAGCGGTGCATTTAGCCTCCGGTCATGGAAAGGTTAGTGATGAGACCGACTTTTTTATCGTGCAGATAGTGGTGTTCGGGTTTTTCGGCAATGGTTTGATGCAGATAACGGCGCAGGCCTTCGGCATCGCCCTCGCGCAGATGGGGGCGCAGGTCGTAGGCAATACCGCCAAACAGGCACAGGTGCATTTTGCCTTGGGCGGTAACGCGCAGGCGGTTGCAGCTTTTGCAGAAATCTTCGCTGTAGGGAGCGATGAAGCCGATGCTGCCGGAGAAATCGCGGTGGAAATATTCGCGTGCGGGGCCGGCGTGCGGCTGGCGCGGCAACAGCTGCCAGCCTTGCGCCTGCAGGCCGCGTTCGATTTCGGCGGCGGAGAGGTGCTGGCTGTTGAAGAAGCTGCCGTTGTCGCCGGTTTGCATCAATTCGATGAAGCGCAAGGTTACGGGGCGCTCGCGCACGAAATCGAGCGCGTCGGCCAGCGTGCGCTCGGCGTAGCGGCGCAGCAGCAGGGTGTTTACTTTGACGTTGCAGAAGCCTTCGGCCAGGATGTTGTCGAGCGCGCGCAGGATGTTGGTGCATTCGCGTTTGCCGGTGATCTCGAAGAATACGTCTGGGTCGAAGCTATCGATACTGATGTTGATTTTGTCCAGCCCGGCAGCACGATAAGCTGGGAAGAGCTGTGCCAGTCGGAAAGCGTTGGTGGTAAGTGCCACGTTTTCAATCAGTGGGTTGGCTTTGCACACGGCGATGATGTCGGCCAGATCGCGGCGGAGGGTGGGCTCGCCGCCGGTGAGGCGGATTTTGCGCGTGCCGGCGGCGGCGAACACGTTTACCAGAGTTTCGATTTCGGGCAGGGTGAGTTCGTCGGGCTTGGCTTTGCCTTGGTAGCCGTCGGGCAGGCAGTAGGTGCAGCGGTAGTTGCACAGGTCGGTAACCGACAGCCGCAGGTAGCTTAGGCGGCGGTTGTAGGGGTCGGTGAGTGTGTGGGGCGGGGTCATAATGGGTTTCCGTCTGGTGTGTGCCGGTTGCTCTATATTCTATTTACTTATGTGTAGGAAATCGTCGCGTTGTTTACACTTTT
>NZ_KV804540.1:113744-135550 GCF_001811325.1 Eikenella sp. HMSC071B05 | reverse complement strand
TAGGAAATCGTCGCGTTGTTTACACTTTTTCTGAAGCAGATGGCTTTTGTTTTTTCTTAAATGATTTGTAAGCATCTATCCGCAATTATCAAGAACAGAGCGGATTTCCCGTGTCTATCGACATTCTTGACAATGCCGGATAGCTGCTCAAACGGGTCTTCAAGCAAAAGCCGAAAGTGTAAACAACGCTGTCGATTTCTACAACTATGGGACACAGGCTACCTGAAACTTAGCTGGCGTGGCTTTTCAGGTAGCCTTTCCAGCTTTACAAAAATGCTTCGGTAAAAGGTTGCACAGTCACTTCCGCACCGGCGGGCAGCGAGCCGCTTTCGGCGGGGAGAACCAAGTAGGCATTGGCGCGGCTCACCTGATAAATACGGTGCGAATCCTGGCTGCCGCAAGGGGTGGCCAACCAAGTGCCGTCGTCCTGACGGCTGATGATACCACGCTGAATATCGGTGCGGCTGTGGTTTTTCTTCACCGGCTCGGCTAGTTTGGCCGTAAAGCGCACGGGCTGAGGGATTTCGACCGCGCCGCACAGCTGCCACAGGGCGGCTTTAAGGAAAATATCGAAGCCCACAAAGCCGGACACCGGATTGCCCGGCAGGCCGAAACACCAAGTGGTCATGATTTGGCCGAACACGAAGGGTTTGCCCGGCTTGAGGGCGACTTTGTAGTGATGAATGCTGCCCACGCGCTCCACGGCTTCGCGCATGAAGTCATAATCGCCCACGGATACGCCGCCGGTGGTAATCAACACGTCGGCTTGGTGGATAACTTTATTCAGCATTTTCAACACGTCTTCCAGCCGGTCGGCCACTTGGCCAAAGTCGATCACTTCCACCGGCAGGGGTGCGAGTCGCGCCATCAACATATAGCGGTTACTGTCATAAATGCGGTCGGTACGGTTGTCGGCTGTGCCCGGTTCAAGCAGTTCGTCGCCGCTGGAGAGTACGGCCACACGCAATTTGCGGCGCACTTCGATTTGGGCATAGCCCAAGGCGGCCAGCAGCATGATATCGGCCTGACGCAGAATCCGCCCTGCCTGCAACACAGTTTCACCCGCCGCGATTTCTTCGCCACGGCGGCGGATATTGCCGCCCTCGGCCGCGTCTTTTTCCAAACGGATCACGCCGTCTTGCAACTGCACGTTTTCTTGAATCACCACGCTGGAGCAAGCTGCCGGCACCACTGCACCGGTCATGATGCGCACGCAACCATCGGTAGGCAGGCTACCTGAAAACGGCTGCCCGGCCACCGATTCGCCCACTACTTTCCATTCACTACCTGCCGCCGCGGCCACGGGCAGGGCGTAGCCATCCATGGCAGAAATATCTGCGGGCGGAATATTCACCGCTGCCGCCACATCCTGCGCCAGCACACGCCCCACTGCCGACACCAGCGGCACGGTTTCGGTTTCCAACGGCTTTTGCACGGCGGCGATTTTGGCGTGAATCAGCGCTTGCAGTTCGTGAACAGGGGTAAGGGCCATGGATAGATTCCTTATTATCAAAAATATAAAGAGATGAGTGTGTGCTGCTCCTCCTGCCAGTTGGCGAACTGCAACCAATTATGGGTTACAGCAAAACAAACCAACGCAGGCAGGCAGAAACTTATGCTTTAGCTATTAAGTGGTTAAAAGGCTACCTGAAAGCCTGTTTTGCATTTTCAGGTAGCCTGCCGTTTTAGCACTTGGCTTCGGCGTTCTTACGGGCGTAGTACCACCAGTTCAACCCGGCACAGATAATGTAGAACAGGATAAAGCCGATCAAGGCTCCGTTCACACTGCCCCAAAGAGAGAGCGCAGTACCGAAGCTTTTCGGAATCAGGAAACCACCATAGCCGGCAAATGCGGCGGTGAAACCGATAACAGCAGCGGCTTCGCGGTTAGCATTTTGTACGCATTGTTCTTGGGTGATTTGGCCGGCATCGGCAAATTTCTGATGGAAACCCAAGAAAATCAGCGGCACTTGTACGAAAGTGGAAGCATTGCCGATACCGCTGAGTGCAAACAGCACCATAAAGCAGGCAAAGAAGGCAGGGAAGTTGCCCTGGCCGTTCGTCGGCAAGAACATCAATACGCCGAGCACGCCGATAATCATGCCCACGAACACCACCTGCGTGGTGCGTGCGCCGCCACCGAGTTTTTTACACACCCAACCGCCAGCAGAACGGGTGAGCGCGCCCACCAAGGGGCCGAGGAAGGCGAATTTGGCGGGATTAATCTCCGGAAACAGCAGCTTGATCAAGAATGGGAAACCGGCAGAAAAACCAAGGAAGGAGCCGAACGTACCCAAATAAAGGATACACATAATCCAGTTGTGCTTGCGTGAGAAAATCACAGACTGCTCTTTGAAGCTGGATTTGGCGCTGGCCAAATCGTTCATGCCAAACCAAGCCGCCAAAGTGGCCAAGATAATGAACGGCACCCACACAAAACCGGCGTTTTGCAGCCAGATTTGCACGGTTTCGTTGTTTTTCATCATGGTTTGCGGTTCGCCGCCCAACGCGCCGAACAGGCCGGCGGTAATGGCCAGCGGCACGATGAACTGCACGGCAGATACGCCGAGATTACCCAAACCGGCATTCAGACCAAGTGCACTGCCTTTTTCTGCTTTGGGGAAGAAGAAGCTGATGTTGGCCATACTGGAAGAGAAGTTACCACCACCGAAACCGCACAACAGGGCAAGAATTACCATGGTGCTGTAGCTGGTAGTCGGGTCTTGCACAGCAAAGCCGATGCCGATAGCGGGCAACAGCAGGCTGGCGGTGGTAATCGCAGTCCATTTGCGGCCGCCGAAAATCGGCACCATAAAGGAATAGAACACGCGCAAGGTAGAGCCAGATAAGGCGGGCAATGCAGCCAGCCAGAACAGTTGGTCTTTACTGAAATTGAAGCCAACATTGGGCAGATTAAGGATGGTTACGCTCCATACCTGCCACATAACAAATGCCAAAAACAGCGCAGGGATAGAAATCCACAAGTTGCGCCGCGCAATCTTACGGCCGGTGTTTTGCCAGAATTCGGGATCTTCCGGCCGCCAGTCTTGAATTAAGTGAGACATATCATTTTCCTAATATGGTAAGTGTTCAGCTTTTGCGAGTATGTTTTTAACGTGGAGGCTACCTGAAAAACCGCTGCGCAGTTTCCAGGTAGCCTGTAAGCGGATTATTGTTCGCGTTTGGCTTTGAAAGAGAAGTGCATCCAAATCAGCGATACGCACACCGTGCCGTAGAGCAGCATGAAGGTGGTGGAGCGGATGCCGGTGAGGTCAAGCAACATACCGAACATAATCGGCAGAAAGAAGCCGCCCAAACCACCAGCCAGGCCAACGATGCCGGATACCGTACCGATGTCGTTCGGGTAGTCGTCGGCCACAAATTTGAACACAGAGGCTTTACCCACCGCCATGGCAATACCGGCAGCAAACATCAAAATGGTAAACAACACCACATTCAGGCCGATGTGCAAGCTTTGCGGGCCGTGCGTAGTAGCGATCACGAGGTCGGTTTGCGGGTAGGACAAGATAAAGAAGCATACCCACAATACCCACATCACACCCCAGGTAACCTTATAGGCACCGTATTTATCTGATAACCAGCCACCAACTGCGCGCAACACGCCGCCGGGCAGAGAGAAACAGGCAGCCAGCATACCGGCGGTAGCGATGCTCAGGCCGTATTCGTTGATGTAGTATTTGGTCATCCACAGAGCCAATGCCACATAGCCGCCGAACACCACAGAATAATATTGGCTGTAGCGCAGCACACCAGGGTCTTTCAACATAGCCAGCTGCTCAGCGAGCGAGGCCTTGGGCGCAGTATTGGGGTTATGCGGAGTGGGATAGGTGGTGAACCAAAACAATACGGCGGTCGCAGCCATAATAACGGCGTACACTTTCGGCACGATTACCCAGGCAGCTGCGCCGGCACCGGCTGCTGCTGAATATTTAATCAGCGCAGGGGCAACGAATTTGTTGATGGCGCTACCGGCATTACCTGCACCGAAAATACCCATGGCCAAGCCTTGTTGCTCTTTCGGAAACCAGCGCGCTACATAAGGAGTACCCACGGAGAAAGCACCGCCGGCCAAGCCCATCATCAGGCCGATGGCAATGAAGTGCCAATAGTGTGTGGAATAGCTCATCAAGAAAATGGCGGGCACGGAAAGCAGCATCAGCACGAACATCACAATGCGGCCGCCGAATTTATCGGTCCAAATGCCCAACGGCACGCGAATAAGCGAGCCGGAGAGCACCGGCACAGCCATCAGGATACCGGTTTGCGTTTCATTCAGGCCGAGCTGCTCCTGCACTTTCACGCCGACAATCGCCAGCATCATCCAAACCATAAAGCAGACGGTAAAAGCAAACGTGCTGGAAGCAAGCACGGAGTAGCGTTTGTAATTTTCTGATTTCATTTTTTGTTTTCTCTATACAAGGGAAGTTTTGCGGTTTACATGCCCCTGCAAAGGAGGCTACCTGAAAACCACTGGTTGAAGCATGTGAAGCCAAACCATTTATTTTTCGAAACAAAAAATCACGCTGGAAAAATAAGGGTTTTAGCCGTTGCGAATTTTAAAACAATGATTTGGATTAAATAAGCCCTGTTGTAGCTAGGTCTTCTAAGCCGAAAGTATTAGATCGGTAACCATTTTCACTAAGCCGATAGTTAAGCTTCATGGATTAAACGCGTATAATGAGGGATTGCTCTTTTTGATTTCTCCGCTCATATCCATGAACTTTTTCAAAAGCCTGTCTGTGCGGCTCAAGCTGCTGACCCTGTTGTGGCTGGTGATTGCCGTAGCTTCCATCAGCTACACCCTGCTGATTTCCTGGCGGCTGGAGGGCAGCGCCGCAGCCATCAACGACATCGGCAGCTTGCGCTTGAGGAGTTTCCGCATCGCCCTTTTGATTCGTGAAAATGCCGGAGCGGAAGAAATCGAACAGCGGCTGCGGCAATACGACAGCATCCTCGACAACGTGCGCCATGGCGACCGCTCCCGCCCGCTTTTTCTGCCGCCAGACAAAGTGGTGTGGCAGCGTTTCAATGAATTAGACCAGCAATGGCGGCAAAACATCCGCCCGGCTTTTCAGGTAGCCTACCAACAAAATCGTCCGGTTACCGATAAACAACTGCAACCCTTCCTCAGCCGTTTGGATAATTTGGTTTCTGCCGTTGAGCAAACCAACACGCGCTATATTTCTTGGCTGCGCTTGTTTCAAAGCTGCCTTTTGGTGTTGGTGGTGATGAGTTCTGCCTTTATGGTGTTTTTGCTGTATTGGTGGATTATTAAACCTTTACAGCATCTGCAACAAGGCGTGGCTGCTATTCACGATGGGCAGTTCGGCATTCAAATCCCCATTGATCACTCCGCCGAGTTCGCCCGTGTAGACAACGGTTTCAACCAGATGAGCAGCAGCCTGCACCAACTCTATTCCCACCTAGAAGAAGAAGTACTGGAAAAAACACGTGATTTGGCCAGCAAGCACCACACGCTCGAAACCCTGTATTTCTTCTCGCGCTTTCTCAGTCAAACCCAAACCACCACCGAAGCCGCCGAAGTATTCCTGCAAAAAATGCTGGAAATGGTGGCCGCCGATGCCGGCAGCATCCGCTTAATCGACTTCAAACGGCAGCGCATGGATTTGGTGAGCCAAATCAACCTGCCCGACAGCCTGCAAACTGCCGAAGCCTGCCAGCGCTTCGAAGACTGCCTGTGCGGCCAAGCCGTGGTGCACGACGACTGGCAGCCGATCCGCTTTGTGCGCGAACCCGACGGCCAGGCCTTCGACACCGAAAACAGCGAATGCAGCCGCATGGGCTTCCAGCAGCTGCGCATTTTCAAAATCCAATATAAAGCGCAAGATTTCGGCATGGTTACGCTCTATTTCAAACAGAAAGAGCCCGTGGCCATGGCCGATACCGAACTGTGGGAAGCCCTGTGCAGCCAATTCGGCGTGGTGGTGAGCAACCTGCGCCTGATTGATGAAAGCCGCCAGTTGGCCGTATTGCAGGAGCGCAACCTCATTGCCCAAGGCCTGCACGACAGCATCGCCCAAGCCCTCACCTTCCTCAACCTGCAAGTGCAGATGTTGGAAAGTGCCCTGCAAAACCAAGAACAAGAGCAAATCAACGAAAACCTGCACTATATTAAAGACGGCATCCAAGAGTGTTATGACGACGTGCGCGAACTGCTCATCAACTTCCGCACCAAAATCAACAACAAAGACTTCACCGAAGTGGTGCAGACCCTGACCGACCGCTTCCAGCGCCAAACCCAAATCGGCGTGCGCCTACATTGGCACGGCAACGGCCCCCAGCTCAACAGCGAGCAGCAGCTGCAAGTCGTGTTTATATTGCAGGAAAGCCTCTCCAATATCCGCAAACACTCCCAAGCCACCCAAGTGGATATCCGCTTCGACAACCGGCAGGATTTTGTGATGGAAATTGAAGATAACGGGCGCGGCTTCAATATCGAACGGCTCAAAGAACAGCATTCCGGCAACCATGTTGGGCTGAACATCATGCACGAACGCGCCCAACGCATCCGCGCCCAGCTTTCCCTACACTCCAAACCCGGCAGCACCCGGGTAACCCTGAATCTGCCTTACGAAGAAAGAAGACAGGTATGACTGAAAAAATCCGCATCGTACTCATCGACGACCACACCCTATTCCGCAGCGGCATCAAAGCCTTGCTTGCCCGACAGGAAAACTACGAAGTAGTGGGCGAAGCTGCCGACGGCCTCAGCGGTGTCAAACTGGTGAGCCAGCTTGCGCCCGACGTGGTGCTGCTTGATCTTGACATGCCCGTGATGAACGGGCGCGAAGCGCTGGCCCAAATCCTCAGCAGCCGCCCTGAGCAGAAAGTGGTGATGCTCACCGTATCGGAAGATGGCGAAAACTTAGTGGAATGTATGCGTCTGGGTGCGTGCGGCTTCCTCTTGAAAAACATTAATGCCAACTTCCTTATCGACGCCATCGGCAAAGCTGCCAACGGCGATAACGTCTTCTCCCCCGAAATGATGGCCTGCATGGTGCAATCCCTCATCCGCCCCGCTCAGCCCGCCGCCGAAAGCGCCCTCGACACCCTCACTTCGCGCGAACTCGAAGTGCTACGCTACCTCGCCGTGGGATACAGCAACAAAATCATCGCCAAGCGCATGGATTTAGCCGAGTCCACCGTGAAAGTGCACGTACAAAACATCCTGCGCAAGCTCGAGCTCGGCAGCCGCGTGCAAGCCGCCGTGTATGCCGTGCAGCACAATCTGCCCTTGCCCGAAGAAGAGGAACCCGCTGATTGAGGCTACCTGAAAACATCATCTCCATGATTCAAATCTCTTTCCCCAATTTTCAGGTAGCCTGTACCCTGCCCTACTCCGGCAAAAGGCTACCTGAAAGTCATCTTCCCCAATCTAGTCCATCCCCTTCTCCCTCCAGCCGGATATTTTTTTCTGTCCGCCCTTGAATTCGACGCCTCCAACTCCATTTCCTTCGCCGCATAAGCAGCGTGCCGCGCCCTGCCCGGCACATTTCTGTTTACCCTCAATTGGGTAGCAACAAATCATCAAATTCAATTTTGGAGAGAAGATTTATGAAAATTCGTCCGTTGCACGACCGTGTGGTTATCAAACGCCTGGAAGCCGAAGAAAAAACCGCTTCCGGTATCCTTTTGCCTGGCTCTGCCGCCGAGAAGCCTGATATGGGAATAGTAATAGCTGTGGGCGCAGGGAAAATGGGCAAAGGTGGCGAGCGCCGCAAACTGGATGTAAAAGTAAATGACCGAGTACTTTTCGGTAAATACAGCGGCCAAACCGTAAAAGCCGACGGCGAAGAGCTGCTGGTGATGCGCGAAGAAGACATTTTCGGCATCGTGGAATAAACCGCGCTGATTCAAGAACAGAAATTACTGATTTTTTAATTACTGATTTTTTACTTTAGGAGTCATACACATGGCAGCAAAAGATGTACAGTTTGGCAATGAAGTCCGCCAGAAGATGGTAAACGGCGTAAACGTTTTGTCTAACGCCGTGAAAGTAACCCTCGGCCCGAAAGGCCGCAATGTGGTGCTCGACCGTGCTTTCGGCGGTCCGCACATCACCAAAGACGGCGTGACCGTGGCCAAAGAAATCGAACTGAAAGACAAGTTTGAAAACATGGGCGCGCAGATGGTGAAAGAAGTTGCCTCCAAAACCAACGACGTAGCCGGTGACGGTACCACCACCGCTACTGTATTGGCACAAGCCATCGTGGCCGAAGGCATGAAATACGTTACCGCCGGCATGAACCCGACCGACCTGAAACGCGGTATCGACAAAGCTGTTTCCGCTCTGGTAAAAGAGTTGCAGAATATTGCCAAGCCCGTACCGGAAAAATCCAAGGAAATCGCCCAAGTGGCCTCTATTTCCGCCAACTCCGACGAATCCATCGGCAACATCATTGCCCAAGCCATGAACGAAGTGGGCAAAGAAGGCGTGATCACCGTAGAAGACGGCAAATCGCTGGAAAACGAAGTGGAAGTGGTAAAAGGTATGCAGTTCGACCGCGGCTACCTCTCCCCCTATTTCGTCAACAACCCGGAAAAACAACTGGCCGAACTGGACAGCCCGTTTGTTCTGCTGTTTGACAAAAAAATCAGTAATATCCGCGACCTGCTGCCCGTGTTGGAGCAAGTAGCCAAAACCAGCCGCCCGCTGTTGATTATCGCTGAAGACGTGGAAGGCGAAGCCTTGGCCACGCTGGTGGTGAACAATATTCGCGGCATCCTGAAAACCGTGGCTGTGAAAGCCCCTGGTTTCGGCGACCGCCGCAAAGCCATGCTGCAAGACATCGCCATCCTCACCGGCGGCACTGTGATCGCCGAAGAAGTTGGTCTGTCTTTAGAACAGGTCTCTTTGGAACACTTAGGGCAGGCCAAACGCATCGAAGTGGGCAAAGAAAACACCACCATTATCGATGGTTTGGGCGATAAATCCGCCGTTGATGCTCGTGTAAAGGAAATCCGTACTCAGATTGAAACTGCTACTAGCGAGTACGACAAGGAAAAACTGCAAGAGCGCGTGGCCAAACTGGCCGGCGGCGTGGCTGTAATCAAAGTGGGCGCAGCCACCGAAGTGGAAATGAAAGAGAAGAAAGACCGCGTGGACGACGCGTTGCACGCCACCCGTGCCGCTGTGGAAGAAGGCGTGGTGGCCGGCGGCGGCGTAGCCCTGTTGCGTGCCCGCTCTACCCTGAGCAAAGTAGAAACCGCCAATGCCGACCAAGAAGCCGGTGTGCAAATCGTATTGCGTGCGGTTGAGTCTCCTCTGCGTCAAATCGTGGCCAACGCTGGCGGCGAGCCGAGCGTGGTGGTGAACAAAGTGCTGGAAGGCAACGGTAACTTCGGCTACAACGCCGGCAACGACAGCTACGGTGACATGCTGGAAATGGGCGTAATCGATCCGGCCAAAGTTACCCGCTTCGCGCTGCAAAACGCCGCTTCCATCGCCGGCCTGATGCTGACTACCGAATGCATGGTAGCCGACATTCCGGAAGACAAACCCGCCGCTCCCGACATGGGCGGAATGGGAGGCATGGGCGGAATGGGCATGATGTAATCATCCCAACACCATGCAAAAGCACCCTCACTAGAGGGTGCTTTTTCTTGCCTGCCGTTTACCGTTTAAAGGCTACCTGAAATTTTAGTTTTGTAGAAACTTTACAGCGTTTTCAGGTAGCCCCTTTCCGTCACCACTCACATCTCAACCATAAAAATTCACATATATAACAACAAATAACAATCAAAAATAGCAATTCATCACGCCAAATCTAATCCAGTATCAAACTTTGGCACGCTTTATGCTTATCCACTATCGAGTTCCTTTTTCTACCTATCTAAACTATCCCAACAATTATTAGGACACTAAATACAATGGCTACAGCAGTGAGAAAATTATCCCGTAACAACAAATCCCGCAGCAAACGCAGCGGCAGTAGCGGCGGCGGCGCATCGCGCGCAATCGGCCTGCTGCTGGCTCTGATTCTGGTGGGCGGTGGTGTTTATGCCTATATGAACCCGGAAATCATCGAGCAAGCCAAAGCCATGGTCGGCTTGGCCGAACCGGCTGATGAAGGCAACATGGGTGGTAGTGGTGCGGCTGCCCAACAGGCTCCCGCCGCCCCCACCATCACCGATCCGAAAGCCGTTGAGGCACTGAACATGGCGAAGGTATGGGTGGAAACCCGCTTGGCCAAAGGCACTCGCCTGAATGAAATCAACGAAGCAATCGACGTGCCCGCCAGCCAGAAGGAATTCTGGCAGAGCATTACCCTCAGCCAAGGCGCGATTACCGCTATTCCGGCCGGCAGCACTGCCGAGCGTGCGGTTCTGCTGCTGCCGATGCAATCGCAAGGCCAGCTGATTTGGGCTTGTGCCGGCGATATCCCACAGGCTATCGAAAGCATCTGCGCCCAGTAAAAGTTACTCTCTAGCTGTTCTTTTAGGCTGCTTGATTTTTCAGGTAGCCTGCTTTTTTCCTACATGCTTGGTATGGCTAAAGCTTAGTGGATTAAACTTAAATCAGAACCAAGTGGCGAGTCGAAAAAGCATGCGGCATGCGGCAAACACCACACTGGTTTAAATCGAATCCACTACCCTTCTCCATACCAAAAGGCTACCTGAAACATTTTCAGGTAGCCTTTTTTGCATATCAGTTGCTTCAAATCTGCCCAACTTCACTCACGCAGCTCTTTGGGCAGCACAAACACAATACTCTCTTCTTCCCCTTCGCCTTCCCGCACTGTTTCAAAGCCCCAGCCGTGCACGGTGTCCACCACCTCTTGCACCAGCACCTCCGGCGCGGAGGCTCCGGCCGTAATCCCTACTCGTTCTTTGCCAGCAAACCATTCCTTTTTCAGGTAGCCTGCATTGTCCACCATATAAGCATCCACGCCATGTTGTGCGGCCACTTCGCGCAAACGGTTGCTATTAGAAGAATTGGGCGAGCCCACCACCACCACCACATCGCTGGCTGCCGCCAGCTGCTTCACCGCCTCTTGGCGGTTGGTGGTGGCATAGCAGATGTCTTCCTTATGAGGGCTGCGGATATTGGGGAAACGCGCCCGCAGCGCAACGATGATTTCCTTGGTTTCGTCAATCGATAGCGTGGTTTGGCTCACGTGCGCGAGCTTATCGGGATTGCGCACTTCCAAAGCGGCCACATCCGCGGCAGTTTCCACCAAAAGCATACTGCCCGGCGGCAGCTGCCCCATGGTACCTTCCACTTCCGGGTGGCCGGCATGGCCGATCATGATGATTTGGTAGCCGTGCTCATCCAAACGCGCTACTTCACGGTGCACCTTGGTAACCAGCGGGCAAGTGGCATCAAACACGCGAAAACCACGCTCCGCCGCTTCCTCCTGCACCGCCTTAGATACGCCGTGCGCCGAATAAATCAGCGTGGCACCGGGCGGCACATCTGCCAATTCTTCGATAAAAACAGCTCCTTTGGCGCGCAAATTGTCCACCACGAATTTATTGTGCACCACTTCATGCCGCACATAAATCGGCGCGCCAAACAGCTCCAATGCCCGTTCCACAATATTGATGGCACGGTCCACCCCCGCGCAAAAACCGCGCGGATTGGCCAGCATAATGGTTTTCGCCATATTTTTTCCTCTGAGTGTGGTTGGTCTAGCTATCACTGAAGCTGACGCTTTCAGGTAGCCTGATTACGCTTGCCCTGACGGAAACCGTCAATTACGAACAATGCTGCGCCAACACAGATAAAACTGTCGGCCACATTAAACGCCGGATAGTAGTGATTATTCCAATAAAACAACAAGAAATCGATTACATGGCCGTAGTTGATGCGGTCGATAACATTGCCAATGGCACCGCCGATAATCATCGCTGCCGCCACATCGCCCAAGCGGCCAAACTTCCCCGAACGGATACCCAATGCCAAATACAGCGTCACCACCGCCGCCAAGCCGGCAAACAGGTATTTCTGCCAGCCAGAAGCACCGGCCAAGAAACTAAACGCCGCACCCGGGTTGTACACATGTGTCAAATCGAAAAAACCCTCGATCACCGGCTCGCGCCAGTTATACACAATATGATCCAACACCCACAGCTTGCTCCACTGATCCAACACCACCACCAAAGCAGCCAGCAAAGCATGCGGCCACAGCCGGAACCACGAAACTTCTTTCATATTCATCATTACCCAACAGATAAAAAAGTGGCCGCATTTTACTATAAAGCGCCAGTAGGCAGCGAAACTTATGGGCCAGCCCGGTTGTGCAAACCAATGCACCACCATCAGGCTACCTGAAACCACTATTGCAACATAATTGCCCAACCTTCTCTTTTATTACATAAAAAACCTATTGCCAGGCTAATTGGTTTCCATTACCATACACCAATAATACTGATTATCAATAGAACAACTGTTTTCAAGGGGGCACACCCATGTTTGTTTGCGTTTGTAATGCCATTTCCGACCGCCAAATCAAAGAAACGGTTGCCGCCGGAGCCACCAGCCTTACCGACCTTCAAAACGCCTTGGGCGTGGCCACCTGCTGCGGATGTTGCGCCGACTTGGCCGTTTCCTACCTAGGCAACCACAGTGAAAATCATCAGGCTGCTGCCGGCAAAAACAACCTGCAATAGCCGCGTTGTCGCCGCCGCCCACCTAACCCTACACACATTGACACTGCTGCCGTATTACGGCAGCATTTTGCTTTTCAGGTAGCCTCAACAATACACATCATGGACTTATTCAATACCCGCTCCGTTACCTTCGAGCAGCCCACCGCCATGCTGCGCGCCTGCCATGGCAAAGTAAAACGCTTCTGCAGCCAGCTGCACGCCCTGCCCGACTATCTGCAACAGCACGGCTACAACACCGTTGCCGAACAGGCTATTGCCCAAATCCGCCACTATTTCAACGTAGCCGCCCCGCTACACCACCAAGACGAAGAAAAAGATTTCTTTCCCCTGCTGCTGCAATACGCCCCCGAAGCCAAAGAGCTGATTCAAGAGTTGGAAAGCGAACACCAATCCCTGCACAGCAGCTGGGATTTGCTCAACCAACACCTGGCCTCCCTCGCTGACGGCACACCGCTCAACCCCGAGCTCATCACCCGCTTCACTGCCGGCTACGACTTCCACATTCCGCGCGAAGAGCAGCTGTTCGACCTAGGCGACCAAAAAATCCCCGAAGCCGAACTGCACATCATCGGCAAACGCATGGCCGCCAGGCGGCAAGGGTAAATGCTGAAACTGTTCGGCAATATAGTGGATTAAATTTAAATCAGGACAAGGCGGCGAGCCACAGACAGTACAGACGTTACGGCAAGGCGAGCCAACGCTGTACTGGTTTTTGTTAATTCACTATAAAATTAAAAAGGCTACCTGAAAATCAACTTCGCAGACACGTACAAAGTCTACTTTCAGGTAGCCTTTCTGGTATTCAAAGCGGCTTCTGCATACCTCGTTGGTTTGCATCACCCACACTTTACCAAAAGCTTTATCGCTATGCTTTAACAGCACAACCAAAAGGCTACCTGAGAGTTTAGCGTTGAAGCTTACGCTTTCAGGTAGCCTTTATTGAAAGAATCAACCGAACTTAACCGCCGCAAACGCCGCAGCAGCCGCTCTCGGTGGTTTCGCCGTTGTTGTCGGCATTGTTGAGCACCTTCAGCTCGATATCGTCCTGCACTTGCGGTGCATTGTTATCGGCAGCTTCCGGCTGGAGGTTTTCGTTTTGGCTCATTACTTTTCCTTTCATCGGATGTGTGGGTAGGGAAATATATACCGTGATTTCAAGTCTGTTTGTCGGCAGCAGCCTCTTGCTGCCCCGATTCCTCTGCAGTCTGCGTGTTCAACGGAGTGGCAATTTGATCTTGTTCGGCTGCTTCATCTGCCAAAGCCGGAGCAGGTTCGCCAACTGGCTGATCGGTTTCGCCAGCATCCGTTGCCTCCGTATTGCCCACATCAGCACCGTTGTCGCCACGCACATTGTGGCTGTAGTCTTTCGGCGGGCTGGGCTGCTTGCCTTCCATGATCTCCAGCACTTGATCGCGATCGATGGTTTCCCATTCCATCAAGGCCTTGCACATGGTTTCCATCTTATCGCGGTTTTCATCCAAAATTTTGTAGGCCACCGCATATTGTTCGTCCAAAATGCGGCGGATTTCGGCATCCACATCCTGCTGGGTTTTCTCGGAAATATGCTGCGAGCGGGTAATGCTGCGGCCGAGGAATACTTCGCCTTCGTTTTCGGCATACACCATCACACCCATTTTTTCACTCATGCCATAACGCGTTACCATTTCGCGCGCTATCTGTGTGGCACGTTCGAAATCGTTGGACGCGCCGGTGGAAATCCGGCCGACAAAAATATCTTCGGCAATGCGTCCGCCAAACAGGATGGCCAGCTGGCTGAGCATTTGGTCTTTATACATCGAAATACGGTCGCGCTCCGGCAGCTGCCAGGTCAAGCCCAGCGCACGGCCGCGCGGCATGATGGTTACCTTATGCACCGGATCGGTAAACGGCAGGCTCTCGGCCACAATGGCATGCCCGGCTTCGTGATAAGCCGTGGCGCGTTTTTCGTCTTCGTGCATCACCATGCTGCGCCGCTCGGGGCCCATATAGATTTTGTCTTTGGCATCTTCAAAGTCGCTCTGATCAACCTTGATTTTATTGCGGCGGCCGGCAAACAGAGCAGCTTCGTTCACCAAGTTGGCCAAATCCGCGCCGGAAAACCCGGGCGTACCGCGCGCCAGCGATACCAAATCCACTGAAGCATCCAGCGGCACTCGCTTGGCGTGCACTTTCAAAATCTGCTCGCGGCCGCGGATATCGGGCAGCGGCACCACCACTTGGCGGTCAAAACGGCCGGGGCGCTGCAATGCCGGGTCGAGCACGTCCGGGCGGTTGGTGGCGGCAATCACGATAACAGTCTGATTGCTTTCAAAACCATCCATCTCCACCAGCAGCTGGTTCAAAGTTTGTTCGCGTTCGTCGTTGCCGCCGCCCAAACCGGCACCGCGCTGGCGGCCCACGGCATCGATTTCGTCGATAAAGATGATGCAGGGCGCATTTTTCTTAGCCTGCTCAAACATATCGCGCACGCGGGAAGCGCCCACGCCCACGAACATTTCCACAAAGTCCGAGCCGGAGATGCTGAAAAACGGCACGCCCGCTTCGCCGGCAATCGCCTTGGCCAGCAAGGTTTTGCCCGTACCCGGGCTGCCGGCCAGCAAAATCCCACGCGGCACACGGCCGCCCAAACTCTGATAGCGGTTCGGCGCTTGGAGGTAATCCACGATTTCCTGCACTTCTTCTTTCGCCTCGTCGCAACCGGCCACATCGGCAAAGGTTACGCGGTTGGCATCTTTATCCAGCAGCCGGGCACGGCTTTTGCCGAAAGAAAACGCCCCGCCTTTGCCCCCGCCGCCGTTTTGCATACGCAAAAAGTAAAACCAAGCGCCAATCAGCAGCAGCACCGGCAGGAGGCTGGTGAAGAAAATACTGCTCCACTGGCCGGGCTTTTCTTCGGGGACATATCGGAAATCAACGTTCTTGTCCTGCAGCATCGTCAGGAGTTTGTCGTCCATCGGCGCATTGGTATAGAACTTGGATTTGTCGGTGCGCTCGCCTTTAATCACATAACCGCTCAGCAGCGTGCCTTCAATATCCACCTTGGTCACTTCGCCTTTGTTTACCTGCTGGATAAACTGCGAATAGTTGATCAGCTGTTTGTCTTCCCTCTTGCCCAGCAACGTTTGGGCCGAGGCAAGCAGCACCCCGGCCAGAAACAGCCAAACCAAAATCGTCCTCATGGTGTTACGCACGGTAACAAGCTCCTAACTATAATAAAATGCCACAAATAAAAAACAGATGATAACCAGCACCTTGCTGATTACCGCTTATTCCTGCCCAACAGATATACCTCGCTGGAACGGCTGCGCGAGGCCTTAGGCTTGCGCACCTGCACTTGGGCAAACACCCCGCGCATGGCCTGCATATACTCCTGAAAACCCGCACCCTGAAACACTTTCACCAGCATATTGCCGCCGGTTTTCAGATGCTCAGCGGCAAAATCCAGCGCCAACTCGCACAAAACATAGCTGCGCGCCTGATCAGTTACCGCATTGCCCGACATATTGGGTGCTATATCGCAAATTACAAGGTCTAGCGCGCGGCCTTCAAGCAGGTTTTCCAACTCCTCCAGCACCTCGTTTTCGCGGAAATCGCCTTGGATAAACGATACGCCGGCAATCGGCTCCATCGGCAAAATATCCAAGGCAAACACCCTGCCCTGCGATCCTGCCAGCTTAACCGCCACCTGCGACCAACTGCCCGGCGCGCTGCCCAAATCGGCCAGCACCGTGCCGTTTTTAATCAACTTGTCTTTGTCGTTGATTTCCAGCAATTTGTATGCCGCCCGGGCACGGTAGCCGTCTTTTTGCGCCTGATGCACATAGGGGTCGTTCACGTGCTCGTTCAGCCAACTTTTGGAGGATTTGGAACGGGTTGCCATCATCAATCCCAATCAAAGAAACGGCCGCATTGTAGCCGATAAGGCTACCTGAAAACCACAATCGGGGTTTCAGGTAGCCTTCTGATGCGCTAATCCAAGGGCTCAAACATTAAAGCTTTCGCCGCAGCCACATTCGTTTTTCACGTTCGGGTTGGCGAACTTAAAGCCTTCCTGCAAGCCTTCTTTGGTGAAGTCCAGTTCGGTGCCGTCGAGATACACATGACTTTTCGGATCAACCAATACTTTCACGCCATGTCCTTCAAATACCAAATCATCAGGCAGGATTTCGTCGGCAAATTCCAGCGTATAGGCCATGCCGGAGCAACCACTGGTTTTCACGCCGATGCGGATGCCTTCGCCTTTGCCGCGCTTGGTGAGGAAGCTGCGGATATGGTCGGCAGCGTTGGGGGTGAGTGTAATCATGGGGTATCCTTTGTTTTCGGTTCTTGAAGAGGCTACCTGAAAAACAGTATCAGGTTTCAGGTAGCCTTTCGATTAAGGTTTAGCGCCATCCGACCGTACCACCACGGGCGTTCTCGTGCGGGTGGCGCAGTCGATGATTTCGTCTTTTTCCAAACGGCCCGCCCGATTGTATGCCTGCAGGCGGGTAACAGTGCCGTTCCGGTAGAGCAGGCGCAGGCGCAATGTGCCGTCCGACAGGTAGCCGTGCGACCAACCTTCAATCTCGCCCTGTGCGTTATAGCTGTGCCGGGTGCGGACTCTGCCGTTTGGATGGAATATTTCCAACTGCGAGGGCCGGCCGTTTTTGATCACGACCTGCCTGTCTCCCCCGGGCGGCCAACGGTATTTGCCGTCGGGCAGGCCTTCCGGCAGCTGCGGGAGGATGCGGGCATGCTGTTTTTCGCACATCCGCAGGCTCTCTTCATTTTCCGCCGTGAGCGCGGGCGGGTTGCCGACGGAGACGACGCAACCAACCAGCAGCAATACGGTAGGGATTGGAAGAAGCAATTTGGTTTGCATAAGGCCTCGTTGTTCGAGCGGCGGATATAGCGGATTAAAATCGCCATGCAAGGGCGTTGACCCGCCTTGACGTACTACCTGCACGCCCTGAGGCTCGCTGCTTTTAATCCACTTATTTTCAGGTAGCCTTACTTTGCCGCCTATTGCCGCTTTGCCCAGCTCACGGCGGCCTGCATGGCGGCGCGTGCCTGCGGGCTGTTTTTCCAGCAGGTGCTGCCGGTGAGCGCCGCGCCCTGTTGCAGCATATCGTCCACATCGGCGGCGGCGAGCTTGGCCACGTCGTCCAAGCCCATTTGCTGCAGGCGTTGCAGCACGGTTTTGCCGATGCCTTTTTCGGCGAGCAGGGATTGGGTTTCTTCGGGGGTAAACATGGGTTTGTTCTGTGTTGGTATCGGCAGGTTTTTTGGGGCAGGCTACCTGAAAACCGTCGTCAGGCAGTGAAGCGGTCATACACGGCATCGATGCTGGCAAAGGCGCGTTGTCAGGAAACTCGGTACTATGAAACCATCAGTTTCAGGTAGCCTATTTCAGCTGGCTATCCTTGCTACCGCGCCGGTTGTAGGCGGATCGGAATTGCTGTTGTTTATCGACCTCTTCTTGGCAGGCAATACACAACTGCACGCCGGGCAGGGCGCGGCGGCGGGCTTCGGGAATCGGCTCGCCGCATTCGGCGCATTCGCGGGCGCTTTCGCCGGAGGGCAGGTTTTGCCGGGCGGCAGCCAACGCGTCGTCTAAATTGGCATCGATTTGCGCCTGTTCCGCGCCGTCTGGCGCCCAGCCGCCGGCCATGTTACACGCCTTTTTTCTTTTTATAATCCGCCACAGCGGCTTTCACCGCGTCTTCCGCCAAAATCGAGCAGTGGATTTTCACGGGCGGCAGTTCTAATTCTTCGGCAATTTCGCTGTTTTTAATCGCCAGCGCGTCGTCCAGGCTTTTGCCTTTCACCCATTCGGTAATCAGGCTGGACGAGGCAATGGCCGAGCCGCAGCCGTAGGTTTTGAATTTGGCGTCTTCGATGATGCCTTGGTCGTTCACTTTGATTTGCAGACGCATTACGTCGCCGCAGGCGGGTGCGCCCACCATGCCGGTGCCAACATTGTTGTCGTCTTTATCAAGTGTGCCGACGTTGCGGGGGTTTTCGTAGTGGTCGATGACTTTGTCGCTGTATGCCATGATGTGTTTCCTTAATTAAAATTTATGATGGTTTGTAACGGGGTTGAGGCTACCTGAAACGGAGTTTCTGCGAAGCTCAAACGGGGTGGCTAAATTTTGCACGCACCGCCTTCGCAACCGTCATCGTTGTTTTCGGAATCGACGCCGCCTTCTACGGTGATGCCGTCGAAGTTTTCGAGCAGGGCGTCGAGGTTGTCGAGATCGAGTTCTTCTTGGTTGTTCATCGTGGTGTCCTTGGTTGATTGGGATTCAGGCTACCTGAAAAGGAGTTTTCTTATCTTAATTTGTTAGGTTTTCAACCTGAGTTATACTTACTCAACTTCAAAAGTCATTGGATTCATGTCGTAACTCTGAATTTTGACTTATCAGTCGTAGTTGTTCTAATTGAATTTGCATCTGTAGTTTCTGTAATTCCGTATCTAGAGGTAATTTAGTCAAAATCATCTCCCTAATCAAAGAAGTCAATGGTTCTCCAATAGCTTTTTTAAAATTAAATCCTAGTAACTGAAGAATTGTTAATGTTTCTTTAGAAACTAATGGAGACAAAATCTTCACTGCGTTATTTAATTCTTCACTACTTTGTCCGCTAGCCTCCATCAAAGATTGAATTTTAGGAATAAAACTAGAAGTGATATAGTTTAATTCACTCTCATTAATTTTCTGAGCAGATATTTCTTGTTGATACGCTTGGGCAATTTGAGTTAATTCATTTTTATCAGCAATTAAATCTTGTATAATCTCCTCTAACTGATTGATTGTTTCTTTATCATCCTTCTTTGTTTTTATTAACTGTATTTTCGTTAAAATTGCAGAAGCAGTATTTTTAGTTAACGTTTCCGCTAACCTAACTCCAAGTTCAATAATTTGCTGTTCCATATTCTCAATGCTCCGCCCACTCCACCGTGCTCAAATCAATCCCTTCCTTAAACATTTCCCACAACGGAGACAGTTCGCGCAGTTTGCCGATTTTGGATTTAATCAGTTCGGCGGCGAATTGCACTTCTTCTTCGGTGGTCATGCGGCCGAAGGTGATGCGCAAGGATGAGTGCGCCAGTTCGTCGTTGCGGCCGAGTGCGCGCAAGACGTAGCTGGGTTCGAGCGAGGCGGAGGTGCAGGCAGAGCCGCTGGATACGGCGAGTTCTTTGACCGCCATAATCAGGCTTTCGCCTTCGACGAAGTTGAAGCTGACGTTCAGGTTGTTCGGGGCGCGGTGTTCGAGGTCGCCGTTGATATAGACTTCTTCGATGCCTTCGATGCCTTTGAGGAAGATGTCGCGCAGTTTGGTGTAGTGCGCCATGTCTTGCTCGAGCTCTTCTTTGGCGATGCGGAAGGCTTCACCCATGCCGACGATTTGGTGGGTCGGCAGGGTGCCGCTGCGGAAACCGCGTTCGTGGCCGCCGCCGTGCATTTGGGCTTCGAGGCGGACGCGGGGTTTACGGCGGACGTACAGCGCGCCGATGCCTTTGGGACCGTACACTTTATGACCTGACATGGACAGCAGGTCGATTTTGGCGGCTTCTACGTCAACAGGCACTTTGCCGCAGGCTTGGGCGGCATCGACGTGGAAGATGATTTTGCGTTCGCGGCAGATTTCCCCGATGGCGGGAATGTCTTGCACGACGCCGATTTCGTTGTTCACCCACATCACGGAAATCAGGATGGTGTCGGGGCGGATGGCGGCTTTGAGTTCTTCCAAATCGATTAAACCGTTTTCCTGCACGCCGAGGTAGGTTACTTCAAAGCCTTGGCGTTCGAGTTCGCGCATTGTATCGAGCACGGCTTTGTGTTCGGTTTTGACGGTGATGAGGTGTTTGCCTTTGGATTGGTAGAAGTGCGCCGCGCCTTTGATGGCGAGGTTGTCGGACTCGGTCGCGCCGCTGGTGAAGACGATTTCTTTGGAATCGGCGTTAATCAGGGCGGCGATGTCGGCACGGGCTTTTTCCACGGCTTCTTCCGCCGTCCAGCCGAATGCGTGGCTGTTGGACGCGGGGTTGCCGAAGATATCGCTCAAATAAGGAATCATTTTTTCGGCCACGCGTTTGTCTACGGGAGTAGTGGCAGCATAGTCGAGGTAGATGGGGGTTTGTTTGGTCATGGTTTTCTCTGTTTGGGTATGTGGTTGTGTCATTAATTCATAGCTGTAGCACATTTTTAAAGCGGCGAGCCTGTGCCGCAGAAAGAAAGATGTGCCTTAGCTATAGCGGATATGGGTAAGGCTGATGGCAGTATCATGATGGTGGTGGCCATTCCTTTTATCAAGCACGTCTTGCAGGGAGACGCTGCTCAGGTAGCCTTGGATGGTTTGGTTGAGACTTTCCCACAAATCATGCGTGAGGCAGGGCGTGCCGTGATGGCAGTTGGTTTGGCCGCCGCAGCGAGTGGCATCCAGCTTGTCTTCGGCGGCATAGATAATTTCGGCAATATTGATGCCGTCGGGCTGGCGGCTGAGTAAATAGCCACCACCGGGCCCGCGCACGCTGTCTACCAGCCCGGCACGGCGCAGTTTGCCGAAAAGCTGCTCGAGGTAGGATAGGGAAATATTCTGCCGGCCGCTGATGGCATTGAGGCTGACGGGATTTTCGCGCCCGTACAGCGCCAAATCCAGCATAGCGGTTACGGCGAAACGGCCTTTGGTGGTTAATCGCATAGGGCTATGGTCTTGTTGCATCAGGGGGATGCGGATTTTCCAATACCCAAGTGATTTAGTCAAGTATAGATACTGCCCGGAATGAAAGCAGGCTACCTGAAAACGACGTTTCGGCGTAGCCGAAGCAGAGTTTCTGCGAAGCTAAACCTGGCTCCGGCTTTTTCAGGTAGCCTTCACATCCGACACAGGGCTTATTGTGCTTTCGCCTGCCAAGTGTCGCGCAAACCCACCGTTTTGTTAAACACGGGCTTGCCTTTCACATGGTCTTTGCGGTCGGTAACGAAATAGCCCAGCCGTTCAAACTGCCAGCGGCTTTCCGCAGGCAAATCGTTAGTGGCGGCTTCAACGTAGGCGGTGATTTCTTTAGCCGATTCGGGATTAAGGAAATCGGTAAACGGCAGGTATGCGCCATCTTCGCCGCGCACGGCATCAGGGCGGGGTTCGGTGAACAGGCGGTCGTACAGGCGCAC
>NZ_KV804540.1:112246-113644 GCF_001811325.1 Eikenella sp. HMSC071B05 | reverse complement strand
AGGCGGTCGTACAGGCGCACGGTGGCGGGAACAGCATGCGCTACGGCAAAATCGCCATTTTGTCGGACGCCGATGTGGACGGCTCACACATCCAAGTGCTGCTGCTCACCCTGTTTTACCGCCACCTTCCCGCGCTGATCCGCCACGGCCATATCTACGTTGCCCAACCGCCGCTGTTCCGCGTGGATGTCAATGCCCAGGGCAAAAGCCGCCCCGCGCGCAAATTCTACGCGCTCGACCAAGGCGAACTCGAAGGCATTTTGGAGCGGCTCGCCGCCGAAAAAGTCAAAGAATCCGCCTATTCCATCAGCCGCTTCAAAGGCCTGGGCGAAATGAACCCCGACCAGCTCAAAGACACCACCATGAACCCGACACCCGCCGCCTGCTGCGCGTGGGCATTCCCGAGCACGATAGTGAAACCACGCTCGCCGCCTTCACCCGCCTGATGGGCAAAGGCGAAGCCGCCGCCCGCCGCAGCCGGATGGAAGCCGAAGGCGACCGGGTGGAAGCGGATATTTAGGTTTTCAGGCAGCCTGAAACCGTTTTGGCGCGTAAAGGCAGCCTGAAAACCTTTCAGGCTGCCTTTGACTGTTTTGTACCGTCCTGCCGCGCTCTTACGGCACGACATTGAACTTAAATGTGGTGTAGATGCCGCTGGTAATGTAAATCTCGTCCGTGCTGTCGCACATGTCCAAGCCGACCGAGTCGAAAGTGAGCTCTTCCAAAATGCCGTTGTAAATGCTGTAGCGTTTGGTCTGCCAGCCGGTGTAGCCGCCGTAGGCATTTTTCGCGTTCACTTCGACGCACACCGCATAGTATGCCCGGCCGTTCAGTTTGTACGGCTCGCGCGAGAGTTGGTACACCTTGCGCGGCGGGGTAGTGAATCTGATTTGCGCGCTGCGGGCGTCGAGCAGGGTGCCGTCCAGCCGTTGGCGGATCAGCTGCTGGTAGTTTTTTGGATAGGGGCCGTAGTCGGCATTGCGCACAGCCTGCATGCTGACGTCAAAAGTGCTGGTGCAGGCGGCCAAGAGCAGGGACAGGCTGCCGAGCAGGGCGGCGCGGGCGGGAAGTTTCATATTGGTTTCCTTGTATGGGGTTGGTGGATGTTTTCAGGCTGCTTTAAGGCTGAAGTTCGTCTGAAAATCTCTTTTCAGTAGTAGGTCGGGCATTTATGCCCGACCTACCTTACTTTAAAAGTTGAATGTCAACACACCCTGCTGCTGCGGGTTTCCGCTTAGGGGACGATATTTACTTGGTCGCCGCCGAAGATGAGGGTGGTGTCGATGTAGATTTCGTCTTTGCTGGTGCAGGCGGCGTAAGCGCCTGTAGGATTGCCTTCTATTGTGTTGTTTTTGAACCGGAACATTTTGGTCTGCCAGCCGGTGTAGCCGCCGTAGG
>NZ_KV804540.1:89419-112146 GCF_001811325.1 Eikenella sp. HMSC071B05 | reverse complement strand
TTGGTCTGCCAGCCGGTGTAGCCGCCGTAGGCGTTTTTGGCGTTGACGTCGGCGCAAGCCAGGTAGAAGGCGTCCCAGCCGGCGCGGCCGCTGCCTTGCACGCCCTGGTTACTGAGGCGGAGCACTTTGCGCGGCGGGGTGGTGATGCGGATTTTCGCGCTGCCCGCATCGCGCAGGTTTTCGTCCAGATAGCTGCGGATGTGCTGTTGGTAGTCTTTGGGGTAGCGACCGTAGTCGGCGTTGCGCGCGGCCTGCATGCTGACTTCAATGGGTTTGGCGGCGCAGGCGGCCAGGAGCAGGGACAGGCTGCCGATCAGGGCGGTGCGGGCGGGGAGTTTGGTTTTCATGACGTTTTCCTTT
Organism: Eikenella sp. HMSC071B05; assembly: GCF_001811325.1. Classification (NCBI taxonomy): domain Bacteria; kingdom Pseudomonadati; phylum Pseudomonadota; class Betaproteobacteria; order Neisseriales; family Neisseriaceae; genus Eikenella; species Eikenella sp. HMSC071B05. The sequence continues at coordinate 111,786 of NZ_KV804540.1, read as the reverse complement.
TTGAGGTTGGACAAGGATGGTTTTCACTTCGTTGAAGCTGCGTTTTCAGGTAGCCTGTGTTGCCTGCAGGCTACCTGAAAGTGGAGCTTCAACGAAACAGTAGGTCGGGCATTGATACCCGACATTTTTCAAATTTACCGGTTTGTCGGGCATGAATGCCCGACCTACGGCAGCCTGAAACAGTGCTTACGCTTTGGCCTGCCAGGTGTCGCGCAGGGTAACCGTGCGGTTGAACACGGGTTTGCCTTGCGCGTGGTCGCGGCGGTCGGTAACGAAGTAGCCCAAGCGTTCAAACTGCCAGCGGCTTTCGGGCGGCAAATCGTTGGCGGAGGCTTCGACCCAGGCTTGGATTTCGCGCACGGATTCGGGGTTGAGAAAGTTAGTGAAAGGCAGGTATTCGCCGTCTTCGCCGCGCACGGCATCAGGGCGAGGTTCGGTGAACAGGCGGTCGTACAGGCGCACGGTGGCGGGAACGGCATGTTCGGCCGAGAGCCAATGGATAACGCCCTTCACTTTGCGGCCTTCTGGGTTTTTGCCCAAGGTGTCGTAATCCAAGCTACATTTGAGCTCAACGATGTTGCCGCCGGCGTCTTTCACCACTTCGTCGCACTTCATCACATAGCTGTGGCGCAGGCGCACTTCGCCGCCGGGCGTCAGGCGTTTCCAGCCTTTGGGCGGGTTTTCACTGAAATCGTCGGCTTCGATATAGAGCGTCGACGAAATCGGCAGTTCACGGCTGCCCATGTCTTCGCGGTTCGGGTGATACGGCGCGATGCGGCTTTCGGCTTGGGCTGCATCGTAGTTGGTAAGCGTTACCTTGAGCGGATTCAACACGGCCATCATGCGCGGGGCGGAATTTTCCAACTCTTCGCGAATCGCGCCTTCCAACACACTCATATCAACGATGTTTTCAGATTTGGAAATACCGGCACGTTTAGCAAACAGACGCAGGCCTTCGGGCGTGTAGCCGCGGCGGCGCATACCGGAAATGGTGGGCATCCGCGGATCGTCCCAACCGGTAACGTGGCCGTCGGCAACCAGTTGGTTCAGCTTACGTTTGGAGGTGATGGAATACAACAGTTCCAAACGGGAAAACTCGTATTGGCGCGGGCGGGTGGGGTGCGGCGCGGGGATGTTGTCCAACACCCAGTCGTAGAGCGGGCGGTGGTCTTCAAATTCGAGCGTACACAAGGAATGCGTGATGCCTTCGATGGCATCGGAAATGCAATGCGTGTAGTCGTACATCGGGTAGATGCACCATTTGTCGCCGGTATTGTGGTGGTGGGCGCGGCGGATGCGGTAGATGACGGGGTCGCGCATATTGATGTTGCCCGATGCCATGTCGATTTTCAGGCGCAGGGTTTTACTGCCGTCGGGGAACTCACCGTTTTTCATGCGTGTGAACAGATCGAGGTTTTCTTCGACGCTGCGGTCGCGGTAAGGGCTGTTTTTGCCCGCTTGGGTCAGCGTGCCGCGGTATTTGCGCATTTGTTCCGGCGTTAAATCATCCACATACGCTTTGCCGTCTTTGATCAGGCCGACGGCGTAGTCATAAAGCTGGTCGAAATAATTGGAAGCGAAACGCGGCTCGCCCGCCCAATGGAAACCGAGCCACTCAACATCTTCTTTGATGGAGTTGACGTATTCGTCGTTTTCTTTTTCGGGGTTGGTGTCGTCGAAACGCAGGTTGCACAAGCCGTCGTAAATATAGGCCAAACCGAAGTTCAGACAGATGGATTTGGCATGGCCGATATGCAGATAGCCGTTGGGTTCGGGCGGGAAGCGGGTTTGGATGGCTTTGTGTTTTCCGCTTTTTAGGTCTTCTTCGATGATGGTGCGGATAAAGTGGTTATCGGCGAATTGGTCTTTATTGAGCATGGTTTGGGCTACCTGAAAATAATTATGGTCGGGCGGATTTTACCTGAAAGCGCGGGCGGCTGTCAGATGCGGCGTTCGCTAAAATTTTTCAGGTAGCCTTTGATAACACAGAGGCTACCTGAAAAACGCGAACCAAAACTAATCGGCCAGCGAAAAATTCGGATGCGCCAGCAACTCGGCTTTTTTGGCGGCGAAGCCTGCGGCATCGATGGCACGGGTGGCGTGCTCCAGCAGGCGCACGCGGAAGCCTTCGGCCAGCGCGTCGGCAATGCTGAAATACACGCAGAAATCAGCCGCCAACCCCACCACGTCAATATCGGTTACGCCGTGGGCGCGCAGGTAGGCGGCAAGCTGGGTGCTGCTGCGGCGGCCGTTATCGTAAAACGCGCTGTAGCTGTCGGTGTGCTTGTCCATGCCCTTGCGGAATACGGCGGCGATGGGCGTGGTGTTGAGCTCGGGATGAAACGCCGCGCCGCTGCTGCCGGCAATACAGTGGTCCGGCCACAGCACTTGCTCCAAACCGTGCAGATTGATGACGTCGAACGGCTTTTTGCCGGCATGGGCGGAGGCAAAGCTCTCGTGCCCGGCAGGGTGCCAGTCTTGCGAGGCCACCACCAGCGGGTAGCTGCCGATAATCCGGTTTACCGGCTCGACAATGGCATCACCTTCGGCCACAGGCAGGCGGCCGCTTGGCATGAAGTCGTTTTGGATATCGACAAGAAGAAGGGCTCGCATGGTTTTCTCCTCAGTTAAATAGCTTTCAGGTAGCCTGCTTGCCCACAGGCTACCTGAAAATCCGGCAAGCTACACGCCGCGCAGCAATTCGTTCACGCTGGTTTTAGCGCGGGTTTGCGCGTCCACTTTCTTCACGATCACGGCGCAGTAGAGGCTGTGCGTGCCGTCTTTGGCGGGCAGGCTGCCGGACACCACCACCGAGCCGGCAGGCACACGGCCGTAGTGGATTTCGCCGGTTTCGCGGTCGTAGATTTTGGTGGATTGCCCGATATACACGCCCATGGAAATCACGCTGCCCTCTTCCACAATCACGCCTTCCACGATTTCGCTGCGCGCGCCGATGAAGCAGTTGTCTTCAATAATGGTGGGCGCGGCCTGCAAGGGCTCGAGCACGCCGCCAATGCCCACGCCGCCGCTCAGGTGCACGTTTTTGCCGATTTGTGCGCAAGAACCCACGGTGGCCCAAGTGTCCACCATCGTGCCTTCGTCCACATAGGCACCGATATTCACATAAGAAGGCATCAGCACCACGTTTTTGCCGATGAAGCTGCCGCGGCGCGCCACGGCGCCGGGCACAGCGCGGAAACCGGCTACCTGAAATTGCTGCGGAATCCAATCGGCGAACTTGGTGGGCACTTTGTCGAAATATTTGCTCACCCCGTCGCTGGATACTTCGTTATCGGCAATGCGGAAGGAAAGCAGCACGGCCTTTTTCGCCCACTCGTTCACTTTCCACTGCCCCACGCCCTGCCGCTCGGCCACGCGCAGGCTGCCGGAATCGAGCTGATAAAGCGTATCGAGCACGGCTTCTTTCACTTCGGCGGAAACGCTGCGCGGAGTAATTTCGGCGCGCTGTTCAAACGCGGTTTCGATGATGTTTTGTAGAGACATGGTTTCTCCTTGTGGTGATGGGTGATACGGCGGATTCACTTCACTTTATGCGGCGGCATAATCGCTCGCCTAGCATGAAAGCAGGGTTCATCCGCCTATGTAGAGTAAGCGGGAGGCTACCTGAAATTTTCAGGTAGCCTGTAATCTCAAACAGCCGATATTGTGCCATGTAACGCGCGTCTTGCGAACAGATTTCAGTGTTCACTCCTCCTTGCCAAACCATGCGCCTTGCTGTCGGAGCAGGCGCTGGCCGATGGGCTCGGCAAGTGTTTGTGCGGTCAGGCGGTTTAATTCGGCCTGGAAATCGTCAAACGTCATCAGCTCCGAACCAAAACGCGCCAGATGCGGCGTGTCTTGCTGGCAGTCGATCAAGGCGATGCCGCAGCGCTGCAAAAACGGCACGGCGTGGGCAAAGGCGATTTTCGAGGCATCGTTCTGCCAGGCAAACATCGATTCGCCGAAAAACACCCGCCCGATCTGCACGCCATAAAGCCCGCCGGCCAAAAGCAGATGCCCGCCCTCATCGGGATACCAGCATTCAAACGAATGCGCACGGCCGATGCGGTGCAGCTCGTTGTAGGCTACCTGAAAAGCCGGTGCGATCCAGCTGCCGCCCTGATGCGGTCTGGGCGTGGCGGCGCAGGCGGAAATCACGGCGGGGAAGTTTTGGTTGACCGTTACCGCGTAATGCCGATTGCGCATAACCTTGGCCAGCGAGCGGCCAATGTGCAGCCGCTGGGGCCGCAGCACCGTGCGCGGGGCGGTGGCAAACCAAAAAAACAGGCCATCTTCCTCAAACCACGGGAAGATGCCCTGTTGATAGGCTGCCAAAAGTCGCTGCGCGGTCAAATCCCGGCTCACTGCCACCAAGCCGTCGTGTTCGGCAATGGCCAAGCGCGGGTCGGGAAACTGCAAACAGCCTTCCGACAGCAAAGGAATATTTAGAGCCATAAAGGCTACCTTTCAGAGCCGTGAGGCTACCTGAAAATGCTGCCTGCTTATAGATGATGTTTCTGCTGACAATCGCCACACACGCCATACAGATACAGCGCGTGATCCACGATGCGGTAGCCGTTATCTTCGGCAATTTTGCCTTGCAGGCTTTCGATGGTGGGGTTGTGAAACTCGGTCACTTTGCCGCATTTCACGCACACGATGTGGTCGTGGTGGTCGCCCTTGTTCAGCTCGTACACCGCCTTACCGCTCTCGAAATGGTGGCGCAACAAAATATCGGCCTGTTCGAACTGGGTTAAAACGCGGTAAATGGTGGCCACGCCGATTTCAACGCCCTCTTCCAAGAGGATGCGGTATACGTCTTCCGCGCTCAGATGCTCTTCGGCGTGGGTTTCAAACAAATCCAAAATCTTCAGGCGCGGGCCGGTTACTTTCAGGCCGCTGCCTTTGAGTTGTGCAATATTGTTTTCCATGATGTATGATGTTCTGTCGCTCAAATTTGTCAGCAACCGTTATAATACGCATTTTTAAGGCACTTGCCCACCTCTAAATTACTCAGCCGGGGCGGTGCGCGATTTATCTTGAAAGGCATGTTTGTGAATAAATCCGTTTATTTGGCCTTGGCCGCCTGCATCGGTTTGGCCGCGTGCAGCACCGAACGCCTCGCCCGTTTCCCCTCCTACAAGCTCACCATCGTGCAGGGCAACGAGCTCGATTTGCAGGCCGTAGCCTCGCTGCACCAAGGCTTGAGCAAAGAACAGGTGCAGCATATTCTAGGCACGCCGCTGCTGCGCGACCCGCTGCACGGCAACCGCTGGGACTACGTTTTTGAAGTGAGCCGCGGCGGCAAAGTACGCGAACGCAAAAACCTCACCCTGTATTTCGATGCAAACGACTCCCTGGTTAGGGCAGAAGGCGATGTGCTGGACGAATTGCGCAAGCAGCAACAACAGCAAGCCGCGCCTGCAGGCCAAGCCGCACAATAATCCCTCCTGAGGAATATTATGTCTGCCACCATTAGAGTTGCCATGGCCGGGGTAAACGGCCGCATGGGCAAAGTGCTGGTTGAAGCCGTAGCCGCCAATCCGCACACCGTGCTTACCGGCGCGCTGGAACACGCAGGCTCCGAAGCCTTGGGCTTGGATGCCGGCCATGCTTCCGGCTTGAAAACGGGCGTAGCCATCAGCAGCGACATCGATGCCGTGCTCGCCAACTGCGATGTGCTCATCGATTTCACTCGCCCCAATGTTTCAGGTAGCCTTTTGCCCCGCTGCGCCGAACGCGGCATCAAAATGGTTATCGGCACCACCGGTTTCGACGAAGCGGGCAAAGCCGCCATCGCTGCCGCTGCAGAACACACCGGCATTGTGTTTGCCGCCAACTTCAGCATCGGCGTAAACCTCACCTTCCACATTCTCGACACCGTAACCCGCGTGCTCAACGAAGGCTACGACATCGAAATTATCGAAGCGCACCACCGCCACAAAGTGGACGCCCCCAGCGGTACCGCCCTGCGTATGGGAGAAGTGATTGCCCACGCCCTCGGCCGCAACCTGGCCGACTGCGCCGTGTATGGCCGCGAAGGCCACACCGGCGCGCGCAGCCCGCAAACCATCGGCTTTGCCACCGTGCGCGGCGGCGATATCGTGGGCGAACATACCGCCCTGTTTGCCGGCGAAGGCGAGCGCGTGGAAATCACCCACAAAGCCTCCAGCCGCATGACCTTCGCCGCCGGCGCCGTGCGTGCCGCCGTGTGGCTGCAACAGCAACGCAGCGGCCTATACGATATGCAAGACGTATTGGGCTTAAACAACCGTTAACCCCCACCCACACCACCTGAAAAGGAAAGCACATGACCCGCATGGTAAATTGCATCAAACTGGGCAAAGAAGCGCCCGGCCTCAAATTCCCGCCCCTGCCCAACGATTTGGGCAAGCGCATTTTTGAAAACGTATCGCAGGAAGCATGGGATGCCTGGACGCGCCACCAAACCATGCTCATCAACGAAAATCGCCTCAGCCTGGCCGACCCGCGCGCCCGCCAGTATCTGTCGCAACAGATGGAAAACTACTTTTTCGGCGACGGCGAAGCCGATATGGTGCAAGGCTACGTTCCGCCTGCCAAATAAACCCGCAGCTGCTTACACAGCATTGAGGCTACCTGAAAACTCCCCCAACCCATTTTCAGGTAGCCTTTCCTACCGAAATCCCGGCCCGCCATGATTCCCAGCGAATTCATCGACGAGCTGCTGGCCAAAACCGATATTGTCGACATCATCGACGAGAGCGTGCCGCTGAAGAAAGGCGGCGCCAACTACATGGCCTGCTGCCCGTTCCACAAAGAAAAAACCCCGTCGTTCTCCGTCAGCCCGAGCAAACAGTTCTATCACTGCTTCGGCTGCGGCGCACACGGTACGGCCATCGGTTTCGTCATGGAATACCAAGGGCTGGGCTTCACCGAAGCCGTGCAGTATCTGGCCGACCGCGCCGGCATGGTAGTGCCGCAGCAAAAAGGCCGGCAGGAAAGTCCCGAAGCGCGTGCACGGCGCAAACAGCGCCAGCAAACCTTGGAAGAAACCACCGCCCAAGCCGCTGCCTTCTACACCCGCGAGCTGGCCGCCAACGAAGCAGCAAAAGGCTACCTGAAAAAACGCGGCCTCTCCGATGAAGTCGCCGCCCACTACGGCCTGGGCTATGCGCCCGACAGCTGGCGGCCGCTGGCGCAAAGTTTCGCCCCCTACCCTTCCGAAGCGCTGGTCAACAGCGGCATGGTGATTGAAAAAGACGGTAGCCACTACGACCGCTTCCGCCACCGCATCATGTTCCCCATCCGCAACAGCAGTGGACAGGTTATCGGCTTCGGCGGCCGCGTGTTGGACGATTCCAAACCCAAATACCTCAACTCGCCCGACACTCCGCTGTTCGATAAAGGCAAAAACCTCTACGGCCTCTACGAAGCCCGTGCCGCTGTGAAAGAAGCCGGCCGCATCCTGGTGGTGGAAGGCTATATGGACGTGGTTGCGCTGGCGCAGTTCGGCATCGGCTACTGCGTGGCCGCACTGGGCACCGCCACCACCGCCGAGCACGTTAAAATCCTGATGCGCCAAACCGACAGCATCTATTTCTGCTTCGATGGCGATGCGGCCGGCCGCAAAGCTGCCTGGCGCGCCTTGGAAAACGCCCTGCCCCAACTGAAAGACGGCAAGTCGCTGCACTTCCTCTTTCTGCCCGAAGGCCACGACCCCGACAGCTATGTGCGCGAGCACGGCCGCGAACGTTTTGAAGATATGCTGCTGCACCAAAGCAAGCCGCTTTCCGCCTATTTTTGGGACGCGCTCACCGCCAAACTCGATTTACGCAGCCAAGAAGGCAAGGCCGAGCTGGTGAAAAACGCCACCCCGCTGCTCACCCAGATTACCGCCCCCGCCCTCGCCTTCCTACTCAAGCAGGAACTGAGCAACTTAGTGGGCATCGACCCGGCCAATCTGGCGCATCTGATGGGGCAGGAAGCCCCCAAACGCCACGTTGCCCAGCAACGCTACACCCTGCCGCGCCAAACCTTCCGCCAGCCGCAAATGCTGAGTTTGGCACAACAACAAATCCGCCGCCTATTGATAAATCCGCAATGGGCTACATATATCGACCTGCCCGACCATTTGGAACTGGATGCCGACCTTGCCTGTCTGAGCGTTATGGCAGCCCATGTACGCCGCAGCCCTTCGCCGCTATCCAGTGCCGGATTAATGGAAGCCATGCGCAACACCCCCTATTACGGCAATATCAGCCGCATCATGCAGTCCGGCACGGACAGCACCCACTTTGAGGGAGATGGCGAATCCGACGCACTGAATTTCCAATCGGGTATGCAAAAATTGATGAACGCCTTGAAAACCCAGCAAGTTGAAGCGTTGAAACGCAAACGCATCGAACACGGCTTGAGCGATGACGAAACCAAACTGCTGCTGGAGCTTTTAAGGCGTCCTCCCGCCAACGGCAACGGCACCACTTAGGGCAATGCCGATTACACCGACCGACCTGTGAACAACGAGAGAAACATGTCCGAACAGAACAACCCCGCCACCGAAGAACAAGACGAAAGCAACCGCCCGCTCACGCCGGAAGAGCAAAGGGCACGGCTCAGACAGCTGATTCTGCAAGGTAAAGAACGCGGCTACATCACCTACGCCGAAATCAACGATGCCCTGCCCGACGATATGTCGGATGCCGAGCAGATCGACAACATCGTCAATATGATTTCCGGCCTGGGCATTCAGGTAACCGAAGAAACGCCCGACAGCGAAACCCTGCTGATGGCCGACAACACGGCCAATATGACCGACGACGACGCCGTTGCCGAAGCCGAAGCCGCCCTCTCCAGCGCCGACTCAGAATTCGGCCGCACCACCGACCCGGTACGCATGTATATGCGCGAAATGGGGCAGGTGGATTTGCTCACGCGCGAAGACGAAATCGTTATCGCCAAAAAAATCGAAACCGCCTTGCGCAACATGATTCAGGCCATTTCCGCCTGCCCCGGTTCGGTTGCCGAAATCCTCGAACTGATTGAAAAGGTTCGCAACGACGAAATTCGCGTGGACGAAGTGGTGGAAGACATCATCGACCCGCACGAAGAGCTGCTCGACGAATTGGGCATTGGCGTGGACAAAGCCGAAGAATCCGCGCCAGACACTGATTTGGAGGAAAGCGAAGACGAAGATGCCGACGAAGAAGACGCCGACGAAGAAGATGCCGGCGCTATCTCTGCTGCCAATCTTGAAGAGCTCAAGCAAAAAGTGCTGACCCACTTTGAAGACATCCAAGCCACCTATAAGAAAATGGTTGCCGCGCTGCAAAAACACCACAGCCAGCACAAAACCTATCTCAACCTGCGCAACTACATCGCCGACCAGCTGCTCAACGTACGCTTCACCACCCGCCAAATTGAAGCCCTGAGCAACAATCTGCGCACCCGCGTAGACAGTATCCGCCGCCTGGAGCGCGAAATCCGCGACATCTGCCTCAACCGCGTGCACATGGATCGGGACTACTTCATCAACAACTTCCTGCCCAATATCACCGATTTAAACTGGGTGGAGGCCGAAATCGGTAAAAACCGCGTGTGGAGTGAAGCCCTGAGCCGCTTCCAATACGCCGTTATCGAAAAGCAGAATATCCTTATCGAGCAGGAGCAACACGCGCAGATTTCCATTGCCGAGCTGAAAGAAATCAGCAAAAACATGGTGGCCAACGAAAAAGAAACCGCTGCCGCCAAGCAGGAAATGATTCAGGCCAACTTGCGCCTGGTGATTTCCATCGCCAAAAAATACACCAACCGTGGCTTGCAATTCCTCGATTTGATTCAGGAAGGCAACATCGGCCTAATGAAAGCGGTGGATAAATTCGAATATCGACGCGGCTACAAATTCTCCACCTACGCCACCTGGTGGATACGCCAAGCCATCACCCGTTCGATTGCCGACCAGGCACGCACCATCCGTATCCCGGTGCACATGATTGAAACCATCAACAAAATGAACCGTATCTCACGCCAGTATCTGCAGGAAACCGGCGAAGATCCGGATGCCGCTAAACTGGCCGAACTGATGGAAATGCCGGAAGACAAAATCCGCAAAATCATGAAGATTGCCAAAGAGCCGATCTCCATGGAAACCCCCATCGGCGATGACGACGACAGCCATTTGGGCGACTTCATCGAAGACGTGAACAACATCGCCCCGGCCGATGCTGCCATGTATTCCAGCCTGCGCGAAGCCACCAAAGACGTTTTGGAAAGCCTCACTCCGCGTGAAGCCAAAGTTTTGCGCATGCGTTTCGGCATCGATATGAACACCGACCACACGCTGGAAGAAGTGGGCAAACAGTTCGACGTAACCCGCGAACGTATCCGCCAAATCGAAGCCAAAGCCCTGCGCAAACTGCGCCATCCCACCCGTAGCGACCGCTTGCGCAGCTTCCTAGACAGCGAGGAAAACAAGCAGTAATCCTTGCTAGGCCGGCGGCTTGTCGGTACAATGCCGCCCTTTCTAGCCGGGTCTGTAGCTCAGGGGTTAGAGCAGAGGACTCATAATCCTTTGGTCGCTGGTTCGAGACCAGCCAGACCCACCAAATCAATTCTGATTATTCAATCAGTTAGGCTGGTTTACTTGCTTGTCTGTGTTTTGCTGGTTTTGGACTTTGGCAAAATTTTGGACTAAACCGATTCCGGGCGGCATGCTGGAATCGATTAAACGGGCGTGTTGTGATAAGTGTTCCGGGGCGAGGTGGGCATACCTCTGCACCATTTCGACACTTTCCCAACCGCCCATTTCTTTTAGGGCTGCCAATGGCGTTCCGTTCTGGACGAGCCAGCTTGCCCATGTGTGCCGCAGGTCGTGCCAGCGGAAATCCGTTATCCCCGCTTTCTCCAACGCCTCACGCCACACACGGCTGCTGATGGATTTAACCCGTGCGCCTTTGCTATGCGTAAACACATAATCGCTGACGCGCGGCCTGTCCATCAATACCTGCATGGCGGTGTGGTTGAGCGGTACGCCTATCGCTTTCCCGGCTTTGGCTTGGTCGGGATAAATCCAGGCCACCTGCCGCCGTAGGTCTATCTGCTCCCATTTGAGATTGAGCACGTTGGCCTGTCTCAATCCGGTAGCGAGCGAGAAGATAACCAGATGCTGCATATACGGCAGACCGTCTAGGGCATTGACCAGCCGCTGTGCTTCTTCCGGATACAGCCACCTGATGCGTTTCTTCGGCTCTTTGTGGAGTTTGAGCTTGGGGGCTTTGTCTAGCCAATCCCATTCGTTCACGCATTTATTCAGGATAGCGCGTATCAGGGCAAAGTATCTGTTCTTGGTGCTGCCGGAACAGGTTTTGCGATTGACAACGCTGTGTATCAGGTCGCGCGTCATGTCTTCCAGCAGCAGGCCACGCAGTTCGGGCAGCAGGCGGATTTTGATTTTGTCGCTGTCTAAACTCTTCTTGCCTTGGTTTTCCTGCAACCAACGGATGCAGGCTTCATCCCACAGCCGTTTCGGCTTCTCTCCTAGCTTCTCTTGCCGCCAAAGCTCGTGCTTTAGTTTATCGTGCAGCTCTTGGGCTTCGCGTCGGTCGGCTGTGCCAGCAGTGCGTCTAAATCTTTGGCCGCTTGGCGTGCATAGGGATATCTGCCATATCCCGTGTTTGTTGAGATGGATTGACATTGTGTTTTACTCCTTCTGCCAATCACCGCTTGCTCGCGTTCATTTTGCTTCGCGGCGATGTAGTTTTCAAGTGCGGATTCGGTAAGGCGAGCCAACGCTGTACTGGTTTAAATTTAATTCACTATAATGCTGGTCAAACTCCCAAAAATCCTGTATAGTTCGCGATCTTGAACCGGAAGCGTGGCAGAGTGGTTTAATGCAGCGGTCTTGAAAACCGTCGTGGGGTTAGACCCACCGTGAGTTCGAATCTCACCGCTTCCGCCACCGCATATTTGCAACGTTTTCTAAAACGTTTCAGAAAAAGCAAAACGGCATAGCTAATCAGTTAGTTATGCCGTTTTCTTCGTCTTAATTATTTAAAACGCATTTCAATTTTTTAAAACGTGTTTCGTTTTTTTGTGGTATTTTATTTGGTACATCCTACCCCGTACCATAATCATGCCCAAAATCGTCCGCCCACTCTCCGTCAGCCAAGTGAAAAACGCAAAGCCGAAAGACAAGCTATACAAGCTGTCAGATAGTGGAGGACTTGCCTTGTGGGTATTGCCCAGCGGCGGGAAGTCGTGGCGGCTGGCATACACTAGGCCGGAGGATAAAAAGCAAGACACCCTGACACTTGGACTATATCCCGATTTCAGCCTTGCCGATGCCCGCGATTGGCGAGACCAAATCAAAGCCAAACTGGCGCGCGGTATCAATCCCAAAGCAGAGCAGCCTGTAGAGCCGGATACTGCATACCAGTTCAGAAACCGCCTATATGATTGGCACAAAAGATGGGCAATAGAGGGCGGGAAAGATGGCAGCGGCAAAAATCCAAAATATGCCGCCCAAGTGATGGCCGCGTTAGAAGCCAACATCCTGCCGCATTTCATCGACCGCGACGTGCGCACCATTACCACCGCCGAAGTTGTGGCCGTCTTGAGGCAGATGGAGGATAAAGGCGTCCTCGAATACCTGCGCCGCACCAAAAGCAGCCTAGGCTTGTTTTTTGATTACCTTGTAGCAGACGGGACTATCCCAATCAATCCGACAAAAGTCATTGGCAGGCAGGTGTTTAAACGTGCACAAGAGCGCCACTTCGCCGCATTACCATATACCGACCTGCCTTTACTGATTGAGCGGCTGGAAACATCGCCGGAAATAGGCTTGCGCGCCAAGCTGCTGATTTACTGGCAGCTACTCAGTATGACCCGCCCCAGCGAAGCCGCCGGCACGGAAATTTCCGAAATCGACCTAGGCCGGGGGCTGTGGGAAATCCCTTTGCAACGCATGAAAACCAGGGCGCACATCGTACCTCTGAGCAGCGCCCTACTCCGCATCTACCGCGAAGCCCGCCCGTTGAGTGTCAATGGCATTTATTTGTTTGAGGGTAGAGGCTACCTGAAGCCAATCGGCGTAGATACCGCACGTATCAAACTACACGCTGCAAATATCAACAGCAGCGGCCACGGCCTGCGCAGCCTTGCCCGCACCTACCTGCGCGAAGTCCATCACATCCCGCATGATGTGGGCGAGATGCTGCTATCGCATACCATCGGCGACCGCACCAACCGCGCCTACAACCGCGCCGAACTGTTAGAGGAGCGGCGGCATTATCTTGAGCTATGGGGGCAAGATGTTATGGCTTTGCGCGATAAATTCAGCCGGATCAAACAGGCATAAAAAATAGCCCGAACCAGCAAGGATTGCTTACCAGTTCGGGCTTTGTTTCATCGCGGCCATGCCTTTATCAACCCGTCATGCCAGGCGGCGTAATCGTTATACAAATGCACCACCTCCAGCGCCCACGGCAACATCACCTTGCCCGTAGTGCCGGATAATTCAGGCAGCCTTAGGCAGGGTGTCGCCAAGTCAGCGGGCGGCTCAACGCCGTTCGGCAATGGCGGCGTTGAGGACTGACACCCCGCTTGCATCAGTGCAATCGTCAATATACACAGGCCGCTCGATAATTTTTTGTACCACTTCACGTCTTACCATACCTTTCTTGTCTCGTTCGAATTACCAACCCAACCTACGCCCTGCTCTATTAACGGCTACCTGAAAAATAAATTTCAGGTAGCCTGCTCGCTTGTGGGATGTAGGGTACGTGCGATACGCACGCACGCGGCTGGAATAACTGGAACGGCGTGCGTGCCTGCGGCATACACCTCATGCTGAAAGGCTACCTGAAACAGGATTCAGGTAGCCTTTGGCGTTATGGCGGGTTCTAGAATCCAGCCCAGTATTTCGCTCCGCCTCACGGCAGCAGCAGTTGGCTCATTTCCGCCCAAGCTTGGCGGACTTCGGGCAGGCGAAGTGGCAGGTCGCGGCTGAAAAAGTAGTTCATACTGCCGAGCACAATGGTGGCAAGCATGTCGGCTTGGTAGTCCCAATCTTTGCCGGGGGAGGCGTTGGGCAGGGTATGGGCGAAGCGGAGGAATTGCTGCTTAATCAGCTTGTGCATATCGCGGTAGAGATGGTGGCGGCGGGTGTCCACTTTCCACAAAGCAAGAATCAGGCGGCGGCGGCTGTGTATCCAGTCGGAGGCTTCAGGCATCATGTTGAGAAACACATCAAAGCTGCCTGCCTGGAAACGGGTGAGGATGTATCGGCTGTATTCGGCTTTGAAGTCGGCAATCATCTTGCCGGCCAGGTCACTTTTGCCGGAGTAGTATTTGTAGAAGGTGGAACGGTTTACCGGGGCGCGGTCGAGAATATCTTGCACGGCGATTTGGGCGAAGGGTTTTTCGTGCAGCAAATCCACAAAGGCCTCACGGATGGCGCGGTGGGTTTTGATAATGCGGGGGTCGGTATAGCTTTTGTTTTCGCTCATGTTTGCACTTCCATTTTGGATCTCGGCCAAGGCATTTTGCGGTTTTACGTATGCTTAAACAACTTTTTTACTGATTTCGTGTGCTTAATAATACGCGGAATTGTTTTTTAATGGTATGCAGCCCTGTGCCGTAGACTTACACTTAAATCATTCTTATTTGCGAGGTATTCGTGATGAAACGCCTGCCCAAATCCCTGCTTTTCCTGCTGTCGCTTGCTGCACTTGTCGGCATCGGTTTTTTTGCGTTCCGCCAATATTCCGCGCCCGATCCTTTAGCAGGCATCGCGCATGCCAACGGGCGGCTGGAGTTTGCCCGCATGGATGTGGCCAGCCTGTATGCCGGGCGGGTGGAAGAAATAACGGTGAGCGAAGGGCAGTTTGTGGAAGCGGGCACGGTGTTGGCGCGGATTTCTTCGCAAACCGCCGAGGCGCAGCTTTCCGAAGCGCAGGCGGGTAAGGCGCAACTGGAGCAGACGGTGCGCCGTGCACAGGCGCAAATCGAGGCGCAACGCCAGCAGCTGCGAACCGCGCAGATGGAGGCAGACAACGCCCGCCAGCTGTTCCGCGACAATTTAATCTCACAGGCCGAACTCAACACCCGCTTGGCGCAGCGCGATGCGGCGCGGGCGGCGGTGCAGGCAGCAGAAGCGGCGCGCAACGAAGCCCAGGCCGGCGTTGGGCAGGCGCGGGCGAAAATGGCGCAGGTGTCTTCCGTTATCGGCGATTTGTCGGTACGCGCGCCGCAGGCCGGGCGGGTGGAATACCGGCTGGCCGAGCCGGGCAACGTGCTGCCGGCCGGCGGCAAAGTGGTGAGCCTGTTGAACCTGAACGATGCGAGCATCAGCCTGTTCCTGCCCGCGCCCACGGTAAACCAAATCCCGCTGGGCAGCGAGGCGCGGATTAAGATGGACGGCTTGGACGCGGTGTTCCCCGCCAAAGTTACCTATATTGCCTCAGAGGCGCAGTTCACGCCCAAATTTGTGGAAACCGCCGAAGAGCGCACCAAGCTGATGTTTCGGGTGAAATTGCAGATTCCCGCCGACGTGGCGGCCAAATACCAAGGCTACCTGAAAGGCGGCATGACGGCCACCGGCTTCGTGCGCACCGATCCCAAACTCGCCTGGCCGGCCGATTTGCAAACCCGCCTGCCGCAATAGGATGCAGCCATGCCAAACGCCATCGAAATCAGCCAACTCTCGCACGCCTACGGCAAAGTGCAGGCCTTGCGTGGTGTGTCGCTCGCCATTGGGCGCGGCACCACCGTCGGCTTGATCGGCCCCGACGGCGTGGGCAAATCCACCCTGCTTTCGCTGATTGCCGGCGTGCGCACGCTCCAAAGCGGCGAAGTGCGCGTGCTCGGGCACAATGTGGCGCACAAGGCCGAGCGCGAAGCGCTGCTGCCGCGAATTGCCTTTATGCCGCAGGGCTTGGGCAAAAACCTCTACCCCACGCTTTCCGTGTATGAAAACATCGACTTCCACGCCCGCCTGTTCGGCCTGAACAAACACCAGCGCAAACAACACATCGAGCGCCTGATGCAGTCCACCGGCCTGTCGCCTTTTGCCGGCCGCGCCGCCGGCAAGCTTTCCGGCGGCATGAAGCAGAAACTCAGCCTGTGCTGCGCCCTGGTGCACAACCCCGACCTGCTGATTCTGGACGAACCCACCACCGGCGTCGACCCGCTTTCCCGCCGCCAATTCTGGACACTGGTACGCGAATTGCGCGCCGAAAATCCCGGCATGACCGTGCTGGTGGCCACCGCCTACATCGACGAAGCCGAACAGTTCGACTATCTCCTAGCTATGGACGACGGCCAAATCCTCGCTCACGGCCGCACGCAGAAAATCCTCGCGCAAAGCGGCTGTGCCACGCTGGAGCAGGCCTATATCCGGATGCTACCTGAAAGCAAGCAAACCCATTGGGACGATTCCCAACTGCCACTCTTTATCCCCGACGATTCCCTACCGCCTGCGATGGAGGCGCACAACCTCAGCAAACGCTTCGGCGATTTCACGGCGGTAAACCACGTGAGCTTCCGCATCCGCCAAGGCGAAATTTTCGGCTTCCTCGGCTCCAACGGCTGCGGCAAAAGCACCACCATGAAAATGCTCACCGGCCTCTTGGACGCCAGCGAAGGCGAGGCCACGCTCTTGGGCGAACCAATCGATGCGGGCAGCACCGCTGTGCGCCAGCGCGTGGGCTATATGTCGCAGGCGTTTTCGCTGTATGAAGAATTGAGTGTGCGGCAAAATCTCGTGCTGCACGCCCAGCTCTACCAGCTCGGCGAAAACAGCCGCGCCGCCATCGAAGCCGTGTTGCAGCAATTCGAGCTGGCCGATTTGGCCGACGCCACCCCCGCCGCCCTGCCCTTGGGCGTGCGCCAGCGCCTGCAACTGGCCGCCGCCTGCCTGCACCGCCCGCAGGTGCTGATTTTGGACGAGCCCACCTCCGGCGTCGACCCCGCCGCGCGCGATATGTTTTGGCAATACCTGTTCCGCATGGCGCGGGAAGAGCGCGTAACCATTTTCGTCTCCACCCACTTCATGAACGAAGCCGCCCGCTGCGACCGCATCTCGCTGATGCACCGCGGCCGCGTGCTAGCCGTGGGCGAACCGGAAGAACTGCGCCG
Source organism: Eikenella sp. HMSC071B05 (assembly GCF_001811325.1). NCBI lineage: Bacteria > Pseudomonadati > Pseudomonadota > Betaproteobacteria > Neisseriales > Neisseriaceae > Eikenella > Eikenella sp. HMSC071B05. Next base: position 94,674 of record NZ_KV804540.1, on the reverse strand, counting down.
CCGCCAACACGCCGATACGCTGGAAGAATCGTTTATCCGCTATTTGGAGCAAGACGAAGCCGCCGAAGCGGCAGAAAGGCTACCTGAAAGCGCACAAAGTGAGCTTTCACAAAGCAAAAACTCTGTTACAGAATCTGCCCAAGACAGGCTACCTGAAACCGAAAGGCCGTCTGAAAACCATGCCGCCCCATCCGGCCTCCTCTATTGGCTGGCCTCCGTGTTCACCTTCGCCCGCCGCGAGGGCAAAGAGCTGCTGCGCGACCGCATCCGCCTGATGTTTGCCCTGCTGGGCCCCTTGGTTTATCTGATTTCAGGTAGCCTCGGCGTATCGTTTGACGTAAACGAAATGGACTTCGCCGTGCTCGACCAAGACCAAAGCCACTACAGCCGCGAGCTGACGCAGGAGTTCGACGGATCGTCCTATTTCCGCCAGCGGGCCAGCCTCGCCGCCCGCGACGACATCAACGCCGTGCTCACCAACGGCAGCGCGCGCATGGTGATTGAAATCCCGCCCGGCTTCGGCAAAGACCTCACGCTCGGCCACCGCCCGCAGCTGGCTTTCTATTTCGACGGCTCGTGGCCGTTTGTGGGCGAAAACCTCAGCGGCTACGCCCAAGGCATCCTCAACCGCTATATGGCCGAGCTCTACCGCGAACGCGGCATCCGCATCAACACCGGCGGCGGCCTGCAAACCCGCTTCATCTACAACCCCACATTCAAAAGCATCAACGCGCTCACGCCGGGCTTTTTAATGCTTTCGCTAATGATGATTCCCGCCATGCTCACCGCCCTATCCGTGGTGCGCGAAAAAGAAATCGGCTCCATCATGAACCTCTACAGTTCGCCCGCTTCCTCTTTTCAATATCTTTTCGGCAAGCAGCTGCCCTATGTGCTGCTCTCGTTCTTAAGTTATCTGGTGTTGCTCGGCGTGGTGGTGTTCGGGCTGGGCGTGCCGCTGAAAGGCTCGTTTATCGCGCTCACGGCGGGCGTACTATGCTTCGTGTTTGCCTCCACCGGCTTCGGGCTGTTGGTGTCCACCTTCGTGCGCACGCAGGTGGCGGCCATTTTCGCGGCAGCGATTCTGGCCATGATTCCAGCGCTGGATTTCTCCGGCATGATTTATCCGGCATCCACCTTGAGCGGCGCCGGTAAGTGGATCGGCATTTTCAGCCCCACCAGCTGGTTTCAAACCATCAGTTTGGGCGTTATCACCAAAGGCCTGGGCTGGCGCGATGTGGACACGCTGTGCGGCACGCTGTTGCTGTTTTTCGCTGCCTATTGGCTCGCTGCCGGGCTGCTTTTGAAAAAGCAGGAGAAATGATATGCGCCAATGGATAAGCAATGTTTGGTATCTGGGCGGCAAGGAAATCCGCAGCTTCTTCACCGATTACGCGCTGTTTGCGCTGTTGGTGTTTATGTTCAGCTTTTCCGTGTATTCCGTGTCGCAAAACGTCACCACCGAAGTGAAAAACGCCGCGCTGGCTGTCTACGACCAAGACCGCAGCGCGCTCACCTACCGCATCCACGATGCCATGATCGCCCCGCAGTTCAAACAGGTAAACGACATCGACGGCAGCCGCATCGACCGCGCCATGGATTTGGGCGAATACAGCTTCGTGCTGGTTATCCCGCCCAACTACACCGCCGACCTCCTGGCCGGCAAACGCCCCGAGCTGCAATTATTGGTGGACGCCACCGCCATGTCGCAGGCCGGCGTGGGCTCGGTGTATATCGGCCAAATCGTAAACCGTGAAACGGCGGCCTATCTGGGGCGGCACGGCAACGCCGCGCCCTTCGAGCCGGTGGTAAACGTGCTATTCAACGAAAACCTGCGCAGCGAATGGTTTATGCCGCTCAACCAACTGGTGGGCAACGCCACCCTGCTCACCATCCTGCTGGTGGGCGCGGCCGTGATCCGCGAGCGCGAACACGGCACGATTGAGCATTTGTTGGTGATGCCGGTGGATACGAACGAAATCGTGATGGCCAAAATCCTGGCCAACGGCCTGATTATCCTGGTTTCCTCCCTGCTCTCGCTGCTCTTGGTGGTACACCGCGCCGTGGGCGTGCCGATTAACGGCTCGCTGGCGCTGTTCGTGTTCTGCGAGGCCGTGTATCTGTTTGCCATGGCCGGGCTCGGCGTGCTGCTCGCCACCCAGGCGCCCACCATGCCGCAGTTCAGCCTGCTGTGCATCATCGTGTATATTGCCGTATTCCTGCTCTCCGGCAGCACCTCGCCCATCGAAAACCTGCCGCCCTGGCTGCGCAGCCTTTCCGAGCTCTCGCCCATGACCCAATTCACCGCTCTCTCCAAAGACATCATTTTCCGGGGCGCCGGCTGGAGCGTGATCCGCCACCGCGTAGCCATCACCGCCGTATCCGGCATCCTCTTCACCGCCCTCGCCGTAATCCGCTTCCGCCGGATGCTGGCACAGCAGAATTAAAAAAGGCTACCTGAAAAAAGAAGACGGGTTTTCAGGTAGCCCAAACGGCAAACTGCCCAAGAATCATGCCCGTTCAACCAAAAGGCTACCTGAAAAACCACCTGTACATTTTCAGGTAGCTCCACCCCAAGGAAACCGCCATGCCCAAACTCCTCCCCATCGCCCTTGCCCTCCTCCTCACCGCCTGTACCGCCACCCAAATCGACCGCCAATCCAACATCACGCTACCTGAAAACTTCCAACACACCGGACAGGCCGACTCCGCCCCCAATCTGGCCCGCTGGTGGCAGCAATGGCCCGACCCCCAGCTCGGCCGCCTCATCGAACAAGGCCTGCAACACAACCACAGCATCGCTATTGCCCGCAGCCGCCTAGAAGAAGCCCGCGCCACCTCCCGCCTGGCCGAAGCCGACCTCCTGCCCAGCGCCGGCCTCGCCACCGATGCCAAAGGCTACCGCAACCACCGCCGTGATCCCTACCTCGGCAACGGCGGCAACCTCACCTCCGCCAGCTTCCGCGCCGCCTGGGAGCCCGACGTCTTCGGCCAGAAACGCAGCGATGCCGATGCCGCCCGCGCCGCTGCCCTCGGCAGCCAAGAGCAGCTCCACGGCAGCCGCCTGCTCGTCTCCGCCCAAATCGCCGAACACTACCTGCGCGCCGCCCACATCCAGCAGCAGCAAGCCCTCGTTTCCCAACAGCTCTCCACCCTGCACGAACTGGCGCGCTATGCCGCCGGCCGCTTCAACGCCGGCCACGCCACCGCCCACGACACCACCGCCATTGCCGCCCAAATCCAAGCTCTGCAAGCCCGCCAAAGCACCCTCCAAGCCCAGTTCGACGCCCAGCAGCGCAGCATCGCCGTGCTCATCGGCCAAACCCCACAAAGCTTCCGCCTCGATAGCGACGCCATGCGCCAAGCCGCCCTGCTGCAACACCTGCCCAGCCCGCCGCAAGGCATCCGGCCCGGCAACCTCCTCAACCAACGCCCCGACCTGCGCGCCCGCGCTGCCGAAATCCAAGCCCGCAGCGCCCAGCTCGCCAGCGCCAAAGCCGACCTCCTCCCCCGCTTCGACATCCAATTCCTCTGGCAAACCGGCCGTATCGAGCTCAACAGCGACCTCGCCCCCTTCAACCGCGCCCGCAGCGGCAACGGCGGCCTCTTCAGCATCGGCGTACAGCTCCCCCTCTTCACTGCCGGCCGCATCCGCGCCAACATCCAAGCTGCCGACGCCCGCCTGCAAACCGCCCTGCTGCAATACGACCAAACCCTGCTGCAAGCCCTCGCCGACGTAGACAACGCCTACCAGGCCCAACACGCCCTCAACGCCCAACAGCAAGAATTGCAGCAGGCCGAACGTACCGCGCAGCAGCAAGTGCGCAACGACCGCCAACTCTTCCGCTACGGCCGCAAAACCCTCGACACTGCCCTGCAATCCCAGCTCAGCGCCCACAGCTTCAGCCAAAACCTGCTCGACAACCAACTCGCCTCCGGCCTCAATCTGCTCAATCTCTATAAAGCCATCGGCAGCGGCTGGCAGGAAGAAGGCACACAGCCCGAAGCAGCCGAAGCGGCAGCTAAATAGTAAAATAGGCTACCTGAAGATTTTAGCTTCGCAGAAACTTCTGCTGTGCTGCATTTTCAGGTAGCCAACCTCAGCTTAACGACTACATTAATAGTAGGCCTCAACATTTTAGGCTGGAAAATGCCATGGACAATATGCCGCATAGATATGAGAAACCGGGGATTGGTGGATTAGGATGATATTCGAAAGGATATGCGGAATTTTTTAAACAGTGACAACAATTAGGCTGTAGATTAAATATAGAAGTAATCAAGCTACAGGAAGGTTAATTAATAAAACATACGAGAATATATAAATGAAAGAAAAAGCACATCAATTACCGCCGGAAACTATTGGTGAACAGATTATTGGCGCAAATGGGGATGGAAACATATTGTTCTTGGAGGAAATGGAGCGTACAGGAAAGTTTGATCCACTTTACACAACTCCTTCTGAGCGCTGGAATTTTCTGCATAGGATAAATATTAATTCATATAGCCCTGCACCTTTGCCCACCGTTTACTTTTATTTAGAGAGAGGAGTAGAAGTCAACGCCCAAGACTGCTACGGCATGACCCCGCTGCATTACGCCATGCAGGCTAAAAACGGCGATGCCGCCCTAGCCCTATTGGAAGCAGGTGCCAACCCCAATATACCCAATCGGGACAATGTGATTCCCTTAGGCATGATGGGCGCCATGCCGCATAGACTGGATGTGTTGAAAAAGATGCTGGAAAACGGCGGCGATGTGCACTATCCGAATGCCAATAGCGGGATGGAACTATTGGCTTTTACCAAGCACTATCGTTCCGAACGAGAAGGCTTTAAAGAAATTATAGAACTGATGGAGCAATATGCTTGAATTTCCGTGATAGCCAATTGATCCCAAAATGAAGGCTACCTGAAACTTTTCAGGTAGCCTGTTTCTATTCCGCCAATGCCGCCTAACGCTCCTCCAACCCGGCCAAAATCGCGCAATCCGGGCAATCGTCTCCCGCGCAGGCGTCGTGCCAGCGTTGCAGCTCGGCCACCATGCCCTGCAGGCGTTCGATTTTGGCTTCCAGCTCGGCGATGTGCCGCGCGGTGAGCGTTTTCACTTCGCGGCTGGTGCGCTGCGGGTTGTGCTGCAGGCTCAAAAGCTGCCCGATCTGCGGCAGGGAAAAGCCCACTTCCCGCGCATGGCGGATAAAACGCAGCCGGGCAAGGTCGGCCTGGCTGTAGCGGCGGTAGCCCGCTTCGCTGCGCGCGG